>NZ_BAAAQN010000017.1:0-160879 GCF_039531695.1 Catenulispora yoronensis
TACCCGCAGCACAGCGCAGAATCAGGACCCCGTCACGACTCAACGAAAACCGCCACCACCGAGCCACGACCCCTGCTTCAAATCGCGACTCACGTGGCGACGGCCAAACATCAACTCAGCTCACTAGCCCTGAGTAACCAGGTTGCGCGCAGGAGATGCTCGCATCGAACGCCTTCCGGGCCTCGTCAAGGAGTCCTAGGTCCTCCGCGGTCGATCCGGCCTCGTAGAGTGCCGCTGCCCGAAGACCCGAGTGCGCAGAGGCGGCTGTCCTGCGGAACTCTTCCAAGGCTTCGTGTCGTTTCCCCAGGTCGCGAAGTCTTCGGGCAGCGGCAAGGACCATTTCGATATCGGTGGGATCGGGCGATGGGGATCGGTGCGCCTGTTCTGTGCTGTGTCGAGCGTGCAGGAGGTACTCGCGAAGCGCTGATGCTGCGACGTGGCCGCCATGCTCACCGCTCACGCATTCCCAGGCTTCGAGGACGCGTTCGAGATCGTCGATCGACCCGCGGGCAAAAGCGAGTAGCGTTTCTGCTCGCAGCGCCAAATCCGGCAGAGGACCATCCGAGAAGTCGCGGCTGAGTGCGTCGATAGCTTCTTCCCAGTTGCCGAGCATGGCGTGAAGGCGGCCTAGTTCGAACCAGGACATGAGCGCATGCGCGTCGCCCGGCCATTGGGTCGCGAGCGTCCAGTATTCGATTGCGTGGTCGAAGTCTCCTTCGTTGTGGAACATTCGCCCCAGCAGGTCGGCCGCTGCGCAGGCCTCATCGGATGGTCCGATATCGATGACGGCGACCAGCGCACTCTTGGCGGCGGATGCGTTGCCCAGCTTCTGATGCAGGCGTCCGAGCAGAAGGTTCGCCAGTGTGGCCTGCTCCGACGATGTCGCCGCCTTGGCCGCCGCCTTCGTCGCGTGGAGAAGCTTCCCTTGTGTCTCGGCTGCGAGCGCGAGATTGAGGCACTCATGGGGATCGAGCATCGTGATGAGCGCGGGCCACAGAGCGTCGGGAATCCTCCAGGTCGCGCGATCCTCGCTCAGCTGGTCCGAAATAGTCCATGACGGTCCGCTTCGATGGCGCCTCATGACCACCATCGGCGGAACGTCGTGGCCAGGATTCCGCGCCCACTCCATTCCCGTCGCGAAGAGGTCGTCTGAAACGGGAAGATCGTGGATCTCCGCGAAGTGAATGGGAAAGAGCTGCTTCAGTTCATCCTCCAGCAGTGGCCGGATCACGCCGACACGTCGGGCGTCGACGATGCTGCGCACCACAGCCACTCCTGGCAAGTCCTGGGCCGTATTCAGCCGGAGCCACGCCAGCTGCGGATGGCCGTGCACCTCGGCCGGCACCACCTCGCCACCGCTCACGTCCCAGATCTGCTCGGCCAGCTCGGGGTCACGCGGCAGGTGGATGAGATGCGCGCGCTTGAGCGCGGCTCTTGCGGTCGACATCCGGTTGGTTCGGGAGCTGAGGATCGTGGCGCACTCGGCTGCTGAGATAGTTGCCACGATGGCGGCATGCCCGGTCAGAACGTCCAGTTTCTCGTGGGCAAGGTGGTCCAGGGCCGCCGCGCTCAAGCTGTCCATCCAGATCAGGCTGGGCCCGGCCGCCGGGACGAGCGCGCTGCCCGAATCGGCGAGGTTGGCGACTGCGGCGCTGTCGCGCGGTATGAGGACCTTCGTCTCAGGACGGAGTGCACTGGTGACAGCGGTCCATGCGGAGGTTGACTTGCCGACGCCATCGTCGCCGTACACGAGGATGAACGGGTACGGAGCAGTTTGCGAGGCGAGCGCCGCCCACATCTCCTCGTCGAAGTCCGCGCGCGGCAAATAGCCGCTGCGCGCGGGTCGGGGTCTGCCTTCCCAGCTGGTGACTAGATCGTCGAGGGTGTGGAACGGCGGCCGCCGCATCTGGCCGGGGGGCAGGACGGAGAACTGCTCGATCAGCTCCAGTCGCGCTTTGTTGGCGTTGCGCTTGCTGCGCTCGATGTCCCGCACGACGAGTCCGTGCAGTCTTCTCCACTCCTCCAAGTTCGCCAGGCGGGGATCCAAGCCCAGGTTTTTATCTCGGGCGTGGGCTATTAGGGCCTGGACGACATTGGAGAGCGTCTCCCAGGGCGGCGCCCATTTGCGCTGGCCGGCGAGCAACTCACTGATGGTCGCTCTGGCGGGCCCGTGCTTGGTGAGCTTGTTGATATCGCTCAGCGACGGGTGTCCGGCTTGCCGTCGGAGCTCACGCAGCTCACTCGAGAGCCAGGCCACCGACCACTCGCCGTCTTGACGATCACCATCCGTAGCGTCGCGCATGCAGGCACCATACATCAGGGTTCTGTGATCAATGCGGCGTCTGGAATCGTTCGACATCGTTCGGGATCGGGCCACCTCCCGTCGGTGTCGCGGCACATTTGTCTTCACTGCGGTGGACGCTTCCGCAAGCCGAATGGGAAGGATTACCTTGAAGATCTTTGATGAGAGGATCGTATTCGTCCTCGTCGCGATGCTGATCGTCGCGGCGCTGTTGACGAGTCTGGCCCTGGCCGCCGGCAGCACGTGGCCGACGGCGCTGCTGGCGGGAGGGGGTGGCGCGTGGGGTGTGTTGTCCACATTGCCATCCATCCTGAGGTGAGGTGAGGGTGTTTAGCTGGCCTCGGCTCATATAGACCCTTTCCGGCCGTTCTTGACGGGCAGTCCAATCAGAGCCGAGTTGTCCATGGTGGCCGGGACAAGGCCCGAGGGCAGCCGGAGCCGTGGCGCGGGCTGGAGGCCCAACAACGGGGTTCATCGGCTGGCCAAGGACGCGGTGCCCCGCCATGTGCGCTGACGAGCTGCGGCAGTTGAGACCGTCATCAGGCAGAAGGTCCATTGGCTCTATTGGCTCTATTGGCTCAGGTCCACTTCTAGCCGCCGTACCCAGTCCGATCCAGGCCGCTGCAAACAGTGGCTGGGCAGCGACCTTCTCAAGGCCGCTGCCCAGCCACGTAGCGTCTATATCAGAAGCCTGAGCGCATATTCGACCATCCGCTGCCGATCAGGATCGCGTTGCCGAATGTGCCCAAACCCGATCCGCCGGTGCCGGGGTAGGCGTACATGTTGCCGTCGGCTGCGACCGCGACGATGTCGAGGCGCTGGTCGCCGGTGACATCGCCGAGGTTCAGCTGGGTCATGCCGGCCCAGGCGCTGCCGACTTGGCTTGAGGCGCCGAACGCGATCGTGCCGATTCCTCCAGTGCTTGGGTAGAGATACAAGTTGCCGGTCGTGCTGTCGACGGCCAGGAGATCGGCTTTGCCGTCCCGGGTGATGTCGCCGAGCATCATGTGAGTCCACGAGGTGGACCAGCCCGATCCCACCAGGACGGACGATCCAAATGTCCCGGTGCCCGTGCCGCCGGTGCTCGGGTAGGCGTACAGGCCGCCGTCGCTGGCAAACCCGAGAAGGTCCGCCTTGCCGTCGCCGTTGACGTCGCCGAGCATTAGGTGGCGCCAGTTGGATCCCCAGCCGACGCCCAGTAGGACCGACGGGCCGAAGGTGTTGGCGCCGGTTCCGTTGGTGCCGGGGAACATCACCAGATCTCCGGTGCCGCTATTGACGACGACGAGGTCGGGGTAGGTGTCGCCGTTGACGTCGCCGACGAGCAGGTCGTCCTGGGTCAGGGTGGTGCTGAACCCAGACCCGATCTGAACACGGGTGCCGAACGTGTTGGTGCCGGTCCCGCCAGTGCCGGGGTACAGGTACAGAACGTCGTTCGGGTCGACCGCGACCAGGTCGATTTTGCCGTCGTGGTTGAAGTCGGCCATGGTCCCGCTGATCGAGCCGGGAGCGTCCATGAGGTTGTACAGCGGCCCGCTGCCGCCGTTGAGAGTGACACTGCCGTCGGTCTGTACCACCAGGGTGAAGGCGTTCTTGCTGGTGGTGCCGGTACTCCAGATGGAGCTGCCGAACAGTGTCCCGGTGGCGTCCATCAGCGGCATGCCCGCTCGGATGACCAGGTTGCCGTCCTGCTGAAGGGCCAGCGTTGCGCCGGGGTTGCCGGCGGTGTCGGAGGCCCAGACGGCCTGGCCGTTCTTCTTCAGGACCAGGTTGCCGTCGGTCTGCCAGGTCAACGTGGACTGCGGCCCGGACCAGGTGATCGGCCCGGCGGAGGCCGGGTACACGGCGCCGTCCAGGAAAGTCCCGACTGCCCCGGTGGCCGGTGTGGCGGTCTGGCCGCCGGCTGCGATCCGCAGATAGCAGGAGGCTGTGGTTGCCGACTTGGCGCCGGTGGTGCTGTCGGAGCGGGCTGCGAAGGCGTATTCGTGACCGTTGGTCAACTGCGGTGTGGCCAAGCTGACCGCTGTTCCTGCGGAGGTGGTGGAGTTCGCCCCCCGGTAGTAAAGCGGGGTGGCCGCGGAGGGGTCGGTGACGTCCCGCATCTCGAAGTCGGCGCGCCACGCGGCGTTGGCCAGAGTGGCCCCCAGGCTGGGAGTCAGCGTGGTGCTGACCGCCGGGTGCGCCGGGTCGGTGTTGCAGGCCACTGGCGCGCCGTCGGAGCTGGTGAGCGCGGTCGGAGTGGACAGGGGGAAAGTGAGGCTGGTGGGCGGAGTGAATCCGGTCTTCTGGTACAGCTCGTTTGCCAGTCCCGCGCTGAAGGATTGCTGGTAGGCGCGTACGTCAGCGATGCCGCCGCCGACGTAGTTGTTGGCTGCGCCGTTGTAGAAGCCGCGTCCGATGACCAGGGGGCCCGTCGAGGCGATCGGTGTGGTGTCGGTCGCGGTGCCGACCACTTGCCCGTTCACATAGAGCGTCATGGCGCCGGTCGCCGCGTCCCAGCTTGCGATGAGGTGAGTCCAGGTGTCCGTTTTTGGCGATCCGGCAGAGGAGTTCGCCCGTACGAAGCCGGCGTTGGCCGCATCGGTGGTGGCGCGCCCGAAGGACCATACATTGCCCGAAGCACCATTGTTCTGGAACTCGAGGTGGAAGCCTCCGGATTGGCTGCCCTGTTGGGTGACGAAGGTCTGGTAGTTGGCCAGAGAGTTGATGTAGACCCACGCCGAGACGGTGAACGATTTGGTGGTGTCGATTGCCGCGGCCGCTGTGGCGAGATATCCGGTTGAGCCATCGAGCAGTGCGTAGCCGCTCGAAGCGAGGCTGGCGCCGCCCGAAACGGTGGCCGGTAGCGGATTGTCGAGACTGCGATCGCTCGCAGCGGTGCCCTGGCCGTCGTTGAGCGTCCAGTCGTGGGGCTGAGGCGCAGTCCACAACGGTGTGGTGCCGCTGCGGAGACTCAGGCTGCCGTCGGCGGCGAGCAGAAGTGCGTTGACTCCCTGCCCTGCGACGTTTGTCGACCACAGCGGGTTTCCATTGACCGTACCGGTGCTGGTGACGGATGGCGGGGCGCCGTAGATGGCGACGTTGCCGTCGTTCTGAAGGACAAGCACGTTGTTGGAGGTCCCGCTGACCGCTCCCCACAGCAGGGTATTGTCACCGTTGCGGTACAGAGCGAGGTTTCCGTTGACCCACTTGAGGGTGCTCTTTGGCCCCGTCCAGGTCTGTGGGGAGCCGGCCGGGTACGAGGTGTTGTCCAGAGGCAGGCTTACTGCGCCTGTGGGTGTTGCTTTGGCCCCGCTGATGATCGCCCAGAGGTAGCAGGTGGCCGAGACTGGGGAGACGATGCCCGCGCCGTCAGTGGTACGCGCTGCGAAGGCGTATTCGTGGCCGTTGGTGAGAGCTGGAGTGGTAAGGGCCGATGTCGGCCCCGTTGAACCTGTGGAGTTGGCGTCGCCGATAGCGATCGGTGGGCCGGTCGACGGGTCGGTGAGGTCGCGGATTTCGAACTGTGCCGACAGGCCAGTCGCGACAGTGGCGCTCAGAGTAGGAGTCAGTGAGGCTGAAGTCGGTGCGGTGGCCGCTGATGTTGCGCACGGGGTTGTGGTGGTGCCGTCGCTGCTGGCCAACGTCCCAGGTGTGGCTGGTGTGATGGTGAGGACCTGTGTACTGGTCGCGGTTCCTCCCGCGGTGTCGGTGACGGTGACCTTCGCCGTGTAGTCACCGCCGGAGGTGTAGGTGTGGCTTGCTGTGGCGGTAGTGCCGGTCGATACGGGCGTGCCGTCTCCGAAGTCGAAGGTGTAGCTGGAGATCTGGGCCAGACCCGGGTAGGACTTGGTCGCGTCGAACCCGACGGTGGCGGGAACGATCAGCTGTGGATTCGCCGGGCCGGTGATCTGCAGGCTGCTGGCCGGTCCCACTCCGTGCGAAGGCCCGATGATCAGGTTGTTCAATGCCAGTTGATAGCCGGAGGCCGCGCTGTTCTTGCCACTGACGGTGAATACGAAGCTGTGGTTGCCGACGGTCAGGTGTCGGGCGCCGTAGTAGGCCTGGGCGGTTCCTGCTTGTGGTGCGTAGCCGTCCACAGTGAACGGTAGCGATTGGCTGCCATCGACGCTGACCTGCATGGTGCCGTTACCAGGTCCGGTATTGATGGCGGACATGATGTAGAAGTCGCCCTCGTAGGGGACATACCAGTTCAGTCCGTAGCTGGAGCCGATGGTGCCGTTCAAGGTGTAAGTGTCGCCGTTGACACTGGTCGGCGCGGTGGCGTGGGTACCCCAGGGAGCTATGGTTCCGGCACTGACGTACATCCAGGTCCCGGCCGCGGCGGGAGCTTTGAACTGCTGTGCCTGACCGTCATTGCAGTCGTAGATCCACAACTGCTGCTGAGTGTTGGTGGTGTCCCCGCCGTTGGCCAGGCAACGGGCGGAGTTGGGGTTGTAGATGTTGTACCAACCGTGCAGGCCGTTGCTTGCCGCACCGGCTGAAGGGCGGAGCACCCATTGCTGATTTGCGGCTGGCAGCCCGTTCACGAGGGTACAGGCGTTGAGCTGGACGGGAGCGTGGTTCATAGTGCCGGCGTTGGCGCCGTAGTTGCCGTCGGCGGTTTGGTCTGGGGTCAGCACCCTGTAGCCGGGCACGTCCAGGGCTATTTCCAGACACTTGCCGCGGTCGGCGGCGTACTGGATGGTGCCGTCGCTGTTGATGACCCAGCTCTGGGTGACCTGCCCGTTGCAGGTGTAGTTCCACACGATGGTCTTCGCGTTGGCGGCGGGGTCCTGCAGGTCAATGCACAGTTGCGGATTGCCGCTGGTCTGGCCCTCGCCAAGCGCTATCGATCCAGCTGGTGTCGTGACCGGGCTGCCGTCGACCGAGCTGATGTTGTTGACGTTGGTCCAGGAGTTGCGGGTCGACGGCCAGGAGTTGTTGATCGGGGTGATCGGGCCGTTCGCGGAGCCTGGCAGCATCCTGAGTGTGCCGTTGGACTCGATGTCCCACAGCGCGGGGTATCCCGTTTGGGCGACGCTTCCGGCCGAACTGGGGTTGCCGGCGGCGATCAGGGTGTCTTTGCCGTACCCGCCCTGGGCGCCGATGGTGGCGGCGTTGGCCATGTTGCCCAGGCTGGTGGGGTCTTCGACGCCATTGCGGTCGTACGTGTTGGTGATCTGCCACAGGTTGCCAGTAGTGCGGTCCCGGGCCCACAAGTTGGGCAAGGACCCTCCGGGATTGACGCCGGGCGTGATCAGGTCGGTGTCGAGCCAGTTGAATTTGCTGTTGTCAGTGGACAGCAGTACTGGGTTGGTGAGCTGACCCAGGCCGGAGCCGGCAGAGAACATCCAAACGCTGCCACCGTGGTTGCCGTCGTCTTCGACCGTAATGAGGTTGGTGCGTCCAGCGAAGTTGCCGGGCTTGTTCCCAGCGACATTACCGAAGGCCAGAATCTGGGTTACGTGCGACCAGTCCGGCGAGTAGGCACCGCCGGCACAGTACCTGTTGGCTGTTGATGGGGTACACGGCGGACGGGTGACCAATACTTTGTGGTTCAGGGCATACATGTCGGTGTTGACCGTGCCGCCGAAGACATTGCTGTTGAGGTAGTAGTACAGACTCTGATTTGTTTTTGAGTAGGCGAACATATCGTCCACTGCGATACCGCGCAATGCGCCGCGGTGAGTGACGAGGGTATTGGCCCAGGATGCGCCGTCCGGCGCGGCAGTGGCCGGAGCGGCTTCGACAGCGTTGTGGACGTTGCTGCCCAGCAGGTTCGGGTCGGTGTTGCCCGGGAAGGTCAGCAGCCGGGCGTTGTTGTTTGTGTCTGGCTCGACTGACAGTACGTCCGGGACCCCGTCTCCGGTGATGTCGCCGAGAGCAGCAACGGCGCCGGTAGTACCCGGAAGGTAGAACTGGTAGACCCCTACTGGGGAGACATTTCCGGCAAGGTCCACTGCCCGGATCCACACGGTGTTCGTGCCCATCGTTGTCACACCCGCTGGAATCGGAACCGTGGCCGTGGCGCCGACTCCTACGTTTCCTGAGCTGGTAGGTGCGGCGGAAAGGCAGCCGCGAGTGTTGGTGCGGGTGCAGGAGTAGCCAGACTGCGTGGAGGGGATCGTCGACGGGTCGTCGTTGATGACGTACTCGAAGTGATCGATGTTCACGCCGTCAGTGTCGACGTTGAAAGTAATGCCGGCACCGGCTTTGGTCGCGGACATGCCGCTCTTTGAGCTGTAGCCGAGCCCTGGGAAGTCGCCGGGGTCTGTCTCGGACGGGGCCTTGGGAGCCTTAAACGCAACTTTGAAATAGCAGGCTTCAGTTTCCTCGGTGAAGGCGTCACCGATGGCGGGATCGAAGACATAGGTGCTATAGCGATATGTATGACCGTCGATCAATGGATAGAGAGTGTTGTTCTGAGTGATGGGAGTCGAGGTCATCGATCCGAGGACAATGCTTCCCGGGTCGGTGGTGCCAGCCGGGCCGCCAGCGTTGACTTGATAGAATCCCGACGCAGGAATGACTTGGCCGAAGTTGATCCCTTCCTGAGGCTGCACGTTGGTGACGTCGGCGAACTGAAACTGTCCATTGACGGTAACAGGGTCGACGTTTCCGATGTCGGCGTGCAGCGTGATCTGATTGCCGAAGTTCTTGCTGATGTAACCGATGGTCGACGGCGGGCCGCCGTACTCGGGCAGCGACTGGACGCCCGCTGCGTTGTTGAGCTCATTTCGACAGTTTGGCGTGCCGGATACTGGGCCGTTGAAGACGATCGGCGGGGTCGTGGAGATCGAGTGGGTCGCATCGTAGGCAACATACGGTGTTGAACGGTAGGTAATGGTAAGGGCGGCCGTCTGGCTGTAGAAGGACCAATAGGTGGCGGAAGTGTTGTTCTCTTGATCCAGCCGGACCCCGAGCGTTGCGTAGGGCGAAGGATTGGGGGAATCATATTGGTTTGCGAAGATGGACTGGACCTGTGCGGTGTCGTCGATGCTCAAGGTCGCGCCGTCAGCACAGCTGCTGGCGGAGATTGCGCTATTGGGATTGAGCAGAATTGCCATCTGCCCCCATATCCCGTTCGTGTTGTCAGTGACGGCATTGGCCCACGTCACCGGTCCGCCGATGGGGCCGGTCCGGTAGATACGAAAACCATTGAAGCCACAGCTCGGTGCGCTGTGCACGCTCAGCTTGAGCGTGGCGCTCGTAATGTTGTCATAGTTTGCCGATGGGTCATTAGTGACGGTACTACCTGGAATGGAATTATATGGGTTGTTCGTTGTCAGTGGATTGACTACGTCGAAAGAGAACAGCGAGCGGACTGCGCCCACGGACCCGGCTACCGGGTCGTATCCGGCGCGCATGTAGGAATCACAGTTCGCCGACAGCGAAGGGTTACCCTTGTAAATCTGAACGCATTGGTAGTTGGCGCCGTTGATAGTCGGATCTATGAACACGGGATATTTTGTCCCGGGGTCGGTGAGCAGACTTTGATCCGGGACCAACGACGCATCGCCGCCGGCGATTTTCAGCGGCATGACCGCGCTCTTGGCGCCACGTCGTGGCCCGTCGGCCGCACTGAGGGCGCCGCTACCCACCGCGGCGATCGCGGAACTGCCGGCGACGTCCTGGTCGGTACCGCTGGAGTCCCACATTTGCGGGACCGGGCCGGTGAACACTTGGCGGCCCTGCTCGTCCACGGCGCTCAAGCCACCGCCGTCGGTGGCCTTGATCGTCAATCCGTCGCCGGTTATTCCGAAACGCAGTGTCCGCAGCGCCGGGTTGGCCGCGGCCTTGGCGTCGGAGACGACCAGGACCTCACGGATCCCGTCGGCGGTGGCGGTGACCCGCAGGTCGACCCCGGGCAGTACCTGCGGATAGGTGGCGTTCCCGCCGTCGACCTGCGGTGTGGGCAGCGGGCCGAGCGGCCAGGTGACAGTGGTCTTTTTTCCCCCCAGCGCGACGCTGGCCAGCGGACCGTCGCCGCCATTGGACAGCATGATCTGAGCGGTGGCGGCCTTCGGCTTCAGGCTGCCGTCCGAGGATTTGGTCAGCGTGGTGTCGATGGGCTGCCAGGTGCCATTGATGGCGGTGCGGACGGGTCCGGGAGCGATCGTTGCCGTGAGAGAGCCGTCCGGATTGGCCACGGTGGTCGAGCTCTCGGTGGTCAGGTCCGGTACCGCGGTGGGTTTCCCCGCCTTCTTCGCCGCTGCGATTCCGGTGGCTTCTGCCGCACGATGCTTGGCAACCGAGCTCTCGTCAGCACCCTTGGAATCACCGCCGGTGGCGGCTTTCGCCGCGTTCTGTGAATCAGTCTTCGATGGATCCGGGGAGAGATCGGTGGGGCCGGTATTCGTGCCGGGCGGCAGTTTCTTGTCCAGGGTCGGCCGCGGCACCAGGTCGGGGATGGTGACGCCGGGATTGTGATGCTTTTTGGCCTGCCCAGGCGGTTCCGGCGGCTTGTTGCTGTCCGCACGCGCCAAGCCGGGCATCGTCGCGACGATCAACGACGCGGTCCCCAACCACGTCGCCGTCCGGACCCATGGTCTCTGTCGTCGATTCCTGAGTCGCTTGCTCGGAAGGGATGGGGGCGTCGCCGTCGGCATAGTTCTGATCCCCTGTGTGGTTGCGATCGCGGTCCGTACCGCTGTGATCACGAGTCGAACGGGCGATCGAAACATAGACGGCGGAGTCAGCCTTCGACAAGTAACTGTCTGTGAAGCGATGTTCACCCTGAAGGTAGGGGGTGTGATATGTGTCACATGCGAGAACGGTTTTGCCACGTCGTGATCCGTTTAGCGGCACGTAGATCGTTTGTTCGAGTCGACGGAAAAATTATCAGAACTCTGATTCGTCGGGTCCGGGTTGTTGAGGTTGTGACAGGGGTCTGGTTCCCGCTGCTGAACCGCCACTACAGTGCGCGCTGATTGCTATCGGGACCACAGGGTGCGTCGGCGCGTCCGGTGCGGGGATCATGGGGGTGGCCATGTTCGGCTTTGCTGATGCGTCGACGCGTTCTCGCCAGCGCTCACGCCGGCGCAGCCGGTGGGTCGGACTGGTGGCCACGGTCGCCGTGGCTGTGACCGTGCTCGCTGCCCCGACACAGGGCGCCGCCGTTCCGCACGACTCGAAGCCCAAACCAGGCAAGTACAACGGCAAGGCGATGGCGCTGGAAGCGTCGGTGCCCGGCGCGCCATGGAAGTCTTCACCGATTGCTCTGCCGCCTACCGCGCCGCAACTGGTCCTCAAAGCGAAAGACTTCCCCTCACCTGCGCGTGCTCAGGTGACCTTGCCTAAGACGCGCACTGATCTGGCGCGGGACCTGCGTTCGCAGTTGGTACGGGCGACCGGAACTCCGGTCCTCATTGGTCCGGCCACAATGAGTGCTACTCCCAGTGCCGGCGCGGCGACCGTCCATGATGGTGGTGGAACCACAGCCGCGACGGTGGCATCACCGGATGCGGTATCGGTGTCGGTGAGCGACCACTCGTCGGCAACGGCGGCCGGCACGGCCGGGGTACTGGTGTCGCTGGCGCGGGCGGACGGGCAGTCTTCGGCGGCGTCGGTCGACGTCGCGGTCGACTACTCCTCGTTCTACCAGGCGTTCGGTGGGGACATGTCGGACCGAATGCGGCTGGTCGAGTTGCCGACCTGCGCGCTGACCACGCCACAGGTTGCTGCCTGTCGTGTGCAGACACCGATCACTTACACCAACGATCCGACGACCAAGCAGCTGGTCGCGACGGTGACGCTACCGGCGGCGGCTTCGGGAGCGGAACCGAATCCGCCGGCGTCCTTCAGCACGTCCGCCCAACCGTCCCAGGCACCTGTCACTCCCGCACCCACATCGACGGCGACCAGACCTGATGCTGCTGCGAACGCTGCGGCGGCCAATGGCAAGCCAAAGCCATCGCCGACGCAGAGTGTGACTTCGTCCTCGCCAAGCCCCACGCAGTCGCCGTCGGCACCTTCGGGATCGACTCCGTCACCTTCGTCGGGCCAGAGCGCGATGCCGACGATGGTGTTGGCAGCGACAACCGCGCCGAGCGGTGCGACCGGGAACTACACCGCGACTTCGCTGTCGGCGTCGAACCAGTGGGGCGAAGGCGCCAATAATGGTTCGTTCACCTACTCCTACCCGATCACCTTGCCCGCGAGCCTGGCTGGAAGCGCACCGAGCGTCGACCTCGGCTACGACTCAGGAAGCGTTGACGGCAAGACCGCGGTTGAGAACTCTCAGCCTTCGTGGATTGGCGAAGGCTGGGACTACAGCCCTGGCTTTATAGAGCGCAGCTACGTGCCGTGCGCGAAGGCTCAACCAACCACCTACCCGACTTCCGGCGACAGCTGCTTCGCCCGCGACAGCCACGGCAACTTGCTACCGGCGATCTCACTGTCGTTCGGGTCCCACGGCGGTGTATTGGTGCCGACCGACAGTACCAACACGTCCTTTCGTCTGCCGACTGACGATGGCACCCAGGTTGATGTCTTGCAGGGGGAGCTGGGCAACGGCACACGTACTGGCGAGTTCTATCGTGTACGTAGCCCTGATGGAGCTGTGGCCTTCTTTGGCGCGGAGACCCTTCCCGACGTCTCAGCCATGACGGCAGCCGCAGGTTCGACCGTCGCGGTCACGACAGGCGTGGGCACTGGTTCCACACTGCGCGAGCCAGTGTTCAACGACTCAGTGGCTTCAGGCTGCCAGGACCCGACGAAAGTCACCGACCCGGCAGCCAGTGGGACCAACTGCCAGCAGGGATATCGCTGGAACCTGGCTTTCGTGGCCGATCCGCACAGCAACGTGACTCGCTTCAGCTACACATCTGAGCAGAACTGGTATGGCCGCGGCACCAGCCTGAAGCCAACGGCGTATACCCGTGGCGCGGTACTCAACAAGATCGACTACGGATGGCAATGGTCGGATATCGTCGCCGGCGGCCAGCACCAGCCCGCTTCGAGGGTGATCTTCAATACGGTGAATCGCTGTGTCGACCCGGCGATCGATGAGGGCTATGACAGTGCGTCGAGTTCGGGCGGTGGCTATGGGGTCGGCACGTCGGGTTGCGCCAACGCGGCACTCGCATCGGTGCCGAGCGCACAACTTGTCGACACTCCCTACGACCAGAACTGTCCCTCCGGCGGTGTGACCAACGGCCAGTGCCCGACGACATCGCCCACCTTCTGGTCGACGCGGCGCCTGGCCGGGATCACGACACAGGTCGCGGTCAACGGCAGCTACCAGAATGTGGACCATTGGGACCTGTTCGATCAGTTCCACAACAGCAGCTCGGCGATGTGGCTCGCGGCCATTCGGCGCTGTGCGGCCTCCGTGGTCAAGACCAACGGGGCGTGCCCGCCGGCACAGAACGGTGTCGCCGGCCAGTCGTCCATGCCCGACGTGCAGTTCGGCGCGAAGTCGATGAACCAGCGTGTCCCCGGTGTCACCGGGACCAATGTTCCGCCGAACCTGCCGCTCTATCAGCGAGACCGGCTGGCCACCATCTTTGACGAGCTCGGGGCCACGACGACTGTCGGGTACGACGACCCGACCGTCAACCCGCAGTCAGGCAAGAGCAACTACGATCCGCTGGGCTGCATCGCGCCTCCGACCGTCGCGCCGGACTGGCACAACACCAAGCTTTGCTATCCGGAGTACTGGACCGGCGACGGATACTCGCAACCTTTCACCGACTGGTTCCAGAAGTATGTGGTGACGTCGATCCAGGCCACTGACAACACCTGGCAGGCCAACGCCTGGAACGGCGGCGCACACAACACCACGACCAGTTTCACCTACGGCAGCGGCACGAGCACCATCTACAACACAGCCGCGTCCAACGGGGCTGGCGTGGCATGGCACTCCAACGACTCGGAGCTCGTCACCGATCCGGCCAGTCGCACCTATGACCAGTACCGCGGATTCGCGGTGGTGACGACCACCATCGGAGACAACACTGAGGCAGGCCACCCTACGTCTCAGAACACCACCACCTATCTGCGTGGGATGGACCAGGACCCGGACAAGGCCGCTGCGACTGCGGGGACATGCGTACAGGGCACTACGATCACGCCTGCCGCTGACTGCACCCCATTTGCTTTTACCGATGACATCTCCGGGGTTTCGACGGTCGACGACAACGCGCTGGCCGGCACGGCCATCGAGACGCAGACGGTTGACACAGTTACTGGCCAGGTAATCACCTCTTCCACCGTCCCGTGGAAGTCGTCTCCGGTCGCAGAGCACCAGCGGTTCCCGACCACTCTCCCCTATCTGCGCTCACGTCAGCTGGGGGCGGCGCGAACCTTTACCCGGGCCACTCTGTCTACCGGTGCTCCGCAGGTGACTGAGACCCAGTACTGGCACGACAAACTCCAAGACGGCAGAGTTGTTGCTACTCGTGTGCTCGCGCCGACAGTGGCCGATGGCACGAGTGAGGTTTGTACGTCCATCGCTTATGCTCAGCCAGACTCAAGCAGGCCGTGGATGACGGCATATGCCGCTTCTAGCACCACTACTGCGGCGCCTTGCCCGTATACGCAACCTGTATATGGTGATCCGCTACCTGGTCCCGGGCCGACCGGTTCCGTATTGTCCGCAACCCGAACCTTTTACGACAACGGTGCGAGCTGGCCAACCGTGGTCAGTAAGGGAGACGTCACCCGTACCGAGGTCGAGACCGGCACGTCGGCTGCTCCTGGTCCGTTCCAGATGAGCAACACCGCGTCCTTCGACGTGTACGGACGCCAATTGTGGGCCACCGATGCCGCTGGCACTAAAACCACAACCACCTACACGCCAGCTAGTGCATCCACCCCGTCGATGGAAGTTCCGACCGACATCACGGTTACCGGTCCCGACCCCACGACCGGCGCGCAGACGTGGATCAGCCGTACGCACCTGGACCCCACCCGAGGCCTGCCGCTGACGGCTACCGACGTCAATGGTCGAGTAACGTCTATAACGTACGACGCTCTCGGTCGCACCACTGCCGTGTGGCAGCCGGGCCGTACCACCAGCACGGCGTATCCGCCGCCGTCGACGGTCAAGCCGAATACAAAGTTCGCCTACACCGTCAACGGCCATGTCTCCGGTTCTAACAGTGGCGCTGCTCCATCCATTGTCGAGTCGGACGCTCTGCGGGAAGACGGTACTTATGCAGTATCGACCGCCCTCTTGGACTCATTCGGTCGGACTCGCCAAACGCAGACAGTGCCGACTTCGGACGACGCCGGCCGGATCGTCACTGACACTACGTACGACAGTTCAGGACGATCAGACTTTGTATCGGGGCCCTACTACGACTCAACCTCGTCGCCCTCGGGCAACTACTGGGTGGTCCAGGCGCAGTCTGCGATCCCACGCCAGACCCAGACGGACTACGACGGGCTGGGCCGTCCTACCGATCAAATCTCCATTGCCAGTGCCAATGAACTGTGGCGCAGCCATACCGACTACGTCGGAGCTGACCGGGTCGACGTCACCCCACCTTCTGGTGGCATGCGCACCTCCACCGTTACCAACTCGCACGGTCAGACCACAGCGCTGTATACGTACCACGCTGGGGTGCCGTTCGGGACCTTTGACCCGCTGAACGCTGATGCGCTTACGTACGGATATGACGCGGCTGGAAATCAGACCCAGGTCAACCAGGTCATAAGCACAACTACCAGCAACACATGGACCGCTGCATACAACCTCCTGGGCCAGAGGATCACATCGCAGGACCCGGACGCCGGAACCAGTACGTACAAATACGACGTCAACGGCAATCTGCAGAAGGCCAATACGGCGTTCGGCACCGCAGACGCGAAGACGCTCAACTACGTCTACGACCTGCTCAACCGTCGCACTGCCGAGTACTCAGGCGACACGCCGACCGGAACCCCGTTGGCCCAATGGCTCTATGACACGGCGCCGGCACTGACCGCAGCTCAATCGGTGGCGAACCCAGGCTCCGACACCAAGGCGAATCTTGGTCGCGCTGCGGGAACGATCCGCAATACCAACGCTGCGAACCAGTACAAGGAGAGCGTCGGCGGCTACGACGCGACCGGGCATCCCCTGAGCGCGAGCGTCACGATCCCGACCGACGGCACGAACGGGGCGCTGGCTGGTAAGTACACCACCACCAGCCACTACACCGCGTTGGGTCAGCTCACCAGCACAGATCTGCCGATCGGCGGCGACCTCCGACCAGACACGGTTGGTTACGGCTACAACGCCAACGGCCTCATGGTCGGCAGCTCCGACTCCTATGCCGACCTGGTCAGCGACTCCTCCTACACGCAGTACGGCGAGATCATGCGCCGAGTAGTGGGTGACTACCCGAATCAGGTCGTCCAGGACACCGGCTACGACGTTCCCACCCGACGGGTCTTCTCGAGTTCACTCTCGCAGCTGGCGTGGAACGCGCCGATCGACACCACCGCCTACACCTATAACGCAGCAGGCGACGTCACTGCGGCTGTCGATATCCAGGGTGCGGCCGCGGGGTCGGTCAATGGCATCGTGTCTGCCTCGCTGGCTATCGATGCGCAGTGCTATCACTACGACTATGCGAGCCGTCTTGACGCCGCCTGGTCAGACACAGTGCCCGGAAACAGCCCGGCGCAGATCAGTACGACTGTCACCAACACTGTCTTCGGCACGACTACTGCACCAGGCGTCGGCGGACAGTCCGACGTCACTCAGATTCCCGAGAGCGCAAAACCGAAGACTGGCGCCTTGGGCGGCTGCGTTCGTACCGCCCCCACCGAGAACGTCAACAACGCGACCTGGCAGATAGGTGGCCCGCAGCCGTACGGGCAGGTCTTCACATACGACCCGGCCACCGGCAACCGGAAGAGTGAGAAGGACTACTCGGCCAGCGGCACTATCACCACCAACGACGCCTATACCTACAACACGAACCAGCCTCACACGCTGAGCAGCGTCAGCCACTCCGGCGGCACCAGTAACCTCTACTACTACGACGCCACGGGCAACACCAAGCAGCGCACGATCAGTGGCCAGGCCGGCACCCAAACCCTCACCTGGGACGCCGAAAACCGCCTGCAATCAGACTCCGACAGCGCCGATGGCATCGCAGCCGAATACGTCTACGACGCCGACGGCAACCAGCTGATACGCCGCGATCAGACCACCATCACGCTGTACCTGGGCAGTACAGAACTCCACATGGCTCGCACGGGCAGCCAGACGGTTACGGGAACACGGTACTTCTCCGTCTCGGGCGGCCCGACCATCGTCGAGACCGGCACCAGCACGCCCACCCTCAGCTACGAGGCAGGCAACCCCCAGGGAACCGCCTCCACCACGATCGCTGCGAGTCCCACGCAGGCGTCGCAAGCCATCACCGCACGCCGAGCCTATACACCCTTCAACAACCCCCGCGGCAATGGACAGCCCAGCGTCTTCGGCACTTTCCCGGACGACCACACATTCCTCGGCAAAACAACCGATGCTTCCACTGGGCTCGCCGATGTCGGGGCGCGGAAGTACGACCCGAGTATCGGTCGCTTTATTTCCATCGACCCCGTTTTTACTTTGACAGATCCACAGGGAATCGGCGGATACTCCTATTCTGGGAACGACCCAGTCAACGGATCGGATCCGTCGGGACTGATTCGTACTGTCAACAACGATCCGACCGCAAGCTACGCGCCTCTGTATCGAGATCCATGCAATCCAAGCGCTTGTCCGGACCGCCATAGCGGCGACGGGTGTGGATCTTTGTGCGTGATTGCGGGCGCGGGTCATTGGGTCGCCAAGCAAGCGGACTCTGTCTTCCAGGCAACTCCCATTAACCAAGCTATTTCTGCAGGTGCAACGTCGTTTGCAGATAAGACCATCGTCAGTGGTGGGGCCAACGCCCCCTCTGGCCAGGTAGCCACGAAGCCGATCTCGATGGTCGACAGCTATGACACCTGGATGTCTGTTCACGGTATTGCCACGAAGAGGCAGATGGGCGTTGTCTCGAAGGTAATTGACGTCGTGACGATAGTGACGCCGCTTGGTAAAGAAGAAGGCGCTGATATCGCCGAGAATAGCCTTGTCAATTCTGCTGAGAAAATCTCTACTAAGTGCCACAGCTTCGAGGGCGATACTCGGATCTTGATGGCCGATGGCGCGACGAAGCCGATCGAGGACGTCAAGGTCGGTGACGAGATCGAAAACGCTCAGCCTGATGGGGGCGAGGAGCGGCACAAGGTTGACCAGGTCCACAAAACACTAACGGATACTGACTTCACTGACCTGACTGTCAGAACATCATCGGGCTCCCACGTCATCACCGGAACCCAGAACCATCCGTACTACGACGTCACAGAGCACCGCTTCGTGAATGCTTCGGAGCTCAAGCCGGGCGATCGGCTGCAGACCGCCGGCTCCGACACGGTGACCGTGCTTTCAGTACGCAACTACACGTCGTCGATGGTCACGTACGACCTGACCATAGATGGCCTCCACACGTACTATGTAGTCGCGGGCGACACGCCGGTGCTGGTGCACAACTGCGATGATCCTGTCAAGCTTTATCGATCTCCCGGATTGGGCAACAAAGACAGCGAGAGTTCCGGATTGAACGCAGCCAATCACGAAGGAGATCATCCCACTGCATATCTGTCAAATAAGCCGGAGGGTGCAGCGGATTATGCAGGTAATGGGCATGATGATGGGTTTCACGTGTATACTATGAAGCCAGGATTTCGGGAGCGATTCGGCCAATATGAATTCCCCTTGGAAAATACAAACGGACTTCCCGAGGGAACAACTGAGTGGCGGATATCTTCCGACGACTTCGACGAGTTCAACTCGTATATCGACCATGATCAAACCGAGTGGTGGCCTGCGGCTAGAGGTTGGTTCCAGGAGCCATAATGGTATTATCGCACGCTATTGGTACCCTGAAAGGGCGCCTTTTTGACCTAAGAAGTCTCGCTAGGAAAGGAACTCAATATGGATCATCGCATAGTTCGTGACCGTAGGGGCTGCTATTTGGCAGCCTTGGATCGCCTCATTGGTGTACGGGCTGATGTCCATGAGATTCCACCACGGCGAGCGGGGCTTCCTGTGATTACCGCCGTCGTGTACGTTGACGTTCCCGCTCCTGGGTACGTCACTGGGTTCACTTATGGGCTTTCTGAGGTAGATCCACATGATGGTTTCTCGATGGGGTGCGAGATTTCCATGACGGTGCGCTCCGTAGACACGCAATGGGCGATGGTTCCTGCGAGTATGGTAAGTGCGCTTTGGGGTATCGGTTCCTTTCGGGTGGGTCGAGTGATTGGAAGCTCCAGGGCACTGGTCGAGGGCTCGTCGATGACAAGCGTCCTCCTCGCCGAATCGCCAGACGTGGTGAATGGTGGTGTAGTTCCCATTGATGATGGTGCTGTTGCTATTATTGGCGCCTATCCTATTCACGCGTCAGAAAAGGAATTCATCGGCCAGAATGGATTCGATACATTCTGGGCGCTCACTTGGGATCGCTACGACCCATTGCGGTCATCGACTGTCTGATCCGAAATGGAAATGAGGTCGCTATTCGAAGTACAAGATCCGCCTGTTCCTGGTGACGATAGACGGCGTCCGCGAGGTCTGCGACGAGGTGGACTTCGAACGCGGACGTTTCGGCCGCCAACTTCGGCTGAACTACCGGTTCGACGCAGTCTCGTCGATCGGTGTGGATGTTGTCAGTCGCGCCAGTAACTTCCTTGAACTGAGCCTGACCAACGGCCCAGCCCGGAAGATCACTATTACCGAGCCGGTGAACAGTAACTACAGCGCGCCGGAAGAAACCGACGACGAACTCTCAAACCTGAATCTTGAGGCTGCAGGCTTCGTGCACGCCTTGCACATCCTCGAGGGCATCGCCGCCGAGGGAAAGGCGTGGATGGATCGTGACCCGGTGGTGAGCGGGGACGAAGACTGGGGATGGGAACAGTCGGCGTGACTACTACGGCTGGCCCAAGAGAGATCTCGGCATGGTGGCCGATCGAGGACACACCTTCAAAATGTCGGCCTGGGTTGTGGACTCAGCGCGGCATCGCTCCCGACCCCGGCGAGGTTGCACCTGCAGTGCGCCCACGGGACGTAGATCCTTGACGAAACCAGCGCTACGCCGACGTGCGGTCCGATCTTGGCCCCGGGACTGTACACGGTAAGGTCCACCGCTGGCGGAGACACCCGAAATCAGCCACTTACGACAGCGAGTCCGAATCGCCGACCGGGAATGGCAAGGGAGAGTATTGTCGTGGTGCGTGACTGGCCGACCTTGGTCAAGTCGACCAGCGAAATGGGCTGATCACCGCAAGGCCAACGGCTGGCTCCTGCAAGCTCCGATGAGCGGCTTCCAGGTTGGCTCTGTTGGGCTGACAGGATTTGAAACTGCGACGCTACAACCCCTAGGGCCGTGGGTGCCCGCAACCGCAGTTCAGGAACGCTACTACTGCGCCTGCCGCGAGGTGCGGTGCCTTGACCGGGCGCCGGCGGTCCTGGGTGGAACCGATGAGTCTGAACGCCATCGCAAGCGCGGCCACGAGCCCCCACGAACCCTGTCGTGCGAGCATCCTGACCAGCGCCATCGTGATGGCAGGATCTCAACAACTATTGTGGCCCGGTTAGCGGTCCGGTGGTGTCTGACAAGCGTCCCGAACCGCACTCCGACCTGCTCTCCAACGGATTGCTAAACGTTTCGCAAGCCCGCCGGGCGCACCATGTCCGATAGAGACGTCCGTCTCGGTGAAGACACAGGAGGCTCAGCACTCATGATCCGACCTCGGCAGCGGCGCGTCATCGGCGTCACGGTGGCGTTCACGGCCGCACTCGGCACTGTTGTGGCCACTGCGGGAGCGGCGAACGCCTGGTCAGCTATCGAATACGGCACGATGTCCAAGAACCCGACCGCCGTCGAATACGCATACGGTACGGGCCAGAAGGCCTGGACCGTCGCCCCCCAGGGCATCGGCGGCGGGGACCGCGCGCGTGTCGATCCGCAGGGCATCGGGGGCACCAACAAGTCGCATGTCGAGCCCCAGGGAATCCAGGGCAGCAGTAAGTAGGGCCACGGGTCATCGGTAGGGGCGCGGCTTCCCGTCCGGTCACGATCACCGCGTTCAGGGCGGCTATGGCGGCCAGGACCACAGCCGCGGTGGGGGTCGCTATCGCGGCCACGTTCCATTGCTGGCGGCGCGTCAGTGTCGCGTTGGTCAGATGGTTCTCTCGTGAGGCATGGTGACAGGCTCCTGATGTCGCGGTCGGAAGGTGTCAGTCCGCCGCGATGGCCCAGGAGCCCGTCGGCCTCCATCTTCTCAGACGGTGGCATGCGCCGCCCGGCAAACCGCGGAATTTCTTAAAGCGTCAGTCGCGGCTGTCCTTGAATCGAGCTCACGGTCCCGAGGCCGGATCTGGCCGACAAGGTCAACACCGCATGCCTGCGGTCGGGTCGTTGAGGTCGATGATCTCCTCCGGGCGGGCATCGACGCGGCCGTGGCTCAGTTCACGGCGAAATCGGGTCGGGAATTCGCGGGGGGACCGAACCGAGAACCGAACCGAGAACCGAGCCGAGAACCCTCGTTGTTCATCCGCCAGGCGATGAACGACACACACTCGGCGTCGTAGAAGCCCCACAAGTCCGTGTTCTGAGCGGTGCAGTTGGCGGTGAGCAGAAGCTCGGGTTCCGGAGTCCAAGCGTCAGAGTACGACCATCGACCATCGACCACCGCTGAGCCCCACACGCTAGGGCAGCGACACACCCGCTGCTAAGATCTGCGCGCTGTTTCCGGTCTGAGTGGGGGGTCCATGCCGCAGCCTCGTCGTATTACGACGCTTGCCTTGTCGTCCCTGGCCGCGGCGATGGGTGGGCTGGCGCCTGTCACCGCGCATGCGGCTGCCGCGAGCACTATCTACGTCGACAACACTCCAGGTTTGGGCTGCTCCGACACCGCCACGGGCGCGGGGAGCAGGACGGTCCCGTTCTGCAGCATCAACGCGGCCGTCGCGGTCGCTGGGCCGGGCAGCCGTGTGCTCGTCTTCGGCCAGACCGGTGATTTCAGCCCCGCGATGAACGTCGTCGGGTATCGGCTCCAGACGCCGATCGTGCCGCCGTCAGGCGTGCCGGGCGATCCGGTGACGATCGAGGCCGCGGTGCCGGATCTGGCCGTCCACGCGCCTGGCACGCAGCCGTCGTTCTTGCTCGACAACGTGCACGATGTCGTGATCAAGGGCTTCTTGCTCGACGGCGGCACGGTCGCCACCGGCGCGGCCGGGACCAGCCGGGTGGCGTTCGATGGTGATGTGATCGCTGACGCCGTGCACCTGAGCGGAGCGACGGATTCTTCCTTCACCAGGTGCGTTCTCGCTCAGAACGGTGTGGCCGCGAACCCTGTGACCGTGGACGGCGGCTCGTCCGGCACGTTGTTCGCCGACAATATCGATGTCGCGCCCGGGCAGCTGATCTTCAAGGACGCACCGGGAGCGAAGATCGTCAACAATACCTTCGCCGGCAACGAGGTGTGGTTGGGCGGGAGCTCCACCGGATCCGTGGTCGAGAACAACATCATCTCCGCGCTCGCCGTGGATGCCACGGCCGAGCCCGGGATCAAGGCCGACTACAACCACGTGGTTCACGCCGTCGACACGACGAACGCCTACTTTTGGGGCGGCCACGGCTACGACCAGGCCGACTTCGTCGCCGCCACCGGGCAGGGTGTCCATGACACGGGTGGTCCGTTCGCCACCACGCAGGTCACCCGCGTTTCGGGGTTGGCCGGCTACTACATGCCCGCGATGCCCGCGGCCATCGACTCCGCCGACTCGAGTGCCCCGGGAATCACGGACACCGACGCGTCGGACAACGCGGCAGCCGACGCACCGGCCGTGGCGAACACCGGCGCCGGACCAGTGGCCTACCGCGACCGGGGCGCGGTCGAGAATGACGGCGTTGGGGCGATCTACCTGGCGATGACGCCGGTCAGCGATCCGGCGGGGTACAAGACCCGGACCTTCACCGCCGACCGCAGCGGAGACCTGTGGGGCGGTGACGTCACCTACACCTTCGACTTCGGCGACGGCCAGACGTCGGCGGCTCAGAGCTCGCCGACGATCACGCATACCTACGCCTCGGACGGCGACTACAGAGTGACCGTCACGGCGAAGACTGCCGCTGGTCGGACCACCACCACGGCCACAGGCGTCATCGTGCTGCCGCGAGCACGTCCGGACGTCGTGGTCGCGTCGAATCCGATCGGCCCGACCGGCTACTTCTATATGGAAGCGCAGTCACCGTCCGGGCTGAACGGCTACGTCCCCCAGGGCGACTACACCATCGACTGGGGTGACGGTACCCCGTTGTGGCACGGCGGCAGCAACAGCTTCGCTCACACCGAGGGGTACGGGCACACGTATCAGGACCCCGCGATCAATCCCACTGCGACGATCACCCTTATCGACAACGCTGGGTGGCAGTGGAAGTGGACTTACACGCCGCGCACCGACCAGCAGGACCCGCCGGTGTCCACCCCGCCCTCGTCCGGCGGATGGATCGTCGGCGGGGCGCCCTCCGGCGGATCCGGCAACCCCGGCGGCGGCAACCCACCGCCCCCGAACGGGGGACCGCCCCCCTCGACCCCCGCGCCCGGCCGCCCGGTCGTCCAGCGGCTCGGCGGCTCCGACCGCTACGGAACCGCCCGGACTGTCTCGGCAGCCCAGTGGGGGAGCGGCCGGGCCGCGGCGGTCGTCCTGGCCCGCGGCGACAAGGCGCCTGACGCCCTGGCCGGCGTCCCGCTGGCGGCCCGCAAGGGTGGCCCGCTGCTGCTCACCGACCCGAGCGCCCTCGACGACGCCACGAGGGCCGAGATCGACAGAGTGCTGGGTGGCCCGGGTTCGAAGAAGCCGATCTACCTGCTCGGTGGGGACAGCGCGGTGTCGCCGGCCATCGAGAGGCAGCTGCGGACCGCCGGCTACGACGTCCACCGCCTGTCCGGCGCCGACCGCTACAGCACCGCGCTCGCCATCGCCGGCCAGTTCCCGGCCGGCCAGGAAGCGATCCTCGCCACCGGCCTGGACTTTCCTGACGCGCTGGCCGCCGGCCCGTTCGCCGCGCAGCGCGACGCCCCGATCGTCCTGTCGGACGGGCCGACCGTGGACTCGGCGACCGCAGCGTACCTGCGTGGCAAGCAGATCGTGGACGCTGTCGGTGGCGCGTCGGTCAAAGCCGCGCACACGCTGGCAGGCATATCCGTGCACGAATACGCTGGTGCCGATCGCTTCGCCACCGCCGCGGCCGTCGCCCGGGCGCTCACCGCGACCCTGGGCCATCCCTTCACCGGCGCCGGCGTCGCCTACGCCTTCAACTTCCCCGACGCCCTGACCGGCGGCGCCTACGCCGCCACCGCAGGCCAACCGCTGCTGCTGACCGATCGCGCCTCGGCCGACCCTTCGCTGCTGACCACGCTGCACGGCTTCGGCCCGACGCTGGCGAACATCGAGATCTTCGGTGGCACGGCTGTGGTGTCGCAGGCTGCTGAGGGCCAGATCACCCGGGCGGTGAACGGCGTGGAGAAGTAGCCCGCCACGGCGCTGTGAACGGGTTTGACGTCCTGACGGGCAGGGCGGGCCCGGTTCTGGTACATCGGTGAAAGGGGCGCGGCGACCAACACGGCGCGCTCCTTCAGGACGTCCGCGCGATCGGAATCCACAGCTCGATCAGCGTGTCTACCGGCATCGGTCGCGACTGCGAGCCGTCTGCGTAACGGAGCGAAACCTGCGCGCCTGACGGGCTGAAATCCAGCGCCGGGTCGCTCAACTCGATCCAGTCCTGGGCCACCGCGCCGGGCTTGAGGACGAACATCCCTGGCTTCAGCTCGCCGGCCTTCTTGTTCACGGCTTCTCCTTGGTCCCGGGGGAGTGGCGTACCAAGAATGACCGTACGTGGGTACTGACCTGCGAATCAAACAGCTCCTACGCGACTTGCGCAGGTTCAACACGGATCGACCCGTGATCGGATCGGCCTGGCTCCGCCTCGGCTGTCATCTCGAAGCCGACCGAAGTCGACATCGAGATGACAGCTGCGGCAGCCGCGGCAGCCACCGAGGCAGCTGCGGCAGCCACCGCACCCTCCGCAGCCCTCGTCCCCAGTGAGCCAGTGAGCCAGTAAGCCCTACAGATCGTCCTCGTCCGACTCGCCCTCAACCACAGTCGACGAATGGTCAGCAAAAGCCTCGTCGATCCCAGGCCGCCCATCGCCTTCGGCAATGACCTCCTGCCGGCGCCACGCGGCAAGGTCATCCAAGTCGTCCGGCGCCGTAGCGCAGATGACGTAGCGCGTGGGCGTCACAGCCGTAGGTCGCCACCGCAGCCCCGCCAGGCTGGCCAGGTGTGCCGAGCGGGGGGTCAGGTCGGGGCGGGCGAGGTAGCCGACCAACTCGTCGCCGTCCAGGAAGGCCCGGCCGGCCGAACCCAGCAGTTCGTTGACCGCGGTCGGCTGCACCTGGCAGTCGGCGATCTGCCACCACGTGCCGCCGCGGGCGGCCGTCGGCTCGGAGTGGGGGAGGGCCGTGTCGCCGGCGGCGGCGTCGATCAGCAGTTGCTCGATCTCGCGCAGCAGGTGTTCCACCGTGTCCGCGCTGAAGAAGTTCCCGTTCGCGTTGACGTCGAGTTCGAGTTCGCCGCAGGCTCGCAGTACCTGGAAGAACAGCATCACCGGCAGCTCCGAGTCGGCCGGCTTGCGGCTGACGCGGGTCTGCGGCCGGGCCTGGTCGACGAGCTCCAGCGGGGCCGGCTCGTTGTTCTGCCGGTCCGGTTCGATGTTGGCCGCGACGTCGTTGAAGACCCAGTCGCGGGTGAAGCCGACGCCGCGCCGGTCGAAGGTCTCGTCGATCACCGGCCACACGGCCTTGGCGTCGAACTGGCTGTGCTTGAGTGCGGTCAGCTGGGCGGATCGGGCCTGTTCCACGAGTGCGTCGAAGCTCGGGGCGGTCAGGTCCAGGCGGATGAGGGCGTCCTGCGCGAGGGCGCCGACGTATCGGCTCAGTGTGCTGCTGAACCGGTTGGCGCTCAGCGAGGCGAACAGCGTCGACTCGTCGCCCGTGTACCGGCCCAGCACGGCGGCCACCGCCGCCAGCACGACGCTGGAGTGTCCGACCTTGGTGCGGTCCACGATCCGGGTGATGGCCAGGGCCGCGGCCGGCGAGGTGATGCGCAGCTGGTACGGCGCGCCCGGCTCGGCCAGCGGCGGCACCGCCAGCCGCAGCGGCCCGTGGGCCAGTCGGGAGCGCCAGTACTTCAGCGAGTTCTGGCTGCGCCGCTGGCCGGCGGGGCTCAGCTCGATCTGCGCCTGGTCCAGCGGCTGCAGGCCCGGGTCCGGCAGGTCGGCGGGGCTCTTGCCGCCGACCAGGTCGGTCAGCTCCTCGGTCAGGATCACGCCGCTGCCCACATCGATGGCCATGTGGGTGATGACCATGACGATCGTCGTCCGCGGTCCGTCCTGTGCTCCGCGCTCGGTGACGATCGCGGCCCGCACCGGCAGCTCCTCGGTCAGCTCGAAGGGCTTGGCGCACATCTGCCGAGCGAGCTTCGCCGGGAACTGCTCGTCACCGTCGACGTTCTCGTGCACGTCCACGGTCAGGTCTCCGGCCTCGCGGACGACCTGGGTCGCGGTACCGGACTGGCGCAGATAGTTGGTCCGCAGCGAGTCGTGCCGCCCGATCACGACGCCGATCGCCTCCGCGACTTGCTCGACAGGCACGTTGCCGTCGACGGGATGGATGACCGGGATCACCGCCGACCACTCGTTCGAGTCCTGACTCACCCAGCTGAGCACATTGGCCTGCCCGAACGTGAGCGGGCCCGGCTCCCGGCGGCTGCCGCGGTAGGTCACACGCACCTGTACACCTGACGACGTCGCAGTCATGCGCCGGTCCTCCCTGATGGATCGTGAAACGTGTACGTGGATCGGCATCGGAGCATGCAACGCCAGCACGCCCCTCCGCTACGCCCTTGGTAGGTAGGGGCTATGAAGCGTGAGGGCCCCTGCGTCGGGCGGCGAGTCGGTAAGGTGTTTGTTCTTCGAACTTCCGGGCGGAGGCTGTCCACTTCGCCTTGCCACTTCGGGAGACGTCCGCCGTCCGGATTGTCGGGAGGTGCGCCACAGTAGCCGCGACGTGTGCATTGGCAGGGTTCACCCGAACAATGCCACTTCGTGGTCGAGGAAAGCCCGAACTTGGCAGACTTCACCCGGAACGGACAATCGCGATCCGAACACTTCAGAGCTCACTTGCGAATCTTGGTAAGAAGTCTGACGCAGTGCCGGGAGCCGTGGCAAGAGAAGCCGGACTCTCCCGCCACGGCTCACATAGGGGATTGCCCTGACTCGATAGTGATGGCCTGAGGGCTCACCCACACCCATCAGCTGTCTGAGAATCGGCCACAGGCAGCCAGGCGGCCAGCCAGCCAACGAGCCCCATTGCTTCCGACGTCCGGACACGGCGAAGGCCGGTTCACGAACCGCGATGGTCCGCGAACCGGCCTGGATCCCCGGCTGTGTCAGCGTGCAGAGGTCAGCATGCAGAGGCCAGCCTGCGGGAATCAGTGTCCAGCAGTCAGCGTGCGGCGCGGATCAGCTCGTGATCGTCCCGAACGCCGTCCCGCAGTTCGCTGTACTGCGAGCCGGACCCGGTCCCCGACCCAGCGACCGCCGTCCGAGCCGCCGCAGCCTGCACCGGAACCGGCGGCGCCTCGTCCGAGCACACCGTGCCCACCTTGGGCAGCGTCAGATCAGCAAGGTAGGTGGCGACCGCGTCCGTCGCGCACGCGCTGCGGCCGAAGGCGGTGTGACCCTCGGCGTCGAACGTCAGCAGCCTGGCATTGTCGAAGGTCCGGGAGAGCGCGACCGCGTCCTGGTACGGGGTGTCAGGGTCGTGAGTGGTGCCGATGACCAGGATCGGCGCGGAGCCCGCGGCCCGGTAGGACCCGCTGTAGCGGCTGACCCGCTCGACCGGCCACTGGACGCAGGCCGGGGCGCTGTTCTGGTCGTACATCGGCGGGGCGTAGGCCCAGGGCGTGCCGAGCAGCGGGGCCTCCGCGGCGCTGGCGGTGACGTGCCGCTGGAGCTTGGCGAGGCTGGTCGGGAAGTCACGGTCGTTGCAGGAGACCACCGTGTTGGGGTTGAGCTGGTCGTAGCTGGCCGGGGACGGTGGCCTGAGCAGGAAGCTGTTCGGGTCGCGCAGCTGGGCCTGGTGCAGGGCCTGGCCGAATGAGGGCCAGATCACCTTGCCCGCGTCCATGTTGAACAGGAGGCGGTAGGCCAGGGTGAAGCCGTTGGCCTGCTTGCCGCTGGGGAGCTGGACCGGGTTGGCGTCCAGGTCGGCCTTCAGCGCCGTGAAGGCGGCCTTGGGGTCGCCGTCGCCGAAGCCGCACGAGGTCTGGTTCTGCGCGCACCAGTCGAGGAAGTCGTCCATGGCCGCGTCGAGGGCGAGGTACTGCGGCTCGTCGTAGGCGTAGGGCTGGTTGGCGTAGTGCTTCGGATCGTAGGCGCCGTCCAGAGCCATGGCGCGGACCCGGCGGGGGAACATGCTGGCGTAGACGGTGCCGACGTAGGTGCCGAACGACCGGCCGTAGAAGGTGAGCTGCTGCTCTCCCAGGGCCTGGCGGAGCAGGTCGATGTCACGGGCGACGTACTGGGTGCCGAACAGGCCGGCGGTGTCGCCGAGCTTGGTCACGCAGTTCTGGTCGAAGTCCGCGGCGACCTTGACGGCCGTGTCGAAGGCGTCGGGCCCGGGAACTCCCTTGGCCGCGCCGACAGCCGCGTCGTACTGGGCGTCGCTGTAGCACTCGACCTGGGAGCTGGTGCCGATCCCCCGAGGATCGAAGCTGACGATGTCGAACCGGTCCCGCAGCGCGCTCGGCAGGTCGTCGTAGTTGTCCCGCGCGAAGCTCAGGCCACTGCTACCCGGGCCGCCGGGCTCCATCCACAGGGTGCCCACGCGGTGAGTCGGGTCCGCGGCACGGTGGCGGATCATGTGCAGGGTGATGGTGCGGCCGGCGGGATCGCGGTAGTCCAGCGGCACGGCCGCGTCGCTGCATTCGAAGCCGCCGGTACAGTCCGACCAGCTCAGCACCGGGACCGGTGCCCCGTTCCACTGCGGGCCGGCGGGGGCGGCCGCCGCCATGGACGTTCCCACCGCGCTGAACAAGGTTGCCGCGGCGAGGATCGCGGTGAGGCGGCTGCCGGAGCCGTTGCGCTTATGCGTATCAGGGGTCGATCGATACGAGTCGAGAGTCGGCATTCGGCCCGCTCCCTGGTCATTGCTGGTCAAGGTACAACCCTTCTTCCCGTTAGCCGGCTGCGATCACCGGCATGGCCACTCTATGTCAGACCATGTATTCACGGCGAAGAGTTACCTGTCCCGGGAGGAGCGTTCATGCGGATGTCTCGGCTCGTTGACGATGACGTGGGAACGGCCACGTAGGAGTCCTAGACTGGCGTCCACCAGAATTCTCGTGTCCGTCAGGATTCTGAAACAGGATTCTGAAACTCGGCGAAGCGCTCGGATCGAACCCGGGGTGGGAGGGGCAGTGGATTCCGGACTCACTGACCGCACGGTGCGAGCGGCCGATCCGGGCGACGGCGAACGCGTGACGATCGGCGTCGCGGACAGCCGTCGCGTCATGGTGTACCTCGTCGTTCCCGAGGCCGACGACTACATAGCCATCATGGAGGTGCTGGAGTCGTCGGTCACGGACAAGACGCCGATCGAGGTCGCGACGGCGTTGTCCGCCGCCGGGCTGATTCTCGACCCGTCTCAGGTCGAGAACCGGTTGGACCGGCTCCGGGACTGGGGAGCAGTCTCAGCACGGACCGACAGCACCAGCATATTGCGATACGCCGACCTGATGGCGCGGAACTGGCGGTACACCGCGACGCCCGCAGGCCGCCAAGTGCAGCGTTTCTACCGTACGGTGCTCGCCGACACCCCCACGGTGCGCGAGATCCCGCTGACCAGCCTGAACCGGATCGTCACCGCTCTGGAAGCGCTCGCCTCGACGGTTCCTGAAACCGGAGTGGCGGACGAACAAGCAGTGGACCGCATCGGCGTCCTGTTCACCAGCCACGACGACCTCGACGGCGCGCTCGTCGGCGCCGAGGACTCCCTGGCCGGCCTGGCCGATCGTTTCGACCTGGACGACGAGCGCACAGCCGAGCTCAAAGGGCTGCTCGTCGACTACGCGACCAGCGTCGCCGCGCAGCTGGACTCCGGCGCGGCCCGTGCCGAACGCGCTCTGGCCCTTCTGGCGCCGTACTTTCCGCTGCTCGCTGAGGCCGCGGTGGCGACGTCGCAAGCCCGCGCACTCATCGAACGCGGCGCCCTGTCCGCCTCGCGCGGCGGCCGCGTTCCCGATTGGGAGGAACTGCGGGCCTGGTTCCATGCCGATGTCGGACGCGCCGCCAGGTTCTCCCTGCGACTGGTCCGCTCCCTGCCCGGCATGCACGCCAATCTGCGGCGGCTGCACACGTCCACCAGCACGGCGAACAGCCGCGGCCGGGCGCTGGCGCTGGCCAAAGCCGCCGCGGACCCGGAGCTCGGAACGCAGATCTGGCAGGCCGCCCTCGGCGACCATCCCTGGCGCAAGCTCTACGGCGCGACGGACGACGAATCCCTGCACAACCCATCGTGGCGCGGCGGCCCCAAGGTGCCGGTGCCGGAACTGCTCCGCAGCACCGGGCATGCCGGACCGAGAGGGCGAGGCGGAACGGCCCGCGACGACTCCCTGGCCCGGGCGCAGGTGGCACCGGCGCGGCGGGCCAGGCAGCTACAGCACGAAGCGGCGATCGCCGAGGTACTGGCGGCCGAACCCGGAGCCGTACTTTCCGAAACCGGGGCCCGCGCAGCGCTGGCAGCTCTGATGGCTGCCGCCCGGGCGACGTCGACCGGATCGCCTCGCACGGCCGTCCGCGACGGTCTCGCGTGCAGCCTGATCTCCGTCGCGGACGGCGTCGGACAGCTCCGGACCGCGAGCTGGACAGTGCTGCTTCCCGGCCGGATCCCGCAGTTCCATCTGCCGGGAGACCTGCCCGTGGTGACCGGCAACCCGGGATCGGGGGACCGGTCATGAGCGTGGACCTGGACGAGGAGACGGGTTCAGCGACGGGTCCAGAAACAGGTCCAGAAACAGGTCCAGAGACAGGACCAGAGACAGGAACAGAACCCGATGAGGCGCCGACGCGCGCCCGCAAGGCCTGGACACCGGAGGCCGACGCCGAGACCGCCGCGCTGCTGCGTCACCTGTCCGCCGTGCCCTGGCTCGTCGGCGGCCGGGACGACGCTCTGATAGCGGCCGTCCGCCGCAACGAGACCGCGCTCCGGGACACGCTCGGCCGGCTCGGCTGGGTGCTCGTCGTGGAGCACGACCTCGTCCGCCTCCGAAAGAGTCCGCCGGTCCGACCCGGCGCGTGGGCCGTCGACGGTCCGCCGCCCGCGACCTGTTCGTGGTTCTTCCTGTTGGTCGCGGCAGCGGAGGCCATGCCCCCTCGGGTCGGTCTTGGCCGGCTGGTGACGGCTGCCCGCGCGGCCGCTGCCGAGGCCGGGCTGCCGAACGTCGGCGATATCGCCGAACGCCGCGCGATCGCTGCCGCGCTGCGTCTGCTGGACCAGCGAGGCGTCGTGGAGACCGTCGACGGCGATCTCGACGTGTACGTGCGAAGCGGCGAAGCGCCGGTCCTGATCGCGGTGCACCACACCCGTCTGGCACACGTCATCGCCAACCCGGGCACCCTCAACCCCGCCGCGGACCCGGCGGCCTGGCTCGTACAAGTGCAGAGAGAAAACGATCCGGCGCGCCGGATGCGCCGGCGCTTGGTCGACGACACCTGCGTCCATGTCTGCGAACTGGACGAGCCCGAGGCCCAGTGGCTGTCGCAACGGGTCCGTGGCGACGACGGAACACCCCTTGCGTCAGCCTTCGGCCTCCGGTTGGAACGCCGCAGCGAGGGAGCCGCTTTCGTGGTTCCGGATGACGCGTTCCGGCATCCCCGCGAGCTGGGGCCGCTGGCGTTCCCGGCGACCGGGACAGTGGCTCATGCCGCGTTGCTGCTTTGCGACTTTGCCGAAGCGTCGGGCCGGGTGGAAGGCGGACCCGGTTCGGGCTGGCGAGCACTGCCGACGAGCCGGGTGCACGAGGCGTTGCGGGCCTTCGCCGACGCGAACGCCACGGGTCGCGGCGGTTGGAGCCGGGAGTACGTCGACGATATCGGCCTCTTGGCCGACCGTGTCGCGAGGCTACTGAACGGGCTCAACATCCTGCGCGTGGAATCAGACGGCAGCAGCGAGCACGGTGACGACGCCACCCGAGCTCAGTGGTGGTTCGCACCGACGACCTCGCGCTGGGCCGCACCCGGAACGGCCGCGCCGAAGGCCGCGAAGCGGAGCCATGGACTGTCCGCGCTCGCCTACAGCGGCGAGGTGGATCAGCAACCTGCGCTGTTCAACTTCCCCGTCCCCGGGGCAACCGCGTGACCGACTCAGCGAACAGCGTGTCCCACGCCAACGGCACGAGCCTGCCGCCACACCCGGCCGCGCATCCCAGATTCGGTGGCCGGTGGCGCCTGATTGAGGCAGGGCTGTCCAACATCTGGCGTTACGGTGATCTCGACCTGCCAGCGCCATCCGGCCGCCTGCTGATGCGCGGTCCCAACGGCACCGGCAAAACCACGGCGCTGGAAGCGCTGTGGCCCTATCTGCTGGACCTCAATCCGGCCAAACTCGCCGCCGGCAAAGCCCGCCCGACCACGCTCAAACTACTGATGAGCGAGGGCGCCACCAGCAAGCGACGCTACGGCTACCTGTGGCTGACGTTCGCACCACCGACGGCCGCCGCCGGGGCCGGTCCGGCCCAGCGTGTCCTCAGCTACGGGGCACGTCTGCAATACTCCGTGACCGGCTCGCCCGCGGTGAAGGTCGTTCCGTTCCGGGTACCGGGCCGTCCGCTGGCCGACGTCCCCTTGTACGGAGACCGGCGCTCCGCCCTGGAACTCGACGACTTCACCGCGCTCATCACGGACGCGGACGGCCAGGTCTTCGACACCGAGGACGCATACGTCGAAGATCTGGCCGCCCGGATCTGGCGAACCGGAGGTACCGAACTACGCCTTCTGGCCAGCCGTCTGCGAGAGGTGCGCAACCCGACGCTCCTGGGCGACGTGTCGCCGCAGGCCGCCGCGAGCGCGCTGCGCTCGTCCCTTCCCGGTGTTTCCGAACAGGTACTGACCGCGGCTGCCGACGCGCTCGCCGAGTCGGAGGCGACCCGAAAGGCGTTCGACCGTGATCGGGAGGCGGCGACGGTGCTCGCCGACTTCGCCACCGCCTGGGGCGGACACGTCGTCGACGTCGTCCGGCTGGCCTGCACGGCCGCCGCCCAGGCCGAGGCCGCCGTCACCAGGCGGTCCACCGAGGTCAGAGGGCTCGGGCGGCGGGCTCGGGATGCCGAGCTGGAGGCGAAGTCCGCCCAGGGAGCCGTCGAGGAACTGGAGGAACAGGAAACGACGCTGGTCGACCAGATCCGCGCGCTGGAGCTCTCCGACGCGTACAAGTCAGTAGGACGGATCGCTGATCTGGACCAGAAACTCGCCGCCGAGCAGAGCGCTGCCAAGGCCGATCTGGACGCACTCCTCAGTAGTGCGACCCGCGCCGCCGGCGACAGCCTGCGGCATCTCAGGGAACTGCGCGACCATGCGCTCGCGTTCAAGGAGATTCTCGGTTCGGCGGCCGCCGCCGGTGCTGATCCCGGAACCGTCGAAGCGTACCTGAGCTGGAAGGAGTTCGACCGGCATGGCCACCGAGTAGGTGCCAGCGCGGCCGAACCCGGCACCGGTGTATTAGTGAACTGTTATATGGAGCGCATCGACGAAACGGCGATGCGTTGGACGTCTCTTGCGGCTAGCACCGCCACCCGTGCCGCGTCGGCCCGGCTGGTGCTCAAGGACCGGGTCGAAGTCGATCGGGCACAGACCGAAACACTCGACGCCGAGCGTGCCGCTGGAACCGCGCAGGAAGCGCTCGCCCTTCACCAGCAGAGCGTCATCCAGGCGACAGCAGCCGCGTCGGACCTCCTCGTACAAGCCCTGGACGCCGTCCACCGCTGGGCCTTGGCACATGGGGATCTTCGGCAGCCGGCCGACAGCGCCTCGGATCGCGCGGAGACGGACGAAGGATGGTCGATCGAGGACCTGACCGAGCTGACCGAGCTAGCCAAGTTGACCAAGCTGAGCGAGCTGACCGCCGGCGAACCGGCTCAGGCCCTTGATCGGCTCGACGAATGGGCCCTGTTCGCACACCGTGCAGGTGAGCGGCTCGCCGTCACCCACGAACACAGCGCTCGACAGGCCGGCGACACGGCGCAGGCCCAGCGTCGTGAGGCGGCCGGCCTCCGGGCGGACGCCCTGAGACTCCGTTCGGGCCAGGTCCTCCCGTTGCCACGGCCGGCGTGGGCGGGACCAGGAGACGACGGTGCTGCCTTCGGCACTGTCCTGGAGTGGCGGTCCGATGTCATGGACGGCCAGTTGCGAGCCCGCGTGGAGGTCGCGATGGCCGCGGCGGGCCTGCTCGGCGCGACGCTCGCGACGAGCGGCGTCCAAACCCCGGCGTGGCAGGTCGACGCGTCCGGGGCGAGCACACAACCCAGCCTGACGGAAATCCTCACTGTCGACTCCGAACACCCGCACGCCGACGTCGCGGCGCAGGTGCTCTCGCGAATTCGCCTGGCCGACACCGCGGCTGACCTTCCGCACGACCCCACCACACTCACCATTGGCCGCGACGGCACGTTCCGAGCCGGTGTGCTCACCGGCCGGCCGGCGGCCCTGCTTACGGAAGCCGACGGTATCCCCCCGGCCAAGCACATCGGCGCTCGGCTGAGGCAGCAAGCCGCTTTCGCCGAAGCCGACCGACTGGAACAAGTCGCGAAGGAACTCGGCGAGTCCGCTGACGGCTATGAAAAGGCAGCTGTCCGGCATCGCGAACAAGCCTCGGAGATACGCGTTCGGGCAGCGACGTTCCCGCCTCGGGAAACGCTCCGCAAAGCAGAGTCCCACCGCGCGGCGAAGGTGTCACAGACTCCTGACCTAGAGACTAAGGCCACCGAGCTGGGGAAACGCTTGGCAGAGGCGCGCGACCGGTACCGGACGTTGTCCGGCGCGTGGACCGATCGCGTTGAATCCCTCGGTCTGCCGCCGAGTGTCGAACAGCTCAACACCCTGATCTCCGTGGCGGACGGCCAAGCCCGCGAACTCAGGACGGCAGCGGCCCAACTCGCCGGACCTGTCGCGGCTCGGCTCCGGCACACCCTCGACGACCTCCCGGACGAGCCGGCACTCGCTGCCGAACTGGCCGAGCAAGCAGCCAAGGCCTCGATGTCCCAGGGGAAGGCCGCGACCACCAAAGCTCTCCTGGAGGAGGTCCGGCGGGCGAACACGGACCGCGAAGACGTGGTCCGGCGACACAAGACCCTGACAGACGAACTGACTACCTGTCGTAGGAGAATCGCACCGGCCCGGACCGAGCAGGGCAGGACCGCCACGGTCCATGCCACGCTCCAAGGCCAACTGGACTCGGCGAGCAAGGAGCTGGACGAGGCCCTGCCGGCCAAACACGCCACGGCGAGCCGTCTCAGCACGCTGCTGAGACAGCCCGCTGTCGCCGAGGTCCTGGCCGTCGGCCCCGAGCCGCCGTCCGGCGAAGAACTGACAAAACGCACGGAGACGCTGCTGGCCGGTCGGCGAACGTACAGCCGCCGGCACCTCAGCGAACGCTACGACCAAGCCCGCGCTGCGCTCGCTGGAACGTGGGCACTCGCCCGGGGTGACGCAGGCCCAGGGCTTGACGAGCTGGACGTCTTCGTACTGACCCATTCCGAGCGGGAGTACACACCGCCGGCCGCAGCGGCCCGCGCCGCGCATCTGACGGACCGGGCCGAAAAGGCCCTGGCGCAGGCGGAGGAACAGGCACTGACCGACTTCGTCGTCGGCCGCCTGCCCGCAGCGATCGGGGCCGCCTGGACCCGGCTGCACGACTGGAAATCCGAGGTCAACAAGAAGATGCGGTCTGCGCAGGCCAGCTCCGGCGTGGGTGTGCAGGTCCAAGTCGATCTGGCCCCGGATCTATCGCCGGCGGCGCGGACGGTCTACGAGCTGTCCTGCAAAGTCGGCGACGCCGATCGGACCGAACAGCAGAAGACTGAGGTGGGGGCCGCGATTCAGGCGCTGCTCGCAGCCGCCGATGGCGCGACGATGCTGGAGCGGCTGACGGCGGCCGTGGACATCCGGGAGTGGGTGGACACCCACTACCAGGTCACCCGTCCGGACGCCCGCACCGGCGAGACGACCACCGGACGGTGGAACAGCCGCACCGGCCTGTCCGGCGGGGAACGTCGGCTCGTCGTCCTGGCCCCGATGCTCGCCGCCGTTGCCGCAGCCTACGACCGGCTCGGGACGACGGGTCTGCGCCTCGTGCCGCTGGACGAGGTTCCCGCGGAAGTGGACGAGCGGGGCCGCGAAGGACTGGCCCGGTTCATCGCCGAGCTCGACCTGGACCTGCTGTGCACCAGCTATCTCTGGGACGGCGCACCCGGGGCCTGGGACGGGATCGACGCGCACGACCTGGAGGCGGGACCCGACGGCACGGTCGTCGCCTTCCCCATGCTGATCCGCGGATCAGCGCCGATTCCCGGCGATCCAGGACCGGACGGCACACCATGACGTGCCCATGGTGCGACGGCGTCTGCCAGGAGACCGATCTGGCGCCACTTCTCCACCCGGACCTGGCCTGGCTGTGGAACCAACTTGCCGACTGCGCGGATCGGCGCGGCGATCCCGAGCTCACTTCGGGATCGGTCGGCCTGAAGATGCCGTCGGCGCCCGAGGAACGGTCGGCGGCCGTCGGGCTCCTCGGCGGCCGACCGCTGAGCGCCGGGCAGGTCCGTCGCGTCGACTTGGTCCGATTGGGCGATGTGCTCGCGAGACGTCATCCACGGCTCACCCCGGGCGTGGCGGCCGCTCACGGTGCGCGGCGGCGGCTCGCGCAGCGGGCCCGCTCCCGAGCTGAGCAGATCGACGCGACAGCCGGCTTGCGTAGGAGCCTGACGGCGGCGATCAGCGGTCTGCCCGAACACTTGCCCGGCGAGATGGATCCGGATGCCGTCTGGACCCGGCTCCACCGCGCCGGATGGATCTCACGTTTGATCGCCGACGACGACCGGGAGAAGCGGATCACTCTGGCTGCTGGTGTTCTCGCCCGACTGCCCAGGCCTCCGGCGCGCGTGGACCGCCGCGTCCTCATTCCCGGCGACCCTCACGCCCTGGACGAAGGAACGGTACTGGCCGGCCTCGTCCTCGCGGTGGCCGGCGTGGCCGGTGCCGGCCGCCGGACCCGGGAGGCCTGGAGCCTGCTCGGCGTCGATTGCGACAATCTGCTCGGCGGACTCCTCGTGCTCGGCGTCAGGCCACTGTCATGGTCGGTGCCCGGCGACGCCGTGCTGACGCTACCGCCGCGGGAACTGCTGAGGGTCCAGTGGCAGGCCCCGCCCAAGCCCGGTGCGTGGGCGTTCGTCACCGAGAACCCGTCGGTGATGACAGCGGCCGCCGAGCTGGCGGCGACTGGCGATGGTCCAGGAACCGACGGAACAGCCCACCTGATCTGCACCGCCGGAACACCCTCCGACATTGAGACAACCGCGATCAGCCTCCTGACAGCCGTCGGATGGCGGGTGGCGGTGCGGGCCGATTTCGACCCATCGGGACTGGCCCATGTCCGGGCACTGTTGAACGCCACGCCGGACGCAGCTCCGTGGCGCATGGACACCGCGGCGTACACAGACCACTGCGTGACTGCTTCGGCCGGGGCACTTGAGGTGGCGGTGACCGACACGCCGTGGGACCCGGACCTGGCGTCGGCAATGACGAGGCGCGGAGCACCTGCCTACGAGGAAGACCAGCTCTCCGAGCTGATCGGCGATCTTTGCTCCGGAGAACCCGGAGCGTGCTGAGGGCGATGGCTCAAGCCTCGATCGGCATGGGCTCCCTTTGATCTCCGTGGTGAGCACGGAAACCCCGTATTCAGTACCGAGCACTGAGTCGGAACCACGGTCGTCTCGGCGAACCTCGATGAACGGCTCCGACTGCGGTGCCGCTTCAAAGGGTTCAAAGGGGGAGCAAGCATGACGATCTCGCGGAGGCGGATATTGTCCGCAGCCGGAACGGGCGTGGCCGCCATTGCCCTGGATGCGGGCGGAGCCGGTGCTGCGCGCGCAGCAGGTGCGGCACCTGCGGCACCTGCGGCTGCGGACCGGACAGCGCCAGCCGCCGGAGCAACCGTGCGGCCGGCGGCCGAGGTGTCGCTCATCAGCCCGACGTCGGTGTACCTGGGGACCACATCGTGGGACTTCACCGTGCAGCGATCGAGTTATGACGCCGGCGGGTACACGACACTGACGGCCGGGGATGGCGAGACGCATGTGGTCCGCACCGACCTGTGGCCGAATCAGGGGCATGTCACCCTGCCGTTGGTCGCCTTCGCGCAGATGACGGATCTGCACATCGTCGACGACCAGTCGCCGGCCCGGGTCGAGTTCCTGGACAACTTCGCCGACCCGCCGTACGTGAACTACCCGACCGACTCCGCCTACCGGTCGCATGAGTATCTGTCGACGCAGGTGGTGGACGCCATGTGCCTGGCGATCAGGTCTCTGAGCAAGGCGCCGCGCACGAAGCTGCCGTTGAAGTTCACCATCGTGACCGGGGACGCCGTCGACAACTGCCAGCACAACGAGAACCGCTGGTACATTGATCTGCTCGACGGCGGGCAGAACATCGTCCCCGACTCCGGGCAGATCGGGCTGGACCAGAGCTACTCAGGCGGAGGTCTGCCGGACCCGAATGACACGGACCGGGGTTACTACAACCCGTCGATTCTCGGCGGCAGGACGTCGGACAACAAGTTCACTGGCACCTCAGGTACGTCACTGGGCTTCCCCTACGTTCCCGGACTGCTGAGCCTGACCGACGTCGGCGCCGCGCGGCGGCCGTACACGTCCCACGGCCTGGGGATGCCCTGGTACGCCGCCTACGGCAACCACGACGGGCTGTGGCAGGGCAACATTCCGCTCGACAGCAGTGTCGTCGACGCGGGATCGGTCGCGGTGAGCCGGGGCAAGGTCTACGACACCACCGAACAGCTGCCGAACGACTACCAGGACCTCGGAGAGACAGGCCTGCTGAAGGCGCTGTACCACATCGAGTTCACGCAGGTGGTCGCGGATCTCGCCCGGCGAATGGTCACGCGCGCCGAGTTCATCCAGGACCACTTCGACACCCAGGGAACCCCGGTCGGGCACGGCTTCATGAGCGCTGACGACGACCGGGCGTACTACGCGATCCCCTGGACGGACAACGACCTCGTCCGGTTCATCACGCTGGACTCCACGAACACCAACACCGACGGGTTCGGCTCCGGCAACGCCGGAGGGTCGATCGACACAGACCAGCTGAACTGGCTGGAGAACCAGCTGCAAGCCAACAGCCGGCGCTACCTCGACGACTACGGCAACCCTGTCGTCGTGGCACCGGACTCACCGGTTCAGGACAAGATGTTCGTGCTGTTCTGCCACCACACCCTGGACACGATGGACAACCTGGACGCCGGAGTGTTGGGCCAGTGGTTCGGAGACCGGCACCGAGGCGACGAACTCAAAGCCCTGCTGCTCCGCTACCCGAACGTGATCGCGCTGGTCAACGGACACACCCACGCCAACAAGATCACCCCGTACGCCCGGCCGCAGGGCAACGCCGTGCCCGGCGGCTTCTGGGAGATCTCCACCGCCTCGCACATCGACTGGCCGATCCAAAGCCGGATCCTGGAGATCGCCGCGAGCAAGGAGGGCAACGCGGGACCCGCGACGCTCTCCATCTTCACCACCATGCTCGACCCAGCCGCCCCTCTGGCCTACAACGGAGACCTGAGCAACACCTCGCAGCTGGCCTCCTTGGCCAGGGAGCTGGCCACCAACGATCCGCAGGAGGTGCGCGCCGGCATCCGGCGCCGGATGGGCGTGGCCGGCGACCGCAACACTCAGCTGTTGCTGCCCGCCCCGTTCCCGATCAACGCCCCGCACGAGGTCGGCGCACAGCTGGCCGTGTCCCGCAACGCCGACGGCCGCCTGGAGCTGTTCGGCGTCAGCGGTGACGGCACCGTGTTCAACTCGGCTCAGGCCGCCGCCGGGGGAGCCGTGCTGCCCTGGCAGCAGCTCGACCTCCAGCCGTGGCGATCCGTGAGCACCGGGACCGGTGCCGCCGACGGCAAGGTCGAGCTGTTCACGCTGGACCCGGCCGGCGTCATCTGGCACCGTGCGCAGACCGCCGCCGGCACCTCGGCGTACTCCCCGTCGGCAGCACTGGACGGCACCTGGTCCGCCATGGCGGCCGTGAACGACGGCTCGGGCCTGATGCTCGTCGCGTCCGCGCCCACCGGAGAGGTCTACTTCCGCTTCGAGGACTCCGACAACAGCGGGGGCTGGGGATCATGGCGCCTGCTGCCCGGCGCCTCAGCCACGCAGCTCGCGGCCGAGCAGAACGCAGCTGGCGTGCCGGTGATCATCGGAGTTGACGAGAACGGAGTCCTCTTCCGTACCACTGCGGCGCGCGCGAACCCGCAGACAGCCTCCGACTTCAGTACTCCGGTCGGGCTGAACGGCAACCTGGACTCGCTGGCGCTGACCCGCACCGCCGACGGCCGGCTCGCGCTGTTCGGCGTCACCGGCGACGGACAGCTGTGGCAGCGGTACGAGACGACGCCGGGCACCGATCTGTGGGATCCCTGGACCCTGATACCGGCACAAGTGGGCGTCGCGCCGCTGCGGGTCAAGCAGATCGCCGCCGAACGCAACGGGACAGGGACGATCGAACTGTTCATCATGGACGAGACCGGCGTCGTGTACCGCAGCGCACAGCCCACCGTCGGCAGCTTCGCTTGGACGCCATGGACCGGCACAGGGTTCAGCGCCCAGCCGCCCGCCGACTTCTCCCTGACGCTCAGCGCGGCGGCCGGGAACGTCGGTATGGGCACGTCCACCACGACCCAGGTCTCGGTGTGGCCGAAGAACGGCTTCAGCGAGCCGGTGACCATGAGCGTCGCCGGGCTTCCGGCCGGCGTCACCGGGACCTTTCTACCGGCCACGACCAGTGCTACGGCACCCTCTCCGGTGCTGCGGCTGACGTGCCTGACCGACGCCGCCGGCACCTACCCTCTGACTATCTGGGGTACCTCGGCATCGGGCGAAGTAGCCCACGCTCAGCCCTACATCCTCACCGCCGGGGCGTTCAAACTGTGGCTGAGCCTGCAATCCGATACCGTCGCCCAGGGCAACGGCACCACCACCGACCTGCGAGTGAGCGGCGTGGGCTCGTCGCAGCCTGCGAAGGTGAATGTCAAGGGCCTGCCGGCCGGCGTCACTGCTTCCTTCAGTCCGGCGACCGCGACTGCCGGCGTACCTTCGGTGCTCAGCCTCAGTGTGTCGGCGGGTGCGGTGCCGGGGGTCTATGCCCTGACGGTCACGGCGGCGGCGCCGAACGGACAGGGCGCGGCCAGTCTGGCGTACCAGTTGAACGTGGTGACTGGGATGTCGTCGTCGTAGGTGTTACCTGCGATGGTCGCCTCGGCGCGGATCGGCGCGGATCGGCGCGGGCTCGGTCGACGTCGCCCTCTACTGTGCGGGCGGCGTCGGCAAGATCGGATACCCGATATCAGCGGCTTCGATGCGGGCCAGGTCCTCGGCGGACAGCCAGACGCCGGTGAACCGGCTGGCGGCCAGCAGGCCCACGGCAATTCGGTGCCGGCCTTCCAATTCGAGGTCGGCCAGGAGTTCCAAAGCCTCCGAGGATTCGATGTGATTCCGGTAGAACTCGGTGTTGGTCAGCACTTCTCCATTGCGCGCCAAGGAGAACCGGGTCATCGAGTTGATGTTCCAGAACAAGCTGGCGGCGCGGGTCTCCGGCGAGGACAGCGTGCTCAGGACCGGCGTGTAGCTACTCTTCCAGCCGTTGAACTCCACGGCGACCGTGCCGCCGGCCACCTCCACGACGCAGACCCACGGATCGTCGAAGCGATCTTGCCGTTCGTGGAGCTCCTCGATCGGAGACGGCGCGGACTCATCGGCGCCGAACGCGCGCAGTACCTCGGAACTGGACTTGTCGGCGACGAAGGTGACCGTGGCGGCCTGCGACAGACTGCTGGACTCGACCCAGCGGTAGACCGCGTCCGGGGCGGCGGCGGGCACCGGCTCGCTGCGCAGCGTGTAGCCGAGCCGGTCGGTCTGCTTGTGCACCACGGGATCCGCAGCCTGCGCCCGCCAGATCACGAACTCGTAGTTCTCACGGCCGTTCCCCTCGTCCCGACCGCTCGCGAAGACCCGAATGCGGTAGTCGCCGGGCCATGGAGGCGTGATCTGCGTCGGCTCGATCTCGTCATGGCCGAATAACCACTTGCCGCCGGCCGGCGCTCGCCAGCTGACCTCAACGATCTCGTCTCCTCTGGACGCCTCTAGCACCGGCGGCTTCTCCACCACATGCAACGCGACGGAGACGGGGCCGGATTCTCGCGCGGCACGAACGGCGATTCCGTCCGGAAGCACCGCGATCAGGCCGTTCTCCGAGAAGTCCACAGCCGATTCCAGCGGACCTTCGGTGAGGGTGAAGACGTGATCGGTGACGACAGCCCGACCATAGGCGTGCCGCGGCATCAGGTATTCGGCCTGGCGCCTGGCCAGTGCGGCTTCTGCATACCCGGCGGGCATCGGAGCGTCCCGCAGGATCGGCGCCACGACCCCGAGCGCTGTACCGATGATCGCTGCGGCTGTGACGTCGGGCTGCGGCGACCGCTGTGTCCGCTGTGTCCGCTGTGTCCGCAGTGTCCGCAGCACGATTGTGGTGACGATGACGGCCAACGCCAGGTGTCGTGAACCGTGCGACGCGGCGATGGCCGCCTCGTCCGAACCGGCACCGACCAACTGGGGAGCCACCAAGGGATGCGCGGCGACAGCGGCCACGACACAGGCCACCATGTCGGTGGCGCCAGGCACGAAGGCGTCCAGCATGGCGAGCTTCGCGGCCATCTCGCTCCGGCTCCCCGCCGAGACAATGGTCACCAGGCCCGATCCCGGAGCCGCTTCCGGCAACGCTTCGAGCAGGTGCGGCACCGAAGGATCCAGTGCTGCCACCGTCATCTCCAGGGCATCAAGCAGCCGCTGAGCGACCGACTCCGGGAGACTGGCGAGCCCGTTCTCGGCCGCCAACCTTCGCCGCACTCCCGGCGCAAGCTGCGCTTCAACCGACCCCCGCAGCCACACCCCACGGTCGGCATGCGACTGACTCAACCGACCCAACTCCGCCGCCGCCGCAAACGGCACCAGCCGCGCCACCCGCTCCACTTCCGCCGCCACCACCCGCGCGATCTCGTCGATCACGGCCGCCGGAAGCTCAGTCGTCCCATACACCGCCCCACCACCCCCGCTGATTCCCTTGATCGGCTCAGGATGACAGAGGACTCCGACACCGCCGCCGCCCCGAAGTCATCGGGCCCTGATTCAACTGGCCGGCGGCATCGGCGTCGCTGACCTTCCAGCTCAACCAGACCGAACTCAGCGCGAACCACTTCTTCGCAAGCTGATCAACGAGCACCGAATAGCCGCCTGAAAGGCCAGGTCACGCGCAGCGACCAAGCTTCGGAGGCACTACAACCTGATGAAGGCGACAGGCTCCTGGCGGCGCGTCGGGAGGTGTCAGTTCCGAGGCGTTGAACCAGGAGCCCGTCGGACTCCATCTTCCTGGATCCGGGCCCGCGACGCACGCAGAATGCAGAATTTCTTTCATTGTGAACCCGCTGCCGCCCTTGACCGCTGGTCAGGAAGCCCTGGCTATGGTGATCGAGATCGCCGTAAGCGTGCTGGATGGAAGTGTCGTGATGCTGCCGAAGGCCCCAATCGGCTCCCAAAGCGTATCAAGGGTCTCAATCCGACCACTCGGGCTAAGGTCCTGACCTGCGACGTCACCGTCAGACTGACAGGATTTGAACCTGCGACCTCTTGACCTTTGTCGACCGGGTAGCGCGAGTACTCAGCGGCGGGTCGTCTACTGTCGCCCCTAACGGCCCTCACCGCTCGCGCGGGGACCACTGCGTGCTTCACGGCTGCGTCACCTTGTCCCCGGGACCATCCCCGCTCGCGCGGGGACCACACCGCCGGACCTGCCACCTTACCTATCGCCGCTGCCGCACCTCGTCGGTTTCGCCGAACCCGACATATCCATGCCCAACTCTCCTTCGGTTCGTTCCCGAACCGCCGCCGTTGGCTGGCCTTGCTCCATCCACTCCTGACAAGCGATCAGAAACTCGCAGTCGGCGTTGAGTAAGCCGTGCTCACTGACCATCCGCAGCCATGCGGCGTTGACCTTGTCGGCCAGATCCGGGTCGGGAGCCTCCGGCGAAATCGGCGGGGCCGAACCGAGATTGGCCTGCTGTTTGCCGCACGGCCCGAAGCGCTGGCCGGTGGCCGCAGCAGCGGGATGGGCGCGATCAGCCAAGCTGAGCTTGAGGCCGCAGCCGACACCAGACTGTCTTTCCCCTCTGGCCGATGGTCCGCACGCCCCAGGCCTCGGCGAGCTGGTTCACCATGTGGAGGCCTAATCCGCCGATTCGGTGTGGGTCCGGTGGCAGCAGCTTGGGAGGAGCTGGATCCAGGTCGCCGACGGCTACTTCCAAGGCGTCGGGTCGTACTGTGAGGCCGACCGACACCGGCGTGCCGGCGTGCATCACGGCGTTGGCCACCAGTTCGCTGACCACCAGGCTTCCCTGCGGCAGGCACGCTTCGGCGGCGCCGTCGTGGGTGCTGGCGAAATCGGCGAGGAAGTCCCGGGCTTTGCCGGGGGCGTCGGAGGAAGCGGGCAGGTGTAGGACCGCATGCTTCGTATCGTGCCCGCGTTGCCTGTCCATCGGTTCCGGCTACCCAGCGCCCGCAGATCCAAGCGGTGAATGTTCCGGCTCCTGTTGCCGATCCGATCAGGCATGTCAGGGACCAACCTTCGTCGCGGCTGCCGTGGCGGCAGGCCCGCAGCGGTGCCCGGTTATGAGCCGGATGCAGGCAGCAGAGTGAACAGCTCCTGCAAACCGGTGAGCTCAAAGGTGCGCAGTAGCTGCGCCGAGGCCCCGGCCAAGGCGAGCCGTGCCTCGGCGGTCTCAGCGCGGCGGCGGGCGGCCAGCAGCGTGGTGAGGCCGCTGGAGTCGCAGAATTCCAGCTCGGTCAGGTCGATGACCAGGGTCGTGCCGGGCAGCAGCGGGGCCTGGTCCACGGCGGCGCGCAGGGTGGGTGCGGTGCGGAAGTCCAGGTCTCCGGTCACGGCCAGGTGGACGGTGCCGTCCGGGGCGGTGTGCACGGCGGTGGTCAACTCGTGGGTCACGAAGCCTCCTTGCAGGCGGGGTGCCGCGGCGTGTCATCGCCGCCGGCTGGGACGGCATGTGGCGCGGGTGCCCCTAGGTCTGGTGGTAGAGCAGCAGTGCCACGTCGTCTGCCCGCTGGTCCTTGTCGAGCAGGACGGCGCACAGATGGTCGATGGCGGCGCCGGGATCGGCGCCGCTGCTTGCGGCCAGGGCCGCTTGGGCGCGGGCGATGCCGATGTAGATGTCCTCCCCGCGCCGCTCCACCAGTCCATCGGTGTAGACCAGCAGGCGGGATCCGGCCGGGATGGCGGTGGTGCTCTGGGGCCGTGCGGTGCCGGCGGTCACTGCCAGCGGCGTGGACCGGGCGCCCATCAGGCGGCAGCCGGGCTGGTCGGGGACGGCCAGCAGGGCCGGCAGATGTCCGGCGCTGCTGTAGGTCACGGTGTGCGTGGCGGGGTCGATGACGGCGCAGAACACGGTGGTGCAGAGGGCTCCGGGCAGTAGCTCGGCGAAGCGGTCCAAGGCTTCCAGCACCCGCGCCGGGCCGTTGTTCTCCAGCAGCAGCGCTCGGGCGGCGCTGCGCAACTGGCCCATCGTGGTGGCTGCGGCAAGACCGCGGCCCACAACGTCGCCGACGACGACGCCATAGCGGTTGCCGGGCAGTTCCACCACGTCGTACCAGTCGCCGCCGACTTCCAAGGCGGCGCCGGCCGGTTCGTAGTGGACGGCGAACCCTTCGGGGAGTTGTGCCGGTCCCAGGATGGCCCGCTGAAGCGCCAGGGCGACCCGGCGGTGTTCGTCGGTGGCCCGGGCCCGGCCCAGGGCACGTTGCAGGTGGGCGGCGAGCTGAACCATCAGGATGCGGTCGTCGCCCGACAGCGGGCGGGGCCGGTCGAACTCCAGCCACAGCAGTGCCTGGTCGGTGCCGTCGAACAGCGGCACCCCGATGCCAGTCGCTAGTGCCTCGCCACTGCCACCGCCGCCACCGCCGCCGCTACCACCGCCGCCACCGTCCTCGGGTTCGGCGTCCGGCTCGAGCGGGCGGCGCATGAAAAGGCGGCCAGCGCGGGCGGCGGTCAGGGCCTCCGGCGGCGGCAGGCCGGCGTCGGCCAGCCCGGCCGAGCCGGAGGTGGCGACCGGCACAGGGCCGGGATCACCGTCGGTGACGGTGTCATTGAAGTGCATGTCATCGAAGTGCATCTCGTTGAACTGCACCTCGTTGAACTGCACCTCGTTGACCTGCATGTCGTTGAAGTGCAGAAGCGTCGCCTGCTGGGCACCCCAGTGTTCCCGGAGATCGGCCAGCCCCAGCCGCAGGATGGTGGTGCTGTCGTTGGCTCCGCTGAGCAGCCGGGCCAGCCGGGCCAACGCGGCGTCGCGTTCGGCGGCCAGTTGGATGGTGGTGACGTCGCGCAGAGTGCCGACCAGCAGCTGTCCGGTGCTGTCACGGTCCCGGACCGAATCCACGGCCACGTCGATCCACCGGCGGTGGCCGTCCAGGTGACGCAGCGGCAGCACGAATCTGCCGCGCCCGTGTGTACCGATGACCTCCAGGGCGGTCTCCAGGAGGGCGTAGCCTTCGGGATCGGTGTCGGGGCTGGGCCACCAAGGGTGCGGCACGGACCAAGGCAGCTGCGAGGCCCGATAGCCCAGCAGCCGGGTGAACCCATCGTTGATCTCGATGACCGTCAGGTCGCGGTCGGCGACGAAGAACCCGTCCTGCATGGCGTTGACCAGGGCGGTGCGCCAGGCTGACTCATGGTTGCGCAGCCGGGCCAGATCCAGGTTGGAGCGGATACGGGCCAGCAAGTCCGCCGAGGTGAACGGTTTGACCAAGTAGTCGTCCGCGCCGGCGGCCAGGCCTTCGGCGGCGGCCTCCTGGCCGGCCCGCGCGGACAGGAACACCACCGGGGTGCTGGAGGTCGCCGGGTCCGCGCGCAGTGCGGCCAGCAGCTCGAACCCGTCCAACCTGGGCATCATGACGTCGACCAGCACCAGGTCCGGCCGCAGGGAGCGGGCCAGATCCAGGGCTTCGCGGCCGTCTGTAGCCACGGCGAGGCGATAGTGAGGAGCCAGTAGCGTGGCCAGGTAGGTCCGCAGATCGGCGTTGTCCTCAGCGATCAGCACCGTGTCGCCGCCTGCGGTACCCGCCGCCGGAGAGCCGGCGCCGGCGGGCAAGTCCGCAGGAACCGCCGAAGTCCATTGCAGCGCCTCGGCCATGTAGTCCTGGACCACGCTGTGGCTCGCCGGTGCCGGGGACGCCCCGCCTGCTGGGCGGGCCGGGAGGCGCACCGTCAACACCGTGCCCACCCCAAGACGGCTGGCAGCCTCGACGGTGCCGCCATGGAGCGCAGCCAGCTCCTTGACCAAGGCCAGGCCGATGCCCGAGCCCTCGTGGGAGCGTCCGCCGGGGACTCGGGCCTGGCGGAAGCGTTCGAAAATGTGGGGCAGTTCGTCCTCGGCGATGCCCACGCCGGTATCAGCCACCGTGAGGACGACCTCCTGGCCGGTGATACGCAGGCTGATCCGGACGCTGCCTGCCGGGGTGAACTTCACCGCGTTGGACAGCAGGTTCAGCACGATGCGCTCCCACATGCCCGGGTCGGCCAGGACCGGAAAGGCATCGGCGTCGGCGGGGCAGTCGATCGTGAGCTCCAGGCCGGCGCGGCGTACCGCCGGTGCGAAGGACTGCGCGATGCCGCGAGTCAACGCGCCCAGGGGCACCGCGACCGGTTCCGGGGACAGTTGGCCGTCCTGGATACGGTTGAAATCCAGCAGGGTGTCGACCATGCGCCGAAGCCTTCCGGCGTTGCGCCCGATGATCTCCACGCGGCGGCGCTGCGCCGGCGTCAGCGGATCGTCGGCGTCGGCCAGGGCATCGGCGGCCGGTCCTGCGATCAGCGTCAACGGTGTGCGGAACTCGTGGCTGACTCCGGCGAAGAACCGACTCTTGGCCTGGTCCAGCTCGGCCAGCTCCTCCGCGCGGCGCAGCGCAGCCTCCCGGGACCGAGCATCGGTGACCGCAGCTGCCAGGTGATCGGCCGTCAGCTGAAGGAACTCCCGATAGGGCCCGTCCAGCGCCAGGTGCGGGTTCACGCCCAGGACCAGAACGCCGTGCGCCCGGCCGGTTCCGGGGGCGGACAACGGTAACGCCACCGCGGTGTCCACCGGCATGGCCTGCTCCGCTCCCGCCTCGTCAACCACCATGTCCCGCAGAACCTGGAGCAACCCCGTGCGGGTCTGCGGCGCCCCGGTGGCGATTGCCTGCCAGACCCAGTCGTCCTCCTGTCCTGGCTCGGCGGCCGGGGCGGTCACCCGTGGCGGTAGGGGACCAGCCGCTGACAGCGCCGGCCCGGCCAGCCCGAATCCGCCGCACGCGCGCGCCACATCACCATCGGCGTCCAGCAGGTACATCACGGCGAAAGGAGTGTCCTCGCGGTGCGCGGCCAGGACCTCCGCCGCCGTGGCGCACACCTGCCCGGCGTCGGTGACCTGCGCCGACCGGGCCTCACCGAGCTCGCGCAACGTGCCCAGCCGCCGTGTCCCCAGTACTTGGGCGGTGGTCTCGGTAACTACCGTGAACACTCCGCCCACGCCTGCGGAGGTGGGGATGGCGCTGTAGGCGAAGGTGAAGTACACGGTCTCGTCGAAGCCGTGGCGCTGCAACATGAGCGGCAGGTCTTGGTGGTAGGTGGACCGGCTGTGCTCCATGACCTCCCCAAGCATCTCCCCGACCACCGGCCAGGCATCGGACCACACCTGCGCGCACGGCTGCCCCAAGGCGGGGTGCTTGGCAGCAAGGATCGGCACGAACGCGTCGTTGTAGACCATCGCCAACTCCGGGCCCCACATCACCAGCATGGGGAAAGGCGAGTTCAGGCACACTCCGACCGCGGTCCGCAGCTCCGGACCCCACGTGTGCACCGGGCCCAGAGCGGTCGCCGACCACGCCGTTTCCCGCATCAGCGCGTTGACCGCGCTGCCGGGGTCCGCGGCCAGCAGCTCCGGCGGGAACTCCGGAACGGTCCCGGGTGCCGATGGATTCATCACCGCCTCCTGTCCCCGCTCCACGAGCCCCTTCTGCGAACCTCGCTACCGGTGATCACCAGCACCAGCGTAAAGCCGAATCTGCCTCGCCTGCGGCCTCTGGGCAAATTCCAGATCGGCTAAGAGCGCTCTGGTGTGACGGCATGGCATACGTGTCGACGGCGACATCTGTGGTCTTCCCGGATTCCCGATCGGTATGACGCGGGGACGCGAGGACGCGAGGACGCGAGGACGCGGAGATAAGGCGAAGGCAGCCGCCTACCGCGCTCGGCGAACCACAACTATGTAAGCATGCTGGTAAGTGCAGTTGCCGGTAGCCGCGTCAGACGTCTCTGCGGCGCTCTCGGCGGGGCATCGGCAGCGGCGGCGCGTGCCCACGTTCAGCCGACTCTCGTTAACCATATTTACCAGAGCCCTTGTGGGGTGGTGAGGCGGGTGCTTCAATCTGGTTAAGCACCCTTACTAATCGTTGGAAGGGCTCACTCCGCCATGTCATCGATCCGTACCCGCCTCGCCGTGGCGCTCGCTACGGCCCTCACTCTCGCCGGCCCGCTGGCCACCGCGAACGCCGGCGCGGCCACCACGTCCAGTGCCGTCGCCCGGGCCGCCGCCGCGCCGGCCGGCACCTCGTACACGGCCGCCCAGGTCCTGGCCGGCGTCCAGCAGCACTCGACGGCGGCGACGCAGGTCAACTCCAAGCCCCACATCAACACGATGACGCGGGCGCAGAACGTGAACGTGTACCAGCCCGCACCGGGCGTCTACGCCTACACCTCCAGCATGGCCATCGACGACGACGGCAGCGACCCGGATCCGGACCCGGACCACCAGGGTGATACCACCTGGCAGGACAGCAACGGCGCCCAGCTGGGAGCCCACCACGTGCCGTTCTACGTGCTCGGCGACGACTGCTGGGACCGCAAGACCCCCTGCCCGCACTTCTTCTACAAAGAACACGGCATGTCCGCGCGACAGTTCGCGCTGATGTTCTACAACGGCAAGGTCATCGGCTCGATCTTCGGCGACACCCAGACCGCGAACAACCAGACCACCTCCGACAACGACTCCCGTGAACTCGGCGAGGCGTCCGTCAAGGCGGCACAGCTGCTCGGCATCCCCAGCAGCGGCACCACCGGCGGCGTCGACAACGGCGTCACCGTGGTCATGTTCTCCGGCCCCTCCTGGGTCGTCAACGGCACCAACTCCACCCTGAACACCAACGCCCAGGCACTGGTCCAGAAGGCCCTGGACACCCTCGGCTCGGCCATGGCCGGTACGACGAGTGACTTCTCCGTCTCGGCCTCGCCGACGTCCGGCAGTGTCAAGGCCGGATCGGCGGCGACCACCACGATCGGCACCGCGGTGACCTCCGGCTCGGCCGAGTCGGTGACGCTGTCGGCCTCCGGCCTGCCGAGCGGCGCGACCGCGACCTTCAGCCCGGCCACGGTCACCTCCGGGGCGAGCAGCACCCTGACGATCGCCACCGGCTCGTCGACCCCGGCCGGAACGTACACCGTTACCGTCACCGGCAGCGCGGCCTCCGGCAGTCACAGCGCCACCTATGCGCTGACCGTCACCACAGGTTCGACGACTGGCAACGACTTCTCCGTCTCGGCCTCGCCGACCTCGGGATCCGTCACCGCCGGCGCCTCAGCCACGACGACGATCGGTACCGCGGTCACGTCCGGCTCGGCGGAGACAGTCGCACTATCGGCTTCTGGCCTGCCCTCAGGCGCGACCGCGACCTTCAGCCCGGCCACGGTCACCTCAGGGGCCAGCAGCACCTTGAAGATCACCACCAGCTCGACCACGCCCGCCGGGACCTACAACGTCACCGTCACGGGTACGGCCACCACCGGGAGCCATACCGCCACGTACACCATCACGGTGACAGCCCCCTCAAGCGGCAGCTGCTCCACCGCGTGGAGCGCGACGGCGTCCTACGTCCCCGGCGACAAGGTGTCCTACGGCGGCCACAACTACACCTCGCTGTACTGGAGCACCGACGTCACCCCCGGGTCGGCCATCGCCTGGAACATCTGGCAGGACGACGGAGCCTGCTGACACCTGCCTCAGGCAGTCTCACCCGAGGCTGAGCCGCGACCCCCGCTGCCGTAAGCGGCTGGGGGCCGCGGCGTATCGCGGCGTGTCGCGGTGTGTCGCAGCGGTCACGCGAGCGGCGAAATCGCCGAACCGCGCACTCCGAATCCTGATGCAGATCCACGCGCGGCAAAGGCTCTCGATGCCTCGTTGCTTCGGCGTCGGCCACCTCATCGGGGCTGCGGTCATCATCCCGCTGGTCGTTCGCCGGTTGAACAGTGGTCTGTGGTCTGTGGCCCGTGGCGACGTCGGCATCAAGGGCAGCCAGCCGGACTTCACGCGGGCCGACAGTTTCCTGAGACACATTCGGCGTCAGATGCGCTGAGCACTCTGCGGCGATCCAGCCGCTTAGGCCCATGGACTGGCCGGATCGATGACCCAGATCGTGCCAGTCTCAGTCAATTTATGTAAGTAAACTTACTAACGAAAGGATGGCTCCGCAGTGTCGCTTCGCGTCCCCACCCCGCGTCTGCGCCTGTACAACCGCTGCTCCCGTCACGCCGTATCCGGTGCGGCGGCTTTCGTCGCAGGGATCGGATTGCTGCTCGGCGTTGCCGCCCCCGGCGCCGGCGCGGCGCCGGCCATCCGCGCATCCACGGCTTCCGTCGGCCAAGCCGTCGTCGCTCCGACCAGCTTCACCCATCCCGGAGTCCTGCTCGGCAAATCCCAGCTGGATATGATCCGCACCCGCGTCCAGGGCGGCGTCGAGCCGCAGAAGTCCGCGTGGGCCCAGATGACGGCCAGCTCCTACGCGTCCTCGTCATACACCCCGCATCCCCGCGCCGACGTCGACTGCGGATCATCCTCGAACCCTGACAATGGTTGCAGTGCCGAGCGCGAGGACGCGATCGCCTCGTACACCGACGCGCTGGCCTGGTATGTCACCGGGAACACCGCCTATGCCAAGAAGGCGATCCAGATCATGGACGCCTGGTCGGGCACCATCACCGAGCACACCAACTCCAACGCCCCGTTGCAGACCGGCTGGGCCGGGACCGTGTGGTCGGAGAGCTCGGAGATCATCAAGTACACCTACAGCGGCGGCTGGGCGAACTCCGCACGGTTCGACACCATGCTTCGCAACGTCTACCTCCCGGTGGTCATCCAGGGTGCTCCCGACAAGAACGGCAACTGGGAGCTGATCATGATGGACGCCGCGGTCGGCATCTCCGTCCACCTCGACGACGACGCCGACTACAACAAGGCCATGTCCGTCTTCACCGGCCGCGTCCCGGCGTACGTCTACAACACCGCCGACGGCAGCCAGCCGGCCTATCCGCCCCGCTCCAGCGTCAACACCACCAGTGAACTGATCAGCTACTGGTTCGGGCAGTCCACGTTCCCCAACGGCATAGCTCAGGAGACCTGCCGCGACTTCGGCCACACCGGCTGGGGCCTCGACGCCATTGCCCACGTCGCGGAGACCGTCGGCCTCCAGGGGACCAACCTCTGGTCGCAACTGGCGACAAGGATGCGCGCCACGTACGAGTTCCACACCAACTACGACAACGGCGCCACCGTCCCGTCGTCGCTGTGCGGCGGGAGCGTGAACACCGGGCTCGGCGCCATCACGGAAATCGGCTACAACGCCCTGCACAACCGGCTCGGCCTGACCATGACCAACACCGCGAAGTACACACAGGCCCACCGGCCCGAGGGCACCGACGACCACTGGATCGCCTGGGAGACTCTCACCGACGGCGACACCGGCACGGCACCGGCCGGTAACGACTTCTCCGTCGCGGCCTCGCCGGCGTCCGGAAGCGTGACGGCCGGATCGGCGGTGACCACCACGGTCAGCACTGCGGTGACCACCGGCGCGGCGCAGTCGACGACACTGTCGGCCTCGGGCCTGCCCACCGGCGCGACCGCGACCTTCAGCCCGGCCACGGTCACCTCGGGCTCGAACAGCACCCTGACAATCGCCACCGGCTCGACCACCCCCGCCGGCACCTACAAGGTCACCGTCACCGGCACGGCCGCCTCCGGCAGCCATACCGCCACCTACACCCTTACGGTCACAGCCGGCCCGAGCGGCAGCTGCTTCAAGGCGTGGAGCGCGACCGCGTCGTACGTCCCCGGCGACAACGCTTCCTACGGCGGCCACAACTACACCGCGCTGTACTGGAGCACCGGCGTCACCCCTGGCTCGGCCGTCGCCTGGAACATCTGGCAGGACAACGGAGCCTGCTAAGACCCGCCACCGTCAGCCTTTTTTGGAGGTGAGTCGCGACCTCAGGCCAGGAGGGCCTGGGGTCGCGAGCCCACTGAGCGGCTCAGTCGGGAGTGAGGCGCTTCGCGGAAGTTCGCCTTGGATCCCATTAGCGCTAGGCCGAGATCCGCGGGGAGGGCCTCGGGAGGGTGCACCGTCGGCGACACCTTTCGGCGTTGCGGGTGCCGACGCACATGATCGGCCAAAGCCTGGGCAACCGGCGGCACTCTGCCCGCGGTACTGCGAACCGCTGCCAGCGGCGGTGGAGTTCCGGGACAGCTCCTGGCTGGAACCGGGGCAGCGGGAGCGCACGTGGGAGATGCTTCGTGCGCACAACGCCGCCTATGTGTGTGCTGATATGCCGCAGCAGGCTCCCGCCGCGGTACCCCCGGTGCTTGCGATTACCGCGGACAAGGTGGTCAACCGGCTGCACTGTCACAGCCCGGGTTGGGAACGAGGCGGAAAGGAGGAGCGCTACCGCTACGAATACTCGGATCCTGAGCTGGCGGCTTGGGCCGAGCGTAGCGCGCCAGGATGCCTTGGGCTCTCAGCGGTCGGGGGTGAGTCAGTGTACGTACAACAGGCTTATGATAGGCGTCGACGTGGCGCACGACCGGTCCCGGTGCCATTCGCACCAGTCCCGGTCGTGCTTGTTGTGTCAGCTATTGGCTGTCTGCCATCGGCCCGTCAGTGGCAAGCTCCGCTGTCCTTCCACACCGCCCACGAAGTGGACGCGTTCGGCACCGCACCAGCGGAGTACCAAGTAGCGGTGTAGTTGTGGCCGCTGTACGAGACGACCTGGCCGTTGTTGTACGAAGTGCTCGCGTTCCACGCGGTCGCGCAGGTGCCCGATGCGCTCGGAGACGGGCTCGAGGTCGAGCTTGCGGTCGAGCTTGGCTTCGAGCTCGGGGTCGAGCTTGGGGTCGAGCTGGAAGGGGTCGTCTTCGTCGGGCTTGAGCTCGAAGGTCCACCCGGGCTCGTGGAGGTGTTCCCACCCGAGCTGGACGTCGTGGGCCCGCTGCTGGTCGGAGGCTGCGGCGTGCCGCCGTAGGGGTTCGCGATGACCGTCAGGTTCCGCTTCTGGACACCCCAGTCGCTCGCCTGGCCGGACGGCAGCCAGATGTCCACGATGTTGCCCTGGATCCAGGTGCCCAGGTCCCCGGCCATACAGGTGCCGTAGTCCGGGACGGTGAAGTACGTACCCCACGGGATGTACCGCGGGTCCGTGGCGCACACACCGATCTGGGCGTTGAACCCGGTGGCGGTCGGACCGAGGTTGTCGTAGGACGTGACCATGAAGTTGCTGAGTGTGGTGCCGGGCGCGACGCTGCCGGTCCCGGGAGAGATGCTGCCGTCGTTGTTGAGCCAGTAGGGCACCGAGAGCTGACCGTAGGAAGCATCGTTGTTGTTGGTGTCATACATGGCGATCACGTCGTAGTACGAGCTCGCACACGGCGTGGTGTCGGTGACGGTCAACGGAGTGGTCTGGCCCCAGTAGCTGATGTAGCCGATGGTGACGCCGTCGCGCCACACCTTGTAGGCCACGGCGTTGGCCACCGGGGCGACGGTGATCGTCACTTGGCCGTTGGCCATGGTGCTGGTGATCGTCGGAGCGGCCTGACGGGTGGAGAAGTTGACGGCGCCGGCCGTCTGGAGCGGCTTGGTCCACGGAGTGACCGACCGTGCCGGCGCGGTGACGTCCGGAGCCCAGAAACCGCAGGACGGCAGGTTCGCGGCGGGACCGGTCGCCCCGGCGGCGGACGCTGTGGGGATCAGCGGGGCGGCGACCAGCGCGGCGACCCCCAGAGCCGCGGCGCAGGCGGCGACGACACCTGCTTTGAATCTGCTGGACAATTTACTGATCATGCTGGTGATCACGTCTCCTGATACGGACTGACGGAACTGTGGCGGAACCGGTCGTGTCGCGGCGGCCCGACGATGCTGAGCCGTGGTGACGTACTGCGTGGCGCAGCCTCTCGAATTGGTCTAGACCCTTCAAGGGTCTAGACCAATTCATGGCTGAGGCGTTGCTATTTCTTTAGCAACCGGCCGACAGCCTGTGTCAGGCGGCTGCACGTCACGGCTTCTAACGCCCAGGGACGGCAATTCAGGGTAAAGCTGGCTCTAGACACCCAATGCGTCGGCGCAGTATGCGAATGGCACAGAGGTTCGGACCGCACCAGGCCGATCACCGCACCAGAATGATCACCGCACCAGACCGTTCTCAGAGCACTGGTCGAGCCGTCGCTCGACGCGATCTGCCAGTAAGGGTTTCTCGGCAGGGGGAGGTCGATGGTGGAGCATGCGGACGCCGGAAGGCGTTGACATACCCGCTTATCCGTTTCCTCGCCCCATCGGTGAGTTGATCAGTCCGCCCGACGCATCCGGGTATCCGGTGGTGAGTCGCGTCCTCTTGCCGACCGGTCAGACCGCATGGCTGGTCACCGGGTACGAGGCCGTGCGCCAGCTGCTGCGCAGCCCGGCGTTTTCGTCTTGCGTGTTCGCCCCCGGCTTCCCCCGGTTCCATGGCCGTGTGGCGCTTCCGACGTCCCCGACCGGGTTCATGGTCGGGATGGATCCGCCCGGACATACGCACCTGCGCCGGATCCTCATCCCGGGTTTCACGATCAAGACCATGCGACAGTTCGAGCCATCGATCCGCGAGATCATGGTCGGCGCGCTCGACGCGATGCGCGCTGCCGGGCAGCCGGCCGATCTGATCAACGAGTTCGCTCTGCCCGCTCCGTCGATGGTCATCAGCAGACTGCTCGGTGTCCCGTATGAGGACCATGACTTCTTCCAGAGCCGCAGCCGCGTCATAGTCGATCGTTCCTTCTCGCCCGAGCAGCGCGGCGACGCTTCCCAGGCGGTGCACGACTACCTGGCCGACCTCGTCGCACGCAAGCAGAGCGAGGGCGAATCGCATGACCTGATCGGGCGGCTCGCGATTGATCGGGTCGCCGCCGGTGAGCTCACGACCGAGGAAGTCGTCGGCGTGGCGCTGATGCTGTTCATGGGCGGGCACGAGACGACGGCGAACATGATCGGATTGTCCACTCTGGTGCTCCTGCGGTATCCTGAGCTGCGCGAACGACTGCGGCAACGTCCCGCGCTGGTGGACAATCTGGTCGAGGAACTGCTGCGATATGTGACCATTCTGCGGACCGGCGTGCCCCGGCTGGCGACTGCCGACGTCGAGATCGGCGGCCAACTCATCCGGGCCGGCGAAGGGGCGATCGCCATGACAAGCGCGGCCAATCGCGACCTGGCTGTCTACTCCGACCCGGACCAGTTCGACGTGGACCGGGAGCCGCATCCCCATCTGGCGTTTGGTTTCGGCGTGCACCAGTGCATCGCCCAGCCACTGGCGCGGATCGAGATACGCGTCGCGCTGACCGAACTGATCCAGCGGTTCCCGGCGCTGGCGCTAGCCGAAGAAGTCTGCGATGCGGACGCTTGGGACGATGCGGTCGTGTACGGGCTGCGACGGATGATGGTGAGGTGGTGAGCTGATGCGGATCGAGGCGGACCGTGAGGTCTGCACCGGGGCTGGCAACTGCGTGACGATCGCCCCGGACGTGTGCGATCAGGAAGAGGGCGTGGGACTGGTCCAAGTGCTGACCCAACAGCCGCTCGGGACAGTACAACAGGGGCGGGTCTGGCGTGCGGCTTTTGCGTGCCCGTCCGGCGCGATGACGATTACGGAATAGGCGAGCGGTCAGGCCGCGCTTCCCGGCCGGTGCATGCCCGACGGTCGAACAGGCTGATGGCGAGAGCGCCCATGGGCTCTCCGAGGATCGCAGCAACCGTCCCATTTCGACCGCAGGAGAGAGCTGCAATGGGTGTGCACATACCCTCAGTCGACGACATCGCACGGGGACTGGACGAGAGCGCGGCCAAGGATTTCGAGGATCTGGACGCCCAATTGCTTTCCGCACTCCGCGACCGCTACCAGGCGCCACTAGTACGCATCTGCCAGCGCGTCGGCTCCTTTCCTCGCAGCTATTGCCAGAAGATCACCTACTGCAAGGTGGAGCGGCACGTGCTGCCCCTGCTGCACATCGGGGACGCGATGGAGCTGTCGCCAGCACTGGTCGAGGACTTCGCCTACGCGTTCCTCAGCGGGTTCTCATTGCCCATTCTGGCAATCAGCCACGAGCTCGACGACGCCGACGTGATTTCGGGGCCGACCACGGCACGGATCCTGTGCTCGGTGTTCACGGCCTCGACCGCGATGGCTGCTCTGCCCAACGGGGCCCGGGTAGCGTCGGTCGTCGGTAGTCCGTACCACAAGGCCATTGAGGCCGCCTTGCACGAACACGCCAACCGATGGACGATCCCCACCGCCGAACAGTGCCGCCGCATTACAGCAAGCACTGAAGACCCGCAGATGACTTCGTACTACCGTTCACCATGCGTGTATCTGACGGCGTTGACCTGTGGACTGGCGGAGCTGGCCGGATTCGATGCCACCCCGCTCATTCCGGCCACCCACGCCTTCGGCGTCGCACGCCAACTCGCCGACGAGGTCGCCGACCTGGCCGACGACCTGAGCAAGGGCCTGGTCACCTACAGCATCATCTCGGTCCTCGACGACAACCTCGACGACACACTACGCGGAATCTGGGCCGGAGACGCCTCCTCCCAGGACCTCGTGAACAGCCCACAAGTGGCGGCCGGCGTCGCGCAGGCGCTGGCGACCGCCGAACGCTGGCTGTCCATCTGCGAGGAGCGCATCGCCCAAACGTCTCCACAGTTCCCGTTCATGACGGCGATCCGTCCATTCACGTCATGGAAGCGAGGCCTCATCAGCCGTCTGAGAGCCGAACTCAACGCACCCCACTTCAACGACTACCGCCACCTGCCGCCCCTCGACGTCATCGAAGAAGTCGCCGGATGACGCGCGCAACGGCTGAGATCTGGCCGGATCGACACCATCCGCGCCGCTGTCGCCGACATGCCCCCAACGCTAGTTTTCTCTAGGGAGAAACCGCGACTGTTACTCGAAAATGACTGCGCTCATAGGGGCAGTCAGATACAACTTCACCACAGTTGCCGAGGGCAGTGATCGATGATTCACCTAGAGCGATTGCTATGTAGTCGGCGGACGTCGATCCGCACTTGACAGGTGTGGGGCCGCACGGACCATCGGCACGGGTGAACTTGGGATGGGTTTCCTGGTGCAGGGCGCTACCTGTGGGCGCTGACCCGATCGCCCAGGCCTGGTCCAGTACCAACTGGACACGGTCACCGACCCGAACGGTCACCGACTTGCCGTTGTCGGTCAGCGTCAAGTGTCGGGCGATCTTCGGCCCGGGCGAGGGCCATAGCCATACGGCAACGGCGACGCCCAGCAGAGCGCACAGGCCTGCGGTGACCGATAGGCCACGTCGGGTCACTTGGAGCGCCTCCCCAATCACAGAACTCTGCGACAGGCATCATCATAGTCCTGACACGGTAGATTGCGCGTGAGGGAACCCCGTCAAGTCAACCCTCCGCTTCGTCTACACGGACCACTTCGTCAGACGTCAGCGCAACGCCTACGTCGACCTCCGCGCCGTCAGGCGCCATGTCATCGGAAGGGAATGAGGCGACAGCCCAGAACGCGTCGCCACCAAAGCTGGCTGGTCTGACAGGCACGCCAAGTCCGACGCCGCCTGCGGCATCCAGCAGTTCACCGGACTGTGGCGATCGGGTCGCCCACGCCATGACGCGAGCAACTGCCCTTCGTTGTCGCCGTGCGGCTGGCATCCGAGTCTCGCGGAACAGTATGGCTCCCTCGCCACGACTCAGCGGTACCTGCATCCAGATTGGAAGCGGATCCAGGATGCTGGAACGTCACTGAATGGCTTCCCTATGACTTAGTGGCTCCCAAGCGAGCCCCAGGGGCCTGAGGAGTAGTCGGAGGGTTAACGTTGCGCGATGAATGACACTGAGGGTCGGCTGACGTGGGTAAAGCCCTGGCAGTCGGCCCCTATTTGCGACGATTAGAAATCGCCGAGACGGCGGGTTCTGTGGCGGGGATCCCACATTTCCTTAGCGCGCAAGCCAGGGTCCTCTTCGGCACCAGTGATGCCCTGCGCGCCTGAGCGGTATACCGGGGTCTGAGGGGTTTCAGCCGTATGTTCCGGCGGTCGTTCCGACGGAATCAGAGTTCTGTGATACTCCCCGGTGGCTGCGCCGGTCGCGTCCGGCCGATCACGGTGCGGGGCGCGATCGGCACCTACCACTTGGGGTGAGATTATGAGGATCCTGAACCGTCGCACGACTCGGCGTTTGGCCTGGACGGCCGCGCTTCCGCTGGTGCTGTTCGCGGCTGGGCCCGCAGCGGCCGGCGTCGGCGCCGGGCCTGCTCCGGCCGCGGCCGCGCACTACAGTGCCGTCAGCTTGGGCGGTCTGGGCGGTGACATGACTGAAGCGGCGAAGGTCAACGACAACGGCGTCGTCGTCGGCTTCGCCAACCTGTCGGCCAGGGGGGCGAGCCATGCGATCGTCTGGAACGGCGGCACGCTCACCGACCTGACTCCCACCGCCACGAATGCCGGGGCGGTGGCGATCAACAACAACAACGAGATCATCGGAACCGCCGACGGTCAGGCATTCTTCTGGGCTGCCGGAACAATGACCAACCTGGGAACGCTGGGGGGAACCGGTATCTCGCCCCAGGCGATCAACAACCTCGGCCAGGTCGTCGGCTACGGCCAGACCGCCGGGGAGGTGACCCACTCGTTCCTGTGGCAGTACGGGCAGATGACCGACTTGGGCAGCCAGTGCTACGCCACGGGCATCAACGACAACGGTGTGATCTCCGGCTACTACTCCAACGGCCTGATCCACGCCTGCCTGCTGGACCACGGAAGCTTCGTCGACATCGGTGCCCTGCTGCCCGACACGCGCAGTACCGCCGCCGGAATCAACAAGTACGGGCAGGTCGTCATCAACACCAAGCCCGTGGACAACCCGGCAAGCGGCGGCCCGGCCGTGTGGCAGAACGGCACAGTGGTCCACCTGCCCATCCCGGCCGGCCTGACCGCCGTCCGCGCCACCGGCATCAACGACCTGGGCCAGGTGACCGGCTACGGCGTCGACGCGACCGGATTCCACCCCCTGCTGTGGGACCACGGCACGACCACCGACCTCAGCACCCGAGGCCTCCCGACCCCGCCCTACACCCCCGGCCTGGCCATCAACAACAAGGGCCAGATCGCGGCCACCATCGTAGACGACCAAAACACCAACGCCTTCCTGTTCACCCCGGACGCAACCTGACCGGCTGAACCCGACCAGCACCGCCAACACGGTGGCACCGGCCTGTGATCTTCCCAGGCCGGAGCCACCGATCCAGATCGCGGCGGTCGAACGAGACACTGACGGCTCCGGATCCGCAGCAGACTGACGAAGCATCAAGAGACCAGGTCAGAGCCTTGTGGCCCCCAATTGGCCCCAAGGGCCTGCGAAAGGAGCCCCGAGCATGCACCCCACTCGCCGTAGATCGCCACCGTGAACGGTGCCGCTGACTGCGAGCGGCGTACGAGATCGGCCAGTTGAGCGATCGCCGGCTCTCGGCCTAGCAAGTCAGATTGCGCGCCCTGAAAGGCTGGCTGATCGTTGAGAAGACTGAGCTCCAGCGGTGTTAGCACCCTGATATGGTCGCAACCTCCGTCCGTGCGGGCTGTCTGTTGAACGAAAATGCAGGACATCGATATTGCTGCCATGTCTGCGACGGTTTCATGTGGGGTCTGGCACGCTTTCCGGGACGGATGGAGTGGATCAAGTCAGCAAGATTCGCTTGCGGTGCAGCTGGAATCCGTCGCGCCCGGAGGTTCCGCGTTTCAATGCCTTGATGCGATTGGCCGCGCCCTCGGTGACTCCGGAACTGTAGGGCAGAGTCAGACTGGTGGTGACGGCGTCGAAGTCGGCAAGCAGGCCTTCGGCAAACCTGCCAGGGTGCGGGATGTGGTCATCGTCGTGGACCGCCTCGATCCAGGTCGGCAGGTCGCGTCCGTTCCGGGTGCTCATCATCGCGCCGAACGCGGCGACATGTCGGTGGACCGCCTACACTTCCGGGCAGCCGGCGAGGACCGTCTCGAGCCCGGCGGCATCTTGCTCGGTAAGCGAGCGGGGATGCCGCGTGATCCATCCGGTGACGCTGCGGACGGACGGCACTTTGGAGGTGGGCAGGCTGCGTCGACCCCGGTGCGGTGCCAGCCAGCGCATACGATCGCGCAGTGTGCTGTAGCTGCCGGTGTAGCCCTGCGCGGTGATCTCGCGGTGAAGCTGCAGGACGTTTGTATGCCCCTGGTCCCAGCGTTGTAGCACGTAGGGCGTGAACGGGTCGATGTCGCTGGGGCGTTTCGGCCGGCCCCTTGACCAGGTCCTGCCATCGCTCGGCTCGGGTGTATCGCTGGACGGCGTGCCGTCCCCTACCAGGTGTCGGGCGATCGCGTGGATGCCGTAGCCGACTGCGAGCAGCTCGTGGACCATGGCGTGGTGTTCGCGAGCACGCTGTGCGAACGGACCGGTCAGTGCCGTGATGCCAGCCTCGACGCCGTCAGTAGTCTGGTCGCCGACCACGGGCACCGTGATCGCGCGGATGTCCTCGCGGTGCGCGGCGGCCTCCTTCTCCATAACCTTGCGAGGCTCGCCCACAAGTGGTGGCGATCAGCAACCTGCACCGCGGCCGGGGTGCCGCGGCGGACGCCTTCGGCGTAAGCGCTGGCCCGGTCCCTGCACGCGATCTCCACGCCTGGATGCTCAGCCAGCCAGCGGGCCGGCGGAACCGCTCCACGGCCGGGCAGCGCGTCGACGACGCGGTGCGTCTCGGAGTCGGTCAGCACGGTGCTGTAGCGGTGGCCACGCCGGGTGGCGAAGTCGTCAACACCAAGGGCCCGCGGCGTCGGCTCCTCCGGGTCCGGCAGCGCCTTGACCAGCCGGATCAGCGTCATCCTCCCGATTGGAAAACCGGCAGCGGCAGCCAGGCGAGCCCCGGCCCGGCCGACCAGCGCCAACCCGATCGGCTCACGCAGAGCACGAAGCCGCAGCGTGCAGCGGCCCTACCAGAACGTGAGCCCCCGGATCTGCTCGGCGAACGTGCGACACGAGCAGGCCGCAACCCTCGCAGGCGAACCGACGAACCGACGAACACGCAGCACGAGTTGGACCGGCAACCCGGCCAGCGCCATGTCCGCAGGATGCCGCAGGTAGACATCGTGAACCCGGGACGACATCGCCCCGTACGCCGGACAGGCCGCAGCGTCGGCAGTTCTTCGCGCAGCGATGTGGACCTTCGGCCCGCAACGGCCAATCGCCTCGACGACCGCCTCAGCGTCATCCCCGAACAACACGGCCGTCCACGACTCCAGAACATCTTCCGTGCCTCACACGGTCACGACACAGCGACCCGTGCGGGACAAGCGCAGGCCCAAGCGCTCGAAGCTCACCGGACCCCAGCGCCGCGATGATCCACTCCGCCTGTCCCGGAAAGCGTGCCAGAATCTTTGAAGTGGCCCAGGTCTGACGGGGCGAGTTCCAGGGGAGGTCGCAACACCTGCGTAGGGGATGTTGCGATGACGGGACGGTTCGGGGGCCGCTGCGTGCCTGGATCACCGCGTGCCGAGCCGGTCCATGACTCCGGACTGGAAGTTCCCCACCAGCACATCGGCGTGCTGGGCCAGCGCTGCGACCTGTTCGGGTCCTTCTTCAGGTCCACGGCCAGTGACTGCGTACCGCGGTTGACGCGGGCAAAATACATGGAGCGGCCGTCGTGCGCGAACGGCCCATAGCGGCGGGAGTCGTCGCCGGTAGCAGGATGGTCGACCTCGACGATCCGCGCCCCCCCAGATCGGCCATGATCATCGTGGCCAACGGTCCGGCCAGGATCCGGTCAGATCGATCACGAGGAGCCCGGCCGGCGGCTGGGCCTCGGCGCCGGCGCTGTCGGGGGCAGATTCGACGGATTTAGCGGACTCGGCAGCGGCGTCAGGGTACACGGCAGTCATGGATGATCAAAGTGGGACGCGCTGCCTCGATCGTCGGCACAGCGGGACTATCGCGCAGGTCACAACGGTTCGCCAAGGTTTGCCCACGTCGCTGCCCGGGCTTGGGTGCCCTGGTTTCGCCGTGACGTGCAGCGGTCTGTGTCGCCGTTGTGGTTTTGAGGGGTAAAGGCAGCGGCGAGGAGGGGGATCGATGCGGGATGCGGAGAGCCGGGAGGCTGAGTTTGCCGAGTTCATGGTGGGCCGCTGGCCATGGCTGGTACGCCTGGCCTACGCCCTGACCGGCGACTGGGGTCATGCCGAGGATCTGGCGCAGACTGCGTTTACCAAGGCCCTGGTCTCCTGGCCGCGGCTGCGCCGCGTCGACGACCCGGACGCGTATCTGCGCCGCATCCTGCTGAACGCGAACCACTCGCGGTTCCGGAAGCGGCGCGTGCCGGAGACCGGTGCCGCGCCGGAGGAGCAGGCGGTGACGGTCTCCGACGGCACCGCCGAGCTGGATCAGCGTTCGGTGCTGGTGGCGGCGCTGATGGAGTTGCCGCCGCGGCAGCGGGCGGTGGTGGCGCTGCGCTATTGGGATGGGCTGACCGAGACCCAGACCGCTGCGATCCTCGGCTGTTCGGCCGGCACCGTCCGCAGCCAGGCCAGCCGCGCCCTGGCCAAGCTCCGTATTAGCCCGCACCTTCACGATGGGAGCACGTCACGATGAGCATTGAAGACCTGCAGCACCGCATCAGTGCCGAACCCGGCCGGCTGTCGGCCCCGCCGGCCCCGGTGGAGACGGTCATCGGCCGCGCCCGGGCGGTGCGCGCCCGGCGCCGTGCCACCGGCACCGCCGCGTTGGCGGTGGTCGCCGTCGCGGGCGTCGCCACGCCGGTGCTGGCCGGGGTGGGGCCGTGGCGGGACGGCTCGGCCGTCGGCGGGGGCGCTGCGGTCAGCGTGAATCCGCCGAAGGTCGACAAGCAAGGCGGCACGGTGTTCTCCGGGTCCGCAGACGGCAAGAAGTGGTCGGTCAGTGTGGCGGCGGGCCGGTGTGCGACCGACGACGGCGACCTGTTCGGTTGCCTGCAAGGATGGGCACCGGGGCCGGGGGCAGCCGCGGAGTTGGCCTCCACCTTTCAGACCTATACCTCTGCGCCGATCAAGTACCGGATCCGGCTGCGTCCGGGTGTGGCCCGCGCGGATGTCGATCTGACAGACGGCGAACGCCTGTCCCTGACACCGGCGAAGATCGTGGACACGCCGATGGCGGCCTTCGAGGTGCCGCGGCGAGTAGGGATCAGCCGAGTCACCGCGTACGGCGCCGACGGCCGTGTCGTCGCCTACTCGATCGCCTACCAAAGCCCCACCGACGCGCAGCTCGCCATGTGGTACCGGCCCGACGAGACGCCCACGCAGCCCGTGGCCGCGGGTACCATCACCGCGACCGTCAAGGGCGTCCCGGCGAACGTCGAGGTCCACACCGGCCCGTTCGGCATCTGCTACACGATCCAGCACCAGAACTCCCCCGACGACAAGAAAAAGGTCCCGAACACCACCTGCCAGCCGCTGCCGTCGGCCACGACTCCGGCCCCGCCGACAGGCCCGGACCGCGCGCCCATGGGCGACAACGTGCCGAGCAACGCCCCGTGGTGGGTGGCGCTGGGCGGCCTGGTGGGCAACGGTGTCGACCACGTCGACTTCGCACTGAGCACCGGAACGTTCCGCGCCTCCACGGTCCGTATCGGCGGGTTCTCTTTCGCCGTGTGCATCGTCGAGCTCGGTGCCAAAGGGTTCTCGATGGTCGGCCGAACGTTCTACGATGCGTCCGGCCACGTCCTGACCTACGAGCCGTCACCGGTCAAGTAGCCGCCGGCATCGTCCGCCACCCCGGTCCATCCCGCCGCATCTCCCGGGTTGGCGTTGAAGTCGTACCGGACCCGCCGTCACGGCGCAGTGCCACCAGCGACACCGACGTCATGCCCCAGGCGCGCTCGCCCAAGGCACGCCGCACCAGCAGCGCCCGCTCGTCGGTGCGAGCCGGGCCGGGTCTGCGCCGGCGACCAGCGGCAGTCACGACGCCCATGCCTGCACGGTCGGACCATGCGCCTGCGGCTCGGGGCGGGCGGCTGCGGCGAGCAGCGGCCGGAAGTGCTTGATCCGCGCCGCCATCTCGGCCACGCCGGGGCCGTCGACGGTGTCGACGCCTTCCGGACCGCTGTTCACGATCACGTGCAGCCCCGCTTCAAGGGCCCGGGGGCGCGCACAACTGACGACCGCGGCGAACGCCGCGACCGGGTCGACGGCCAGCCTGGTGCCGCCGGCCTGCCGGTCCTGGCCGTCGATTGGATGCGGATGCGCCGGCCAGTGTCGGCCCGGCGGGGTCCACGCCCAGTCGTGGAACGGGGCAGACCGTCACGATGTCGCGCCCTGGGCTGATCATCTTGATGGCCATGCCGGTGAGGTATGTCCCCAATCAGCGGCCTCGAAACGGCTGATCGAGTTGGAAGCTCTGGACGATGAGGCAGGGGCCGAACGGCATCTCGAATGACGCGCCCTCGTCGTCACCGAGGACCAGGATGACTTCGGCGTGGGGGGATGCATGACCGTCAAGCGCGTCGAGGCTATCGAAGACCTGGCCCACCATCGCTTCATCGACCATCAGGAATTCATGCGGCCGATCTGGATCGGCTCATCGTCAGGTTCGTCATCGGATTTTGCCTGGTCCGAGAGGTGGGCATAGTCGCTGCCGAACTTGACCTGCGGTCAATGGGGTCAGCGCCGCTGTACTGAAAGCACAGGTCACGGCGTTGGTGCGGAAGTGGAGGTAGCTTCCAGGCACCGTGACGGCGGCGCCACAGTGGCCCCCAAGCGGCCCCCAAAGTATATCAAGGGCCTCAATCCGATCCTTCGGATTGAGGCCTTGACCTGCGATGTTACCGTCGGGCTGACAGGATTTGAACCTGCGACCCCTTGACCCCCAGCCCGCCTAGGCTGTCAAGTAGTTGGCTTGTAGAGGCCGGTTTCCGCCTGCTAATCTGCAGGTCAGAGGCAGTTTATAAGTATCCACTTGTTTCAATCTGTCTCGCTCTGTTTCAGCGTGACCGCGGACATTTTGCGGACACGACGCGCGACGCGAGGGGGATCTATTGGGCTGGGTCAAGCGGCGAGAGTCCACAAAAGGGACGATCCGTTATATCGCCTGCTACCGAGACATACGAGGCAAGACTCGGTCGGCCGGAACCTATTCAACCGAGACACAGGCTGAGAGGGCATGGCAGAAGGCCGAGAACGATCTCGCCGCCGGACGTATCGGCGACCCCAAGCGTGGACGGCAGAGGTTCGAGGTGTACGTCACGGGGACGTGGTTTCCGAACCACGGTATGGAGCTGTCGACGCGGCAGAACTATCACTACCTGATCAGCAAGCACCTCATGCCGCAGTTCGGCTCGATGCGGATGGTCGACATCCTGCCCGAACACGTCCGCGAATGGTTGACAGCGATGCAGGCCGACAAGGTCCCAGCTCAGACTCGTCGCCACGCTAAGGCCGTACTTGACGCCATCTTCACCACAGCATTCAACGATCAGGTGACCCGTCTCCATGCCGGCCGGGGCGTCAAACGCCCAACGGTGGCCAAGAAGACGAAGCAGATTCTTACTGCAGCCCAGTACGACCGGATCCATGCGGCGATCGGGGCCGGTGAACACGATGGCGAGATGATGCAGCTGCTCGTCGAGACGGACATCGAGACGGGCATGCGATGGGGCGAGCTCACCGAGCTGCGTGTGAAGGACCTGGATGCGGACGCCGACGTCGTCACCATTGCCCGAGTGGTCGTCAAGCTCGATCCCCAGTTCCACCCTGAGGGCAAGCGCTTCCACGTCAAGGAGTACCCGAAGGACGGTGAATGGCGACAGCTCAAGATCGCCAGACATCTTGCAGGGAAGCTCGTGGACTTCGCCAAGGCCCGTGGGCTCGCCCCTGACGATCTGTTCTTCCAGTTCGCGCAGCCCACCGAGGCCAAGCGGCGCAAGCGTCCGGAGGTGTTGCCCGATCCGATGACGCTGGGTTGGACCGAACCACACCCCAAGTCTGGTCGGCAATTCCGGCACGGGACGATTACGGCGTACTCCGGCATGAAATGCCGCTGCCAGTACTGTCGCGACGCGATGAGCGCGTACCGTGCGGAGCGCCGCGCCATGGGCAAGGACGAGCCGCGGAAGCTGCGCGCGCCTGACACCGACGGTCACATCGACGGCAACTGGTTCCGCAACCAGGTCTTCTACCCCGCGGTCAAAGCTGCTGGGATCACCTTCAAGGTGACACCGAAGTCGATGCGTGACGCCCATGCATCGTGGCTCTTGGCCGGCGGTGCCGACCTCCAAATTGTGAAGGAACGCCTAGGCCACGGGAGCATCACCACCACCGAGCAGTACCTCGGGACGCTGCCAGGAGCCGGCGACGCGGCGCTAAGCGCCCTCGACGCGATACGCGGTGCGCGCACCCCGGCCGATCTCCAGGCCGAGCCTTCAACGGCGAAGGAGGGTACGCCCGATATGGCCGAACTGATGAAGATGATGGCAAGCATCAAGGACACGTACGAACGCCTCGCGTCTTGAGCCGTCGACCGTGACTGTCTGGGGCGGGGCAGGTATCTGTGCTCGCCCCCGGACCGGCTTATGTGCGTCGGTGCAGTGCCACTGAGCCGGTTGCCCGGGCTGGGCTAAAGATCACGCAGGCGATGCTCGGGCGCTTTTCGATCCAGGCCACCGCCTAGATCTACGCCGCCGTCTTGCCGGCCGCCGCCCACCAGGCCGCGGAGAACACCGCCGCGCTGCTGTTCGGCACGCACAAGGCGCGTCGGCGGCGGTGCTGCAGATGCTGCAGATGCTGCGAGTGCGGGCGTGAGGGCCCGCGCCTGCCCACCCTAAAGCGTCAGTCTGCGGGCTGCGGTACGAGGCTCTCTGCGAACTCCCGCACCGTGGCCTCCATCGCCTCGAACCCCGGCAGCAGGGCGTAGCCCGCGGACCTATCCGAGAGCGGTTTCACCAGGTGGCGGTCGTGTGCGAGGTCGAACGGCCGCCAGGCGACCGGTTCGCGAGTGGATGCATCGGAGTCCTCATGCTGCTTGCACACCTGCATCAACGTCCGCCGGATCGCCGCGGCCATGACCACCTCGTCGCCGGGCACGATGACCTTCTGGTCCAACGACCGTCCCGACAGCACGCCGAGACCCGGGACGATCCACTCCGCCCAGCACGCCTCGAGGCTGCTGCCGTTCATCGGCCGATGGCAACGCCGGTTGCGCTTGGAATCCCGGGCGACACAAAGCCAGCCGCCCTCGGTGTGCGGCGGCATGACCATCAGGACACCGTTCATCATGACGACGGTGCCCTCGGGGTCCTCCCAGGGAACCAGCGGCTCGCGGGCCTTCTTCTGCTGAGCGAGGATCAGCAGAGCTTGCTCCTCGAGGAACGCCTCAGCGATGACCGCGACCGGGTCGCCCTCCGGGAAGTCGAACCACTCGCCATGGGCGCGCGCGGTCTTGAACCGCCGGTGAAGCGCGGTTTCGAGCTCCACGCCACCCTTCTTCTGCCAGAGCACCTCAAGCTCGACGGGCGATGAGCTCTGGAGCTGCGCGAGCCGGCGCGGGACGTCCTCAGAGGTGCCAATCTTCACCCGGCTTCCGCCGGGACTACCGATGACGTAGACCATCTGGACCTTCTCCGGCGTCGCGGTCACTCTCATCCTCTCGCCGCTCTAGTGCGGGGCGCTGAGATCAGGATATTGCTTCGCCGCCGATGAGGTCGCGGGATAAACGGCCGGCCCGGGCCGTCGAACGGCCTGTGCGGCCCCGTAGCCTGTTGCGGCCAGGGCACATGCCGCTTCAGCGCAAAGGCTCATCGACGTGGATGTACATGCCCCGATCCTCGTAGATGTCGAATGTGAGCCCGAGTCGCTGCCACATCTGAAGTACCGCGGCCTCGCCTTCGGCGACGATGGCGAGGTCTTGCTCGCAGATGACGTCCGGGTCGGTGGAGAACTCCGACTCGTCGCGAATCTTCATGATCCGCCGCCAGACATCGGCCAGGTAGAGCTGTGCCCCGGGGTGATCGGAACACTCGGCTTCCAACGGCCCCAGCTGCTCCAGCCAGGTGGCTTCGGCCTGGGCGTGGCCGAGTAGCGTCAGCATCTGATCCGTCTCTCGGAACAGGCGCACGTAGAGGTCGTTCACGCTGAGGCGCCAGTTGCGGTGGGCGTCGACCAAGTCCGGCCAGCCTGGGTGGACGTGGCTGTCCAGCACATCGGCGACCTGGAGGTGCTGGCCGAGGACGACCTCGAGGTCGGTGGCGCGCACCGGCCGGGCGTCCTGCCCCTCGATCTCAACGGACCACAGATGCCCAAGGACAATGTCGGCCATCAGGTCGGCGTGTAGCTCGTCCAGCGCCGATCGGACGAAGGCACGGGCAGCCTCGGTCGCGGTCCGCGGGTATTCGGGCTCGCGCTCCAGGGCTCCGCTGGTCCGACGGCGCCGCTCCAAAATGGGGTGCGCCAGTTCATGGGCGATCAGGAAGACTGCCCACGGGCTGACGGACGCGTCCGGGCCCGCGGCCAGCAGCGCGCCGTTGACGACGATGCGGACCCGGGCCGCCTGCCGATCCAAGATGATGTTCTTGGCGATCGCAGTGCCGCCGAGGCGCTGGCTGTCGTACGGCCCGACGCTGCCCTCGGAGGCGAGATCCGGATCGCGCATGGCAAAGGCGTCATCGACGCCCTGATGGAAGTCGTCGGCGACCACGAGCTTCACCTCGACCGGCGGGACCTGTCACTGTTCGGCGATGCCGTCGAAGATCTGGCCGAGGGCCATGAACATGTCACGAAGCAGGGCGTCGTTGTCGATACGTTCGCCGGGGTCAAGGCGAAGGTTGTAGCGGTTGTTCACCGGATCCCTTGCTGATGGAGGCCCGCAGGCTGTCTTTGCCCCGTGACCAGTCCTTCAGGACAGGGTAGGGCCGCGCACTGACAGTCGTGCGTTGTAAGCCGCCCACCAGCACCGCAGCGACCCGCCGCCCCGCCGGGGGAGTGTCGTACTTGGTCACCGACGCGAGTGTCGAAATAGGTGTGGGCCGCCCCCGCTTTCGGAGGGGCGGCCCAGACGTAGACCGCGACTAGGTTTTCATCAACGTGCCTCGGTCAGTCGCTTCCCAACTGTCCGTTTCAGGGCAGCAGGGCGACCAACGTACCCTGACAGCGCCAGGTCTGACGTCGATGATTACTCCGACGAGGTAGCTTCCGCAGCTCGCCTTCCGGGTCGAGTGCCATCGACGACCGATCCAGGCATCGGCTGGGCGGGCAGCGTAGCGGTCGTAGATCTTGATCTTTCGCATTTGGCTGCTCCGGTTCTGCACGGGGTTGTCCCCGAAGAGTGTCTTGTGGACTGGCCTAACCGCCGGCCGACGGCCGGGGCGTGGGCTAGTACTCTGCGTCGCCATCGGCTTCCGGCGGTAACTGCTCGTAGAACGCGGTGGCGCGTCTGTCGAGCTCGTCGTAGAGCTCGGCCATGGACCGCCAGGCCTCGCGGTACTGCTCGGGCAGATCTTCGGCAGCGAGTCCCCAACAGAGTGCGCCCCACACGCCGCCCTCCCAGTCGATCTTGCCGCGGACGTCACCACCTGTATCAAGCGGGAAGTTAGGCATAGAGTCCCCGTTCTACTCAGTGATCTGGCTGGCGATGTACTGTTCGACCGACCTGACGGTGAAGCGTCGCGATCCCCTGACCATGACGCCTTCGAGGTCGCCCGCCTTCATGAGCCGGTAGATCGTTGTACGGCTGGTCCGAAGGACCTGCTCGGCTTCCCGCACGGTGTACAGCGGAACACTCACCTCTGCTCGCCGCCCATCGTGGTCGAGACGTAGTAGAGGTACGACAGCGTCAGTATTCGTCGACACCCGCCTACGGGGACTACCTGAAGCTCTCCTCGCCTTACGAGGCGGCGGACGGTGCTGCGACTGACGCGAAGCCGCAGGGCGACCTCTTCGTATGACATCCAGTTAGGCACGGTCGCGACCTCCCTCGGCGATCGCCTCACAGCCGGCTGCGACGAGTGCTGCGAAGACGACGCCGCGCGCGATCAGAAGGCGGAGGGCGATCCTGCGCTGGACGCAGCGGCGCCGATGACGGCCGGTGGGTGTGACCCCCGGAATCTGCGGTGCGGTGAACCCGTACACGGGGAGCTGAAAACGGAACTCGGACATGCCTGAGCCTCCAAGAGCGATGGGAGTTGCCGCGTCTTTGAGGTCGACGCCGGCGGGACCTCGGACTCGACATCGAGTCCATGTCAATGAGTCAATCATAGACTATGGTCTAGATCCAATGTCAACCATAGTCGACCCAGGCTCAGGCGTCCTGGACTATGGTCGAGGAATCGGACGATCGTCCGGCTTGAGGCCGAGGAGGTTGTCGGCTCCTCGGAAGGCCCCGTAGATGGGTCGCCTTAGACAGCTTCAGCTGGCCCTTCAGCTAACGGGAGCGATTCGGCCCAGGTGGGCAAGGGGTGCAGTGCCAAAGCGCGCACGGATCAGGCCGTGGGTTCAGTCCGTATGGCCGCGATGCCCAGCCAGAGATGCTCTGCCTCGACCAGGTGGAGGTGGCGCAGCGGCGCCCCGATAGAGGACGTCTATCCGCCAAGCAGCAGCGCCCGGCACCCCGCTTCTGCGGGGTGCCGGGCGCGGTGCGGGAAAGGCTGGGCGCCGACTACTTAGCCGAGTGCTTGGGCAGCCCTTCAAGCTGACGACTGTTCTTGGCGATCATGGTGATTGCCTCGATGCTGGAGTCGGAGAGGCCGACGGAGAGAAGCGCGAGGTTCCGGACGCGTTCATCGGTCAGCGCGACTTGGATCTCGGGGGCGACTGTGAGCCTTGCGTCGTCAGGGAAGAAGAATGCGGGGTGTACGCCGAAGTACTCGGCCAACTGCGCGAGGACCTTGTAGGAGGGATTGTCCTTCCGGCCCGTCCGCACCTGCCAGATGTAGCTCTGCTCGATGACCTTCTCGCCGGCCGTGGCATTGATCCCGTCCGCGACGGTGCCAGCCCCGATCTTCCTGCCCGCCTTCTCGCTCGCGATCCTGAACAGGAGGTCGAGACGTTGAGCGACGAACGGCAGTTCCTTGGCCGGCGTGTCCTCAGCATTGGCGGCCATGTCGCGCACCGTCCCCTTCTCGGTCATCGGCAGGTCGGGACTCGCTCCGGCGGCCCCAAGAGTGAGTCTAACATGCAACGCAGAAGAAAGACTAAAGTCCAAAATTGCCCCTGGCCTACTCCTCGACGGTGAGGTACAGTCGCTCATCCGGGCCTGTGAGCTGGCCATATGATCACAGGAGGTGGCTATGGAGGCCGCAGGTCAAACCCTTCAAGCGCCGCTTGCATGCCCGCATTGCCGCCAGGTTGAGCGGGTCCAGCACGTCCCCGCCATTTACCGAAACGGTCTTGGCGTGTATCACGGAACCAGTTCCGCGGCCGGCGTCGCCGGAGGTCATGTCGCCTACGGATACGCCGTCCACGGCGGCGTTACGATCAGCGGCCTATCGAGTGCGCTGTCGCCGGCCCCTGCCCCTCGCAAGGCAGGGTGGCTCTTGGGGGCGTCCCTCTTCTTCATCCCTCCGCTCGCCCTGATGGTGCGGATCGCCCTTAACATGACTCGGCACGGATCTCCGTCGGCGGTCACCGCTGCCCAGAAGGGCGGCTACGCCTTCGGGACCTGGCTAATGCCTGTGTTCTTCTTGCTGCCGGTTGTGCTGTTCCTAGGCGCGTTCGTTCGTCGCGTCAGGCGTAACACCGCGGTGCTCCGCGGCCAGCCCGCTGCAATCGCCCTCTGGAATCAGGGATGGTACTGCGACCGTTGTGGAGGCGCGTTCTTTCCCGTCGGCACGCCGGCACCTGTTCCGACCGGTCAACTGCTTCACCTTGGGGCCTTCCGCCACGTGGTATGGAGTGCGGGCGGCTACGCCCACGTGTCGTAGCTACCACCCTGGGCGGTTGCGCGGACATTGGCTCGAATCACACGAAGGTCAGTCAGCCCGCTACCTGACCGAAGTCGGGAAATGAGCGCCGGGCGCTCATGTTCGGCCGAACAGTCATCTCGAAGGGGAAGGCATGGTCGATCCACAGCAGCGCGGCCAGATCCGGCGGCATCGGCCACGGTTTCACTGGACCCATTTGGACCGTCACATCGCCGATGTGAGTGTCCCCTGCGCCGAACTGCATCGTGATCATCGGCGCTTCCGCTCCGTTTAGCGCGTAATCCACGGTTTCGAGCGTCACGCCGGTGAACTTGTGAGCCCCGACCGCGATGGCTAGCGGCAGCCCGTACCGGTCGGCGAGTTGCCGATACTTGGACACCTTGTCGGCCACGCGCGCCAGCAGCTTGTCAGCACTCACCATTCCGGCCCGTGAAGTGGGCGGATCGAAGGCGGCGTGCATCCCGAGCGGGGAGTCCATCGCGCGTCCGCCCAGGCGCGGATCGCCCATCACCAGGAAGGTGTAGCCATGGCTGGTGATCCTAATTGGGGCGGGCTGGGACCAGTTCCACACCGAAAGCAGTTGCTGTTGCACCTCGGCGGCGATCTTCTTAGCCGTGCCGGCTTCTGGGGGTCGTGGCGGTCCCTCAGTCGCAGCCAACTGGAGCACCACGGACACCGGGATTTTCTTGATCGCCTCTACCAGATGATGCCAGGCGCGCATCTGCGCGAACGTCTCCTTCGACGGATCGTCCGTGTGGACCTCCACCAGGAACAGCGGCTGTCCGCCGGAGGTCGTCACCGTCCAGTCCGGCGTAAGGCCGCTTCTTCCGTCCAATGGCTGCTCATAGGCCACGGAGAAGCCCGCGCGACGTAGGGCCGCGCCCGCGGCGAGCTCGAAGATGACCGACCAGAAGAACTCGTCTTGCCACAGCCGGCCGGCCAGCGTGTCTGCCTTCCCTTCAGGCAGTTGCGCAAGCTGCTCGTCGAGCCAGTCCCGCCACGAGACGTACTCGTCTTGGACTTGAATGTCGTAGCTGAGCTCACGCTGCACCTGCGGCAAGTGGTCATATCGGCGGCGACGTTCGGCGACCCAGGTCGGGTCGAATCGCGGTTTTTGAGGGCTTCCATGAGTCACGTCCGTATTCTGGCCCAGCTGTACCCCCAGATCTCCCCATTTTCAGTGCTCCGTTCGCTACGGAGCACGCCACGGCTCCTGCGCACGTCAAACAGCCGCTATGGGCGGGAGCCGGGTGGCATCCTTGTTGGATGGCGCGAGCAAACGACCAGTACTCGAGATTGCTTGTCGGGACCGAGCGCGGATTATTCCTTCGGCAGGTACCGCCAGCGACCTCGTTGCCGTCCGGCGATGTCGGGCCGGCCGCGGAAGAAGCCACTCGACGTGCTGCTATGCAGTGGGGCCTGCCTGATTTCGTATTTCGCGCTGCGGTACGGTCGCGCGGTCGCGGCGTTCGCGAACTCGGTGACGTGATCGTTTGCGTGGGCGACGTAGCAGCTGTCATTCAGGTCAAGGCGCGAGCCGAGGTCTCGGACGACAGCGCACGCGAGGCTAGCTGGCTTGCCTCGAAGATCCCGAAGGGCATGAGCCAGGCCAGTGGGACGCTACGAGCGCTTGCGCGAAAGGAGCGCGAGGTACTCGTCAACGAGCGGGGCAATCAGGTGGAGGTGGAGTACGCCAGCAAGATCTGGGTGCCCGTAGTCGTCGTCGATCACCCTTCCGCAGACGGGTATCTTCCCGAGCCCGGAGCGGTGGTTCTGGTGCGCCGCGACTGGGAGTTTCTGTTCGACCAGCTGAAATCCACTGATGCCGTCATCAGGTACCTGCATCGTGTCAAAGACGACGCGCCTTTGCCGCTGGGCCAGGAGCCTATCCGCTACTACCAGATTGCAGCGGCCGACGCTGTCGCGCCGCCCCAGCCGATGAGCACGGCTGGCCTTGCGGGTGATCCGGTGCATATCTCATTGCCCGTGCTTCCGCAGGTGCCTGCAGGAGCTGAGGGCGGCGCACACCTGCTGCTTCAGACGATCCTTGAAGAGACCGCCGCCTGCCCACGACCCTCGGGCGTCTCGGAGAATGAGTACCTCGATGTGCTGGCTGCCATGGACACCTTGGTGGTCGGACATCGTAGCGACTTGGGCGACCTGCTTCTTGGATGGTTAGAAGAGGCCGCCGCGATTCCGGCAGACACGACCCGGTGGCGAACTCGTCGCATTATGGGAGTTGGGCAGCCGCAGTTGTTGTTCTCGGTCGTCTCTCAGGTGAACCAGGACCTGCAGGGAATGTTCTCGCTGCTGGTTCGCCTGCGTCATCAGCAGTTGATCGAAGCTCTTCCCGAACTCCGTCACGACCTGACGGTTGGGGTTCTACTCGCCCCCGATCATGCAGGCCAGCGCCCTTGGGTCACCACCTTGTGCGCTGTCTCAGGCCCCTGGGATCTTACCCTCGAGGACCGTGGTGCAGTTGAAGCCTTGTGGCCCCAGCGTCCCGATGAACAGATTTTGCAGGATGGTCCTGCTACAACGTGACGCGGTCCGACTCGATCGGGCGGTCAGAGGTGGTGCCCGAGCCACCACACGATACCGGCAGCGGCGGCTGATCCGAGGGTCGTGGCCGCCCCGCGCACGGCGGCGAACAACGCGGTCCGGCGCAGCCGCTGGGACAATCGGTGTTGGGTCGACATCTTCTTCGGCACCACGGCCTCCTCGATGCTTTGAGTGCTTACGCTGTCGCATCCCAGAGAGCCAGGAACCTCAGCCTTCGGCGAGGGGACCTGCTAGCTTCATGGGCGATGCTGCTGGTAGGACATGCATTACGGTATTTCGGTGGTACTTCGGCGAGGTCGAAGTCCGGAACGCGGGAGACCTACCGTGCTCGACGAAGGTGACGCGGTCCAGAGATTCGCTTCAGCTCTGCGAACGCTGTTTGAGAGGGCTGGCTCTCCGACAGTCACTCAGCTGAACCTCTCGCCTGAAGCCCGGGCTCTGGTAGCGACGTTCAAGGACGCCTCGGTAAGCGACTGGAAACGCGGTAAGAGTGTGCCGGCGGACGCTAGGACCCTTGAGGCGCTAATCAGGGTCCTGCAGGCTAAAGCGGCACAACGGCAGGTCGGGTATAGACCGGAGCCCATCGCGGCGTGGGAGAGGCGCCGTAAGGACGCTCGGCAGCAGAAGAGGAAAGGACGCCCCGCTGCTCCAACCACGGCCGGACGGTTGCACGATTCTCCGGGGCGGCCCATAGCGGAGTTGGACGACCCCTTCGTGTACGACGTGCACGAAGCGATCGAGGCAGACGTATCCCCGACTGGCGGCGCATTGCCGCTGTTGCCGTATTACATCTTCCGAGATCACGATCAGGAACTGGGCGCGGTCATTGACCGTGCAGCTGCCGGACACAACAGCGCAGTGTTCATGGTCGCAGACTCATCCACTGGGAAGACCCGCGCTTGCTGGGAAGCAATCGGCCGCCACGTGACGCTCACGGAAACGTGGCGGCTGTGGAACCCGATCAGCTCTGGCCCGCCGCAAGCGCTGCTTGAGGGACTTCCACATGTTGCGCCCCGCACAGTGATGTGGCTTGACGGAGCGCAGCAGTATTTCCTGACGCCAGGCTCAGACTTAGGAGAACGCGTAGCGGCAGCTCTGCGAGAGCTCCTTCGTAGTCCAAACCGAGGTCCATTCCTGGTACTAGGTACGATGTGGCAGTCACAATGGGACACCCTGACAAGGACGCCACACTCTGGCGAGATGGATCTCCACCCACAGGCGCGGGCGTTCCTCAGCAACAAGTACATCTCCGTACCGCCTTCCTTCGCCGGTGAGGCTTGGGATAATGCTGTCCGCGCCGCCGACCTCGACGCCAGACTAGCCCTCGCAGTACGGCATGCTGAGGATGCGCGTGTCACGCAGTTCCTTGCCGGTGCACCACAACTGATCGCCCGGTACCGAACCGCTCCTCCCCACGCACGAGCGATCATTCACGCCGCAGTCGACGCGAGACGCTACGGTCACGGGCCTGGCCTACCCGAGGAGCTGCTCAGGGCAGCCGCAGTCGGCTACCTGTCAGACCATGATTGGGACCACCTGAAGGCGGATTGGTTTACGGCTGCGCTCGATTACTGTGCTGCTCCGTGCAAGGGTGCACGCGGGCCGCTCTCGGCCAGTCGCCCTAAGCCTGGAAGCGTTGCCGAAGCGCGAAAAGTACATCGGCTGGCCGACTACCTCGAGCAACAGATTCAGCATGAGCGTAAAGGAACCTTGGCACCCACTCCACTCTGGGAAGCACTTGCAAAATATGCAGATGATCCACAGGACCTTACGCGGCTATCTCGGTTTGCATTCGATGCAGGTCTGTACAAATACGCCGCAAAACTCGGAAGCCGTGGCGCGCTCGCGGGGAGCGCTGAAGCAGCTTACCTACTATTGCGAGTCGTTCGGAGACTAGGCGACGACCAGTTCACCGATGCGTCCGAGTGGGTCATTGACATGGTGGAGTCAGAGAACCCGCGGGTTGTTGCGGATCTTGTGTACGTCATGCACAATTCAGCTGCGCCGGCGACGCTCGACCAGTGGACCTGTCGCGCGGCTGGAACCGTACGGCTCGACAACTACGATGACGCTGCAGATCTCATCTACGCGCTTCACCGCACCGGATGTTTGCAGGCTGCGAGGATCCTGATCTCCAGGATTACTGCACTGGGCAGCCCGAAGGAGCCCGAGCATCTTGCCGCCATGGTGCGATGCCTGGCGGACAACGAGGCACCTCAGGAAGCCCTTAGCGTGCTCTCACATGGCGCGCTCTTCGTGAGTATCGAAGATCTCGGCGAAGTAGCAAGCTTGGTTCGCCATGTTCGGGACCTAGCACGATACGAACTCCGCGAGCACCGCGAGCGCGTAGCCAATGCAGCTATCGTGCTTGCCTATCGAGCAGCCTTCCTCGGACAGACGGACGATCCGGGCAAGTTGGCAACGCTAATTCACGCATTGTCGGATTGCGGTCTCGCGGATGCTGCCGTCGCGCTAGCGCGACGTGCGGCACAGACCGTGAACCTTTCAGGCGCTAACTACTCGGCCGACCTAGCCAAGGCACTTTACGACATCGAACAGTCATCAACAGCCGCGGATATTCTAAACCGACTTCTAACCATCCACCGCGAAAATCCGGATATTCCATCAATCATCTGGTCCTCACACGTGGCGCGGGCGATCGACATCTCCACCGCAAACGATCTGCTCCTATTTGCGGCTCAGTATGCTGCCGACATTGACAATCCATCATGGTTTTTCGGGGACGTCATTGGGGCGCTCAAGCGCGCGGGATTACAAATTGAGTCAGAGAAGGCTGCTGAACGCGCAGTTACGCGAGTAATATCAACGGCCGCAGGGGACGTTGGCGGCTTATTGCGAACCCTTCAAGAATCAGGGCCACCCGAGCAGCTCGAACGCCTGACAGATGCCCTCCCAGACATCTGCCAGAGACTAGACGTGGGCGACGCCGAGCACGTCGCGGCATTGATCGAGCATAGCCCTTCGAACGTAGAGTCGGAGGTGGCTTCAATTTTAACGATGCGGGCTCATTCGCGCACAGATCTTACCAAGCCGCTAGCGGCTCGGCGCCTGATCCGAGCCGTATACGACTCGCCAGCGAGGAGCGTAGCGGAACAGCTCGCTAATCGCACTATAGGTGAAGTAGACCTCGACAGCCCCGCGCACGTTGAAAGCCTAGTTAAGGGCTTGCTAAAGATGGGGTATGAACGCCAGGCCGTCACGCTACTTGAGCGAGCGATGGACTCGGGCGCCGATCATGAACTCTTTCTTTACTGGATCGAAGTAGCCGCTCACGCCGAACGCCGTTCGGCGTTTGACACTTTCGGTCGCGAGCCGAATTCGGTTCCTGGATCTCCCTGGCGTTGGGAACGGCCGAGCTAGAATTGGATCGAATCCGCCTACGCTGGGCCCCAATTGTGGTCCGGACCTGTGTCAGCGCTGGCTACCCCGACCGTCGTGCTGCGTCGCTCTTCGTAGCCCGCCACGCGCGTGAGACATCCAAGCTCCCGCCAGGAAGGCATCGCCGATTGGAATGTTCGTCCGGCGGGTGAAGTCACCAGGGGCGGGACGGCTTGCCGTCTGGGTCAAGCCCGTACCGCTCGACGGTCGTGGCGCCAGGATTTCCAACTGATTGCCAAAGACGGGCAAGCCCTGGCAGTGCCGAGTGTTGTGCGGCGTTCGCGGCCAAAAGGAGCAGGCGCTCGGCCTCCGGCGCGTCAGTAGCTGCCAGCATCTCGGCGTAAAGAACCATGGCATTAGTCTCACCTGCATCTATGGCGCTTTGGTAGAGCGTTTCAGCACCGGCACGGTCTCCGTGCTGTTCTCGCATTCTTGCGAGGCTGGTTAGCGCGCCGGGGTCACCGGCCTGAGCGGCGCCGAGGGCCGCCGCTTCAGCCCCGGTCGAATCCCCGCCCTGCTCTCGCGTGACCACGAGATTGTGAGCGGCAAATTGGCCGGCTTGTTCGCTGGCCAATTCATACGACCGCTCGGCCCCCTCCCGATCTCCGGTCTTCCACATTGCGAGGCCTACCTCGTAGAGCGCCGTCGTACTTCCGGCGTCCGCAGCTCGCTGAAACAGTTCCAACGCTTCGCCCCCGCGCCCCGCCTCTTGCCTCAGTCGACCGAGCTCATAGAGCGAACCAGGGTGTCCAGCGTCGGCAGCGAGCTGAGCAAAACGCTCGGCTCCGGTGTGGTCTCCGGCCTGCTCGCGGAGTTGGGTAAGGCTATCCGCCACGAAAGGGTTGCCAACAGCAACCGCGCCTAGCGCCAACCGCTCAGCCTCGGCGCCGTCTCCGGCCTCTTCGCGAAATCGCATGAGCTCATGCGTAGCGAAGTGGTCTCCGGCCGTCGCGGCGCGCTGGTAAAGCGCCTCGGCCGCAGACCGATCCCCATCGCCCTCGCGCCCAAACGCAAGATCGCAGAGGCCGCGGGGATACCCCGCCTCCGCAGCGAACAGGGCCAGATCCTCAGCTTCGTCCAATCTTCCAGCGTGGGCCCATATTAGGACAAGTTCGCACAGTGCTGCGTAGTCGCCGAGTTCGCCTGCACGTCGGAAGAGGGCTTCGGCCTCCTTGATATCGCCCTTCCTCTCGCGTAGGTGGGCCAGGTCGGACGTTGCTTCGGTACTCCCGGCTTCGACGGCACGCCGGTAGAGGGCGTCCGCAGACTGGAAGCGCCCACGAGCGCTTGCGGCTTTGCCCAAGTGATGCAGAGTGACGTGGTCGTTCACATGGGTGAGCGCCGCGTCCCAGAACGACTGCGGAGGGCAGTCCAAGTGGCGCTCCCGGCGGCCGTGCTGTTCAAGATAATCCGCAAGGCGGTACGTCGGCCCGGATGCACCCTCGGCAGCGGGAGATTCCCGTGCCGCCCAAGGCTTCATACGCTGGCGCACACGGCGCAGAGGCGCGAAACCTCCATGGACCGGTTCGGCGAGCTGCGACAATGCGCGCTCGAACCAGTCGTCCGAAAGAGCCTCGGACTCATCAGGATTCAGGTAATCGGTCGCCGCCTCGGCAAGGAACTCCCGCGGCAGATGCAGTGCGACGCCAAGTCGCCGGGCATCGACTGCCGCCTTGAGAATCGCCTGGGCACCTGGCTCGGCGCTGGCGTAGCGTCGCAGCAACTCTGGAGCACCGGCCAGATACTGGGTGATCCGACCGCCGTGATCGCGCGCCAGCACATCCGCTAGATATTTATCCCCGGCTGAGGCCAGCCGTCTCGCCTCACTCAGCGCTGGTTCGTCGAATTCACCTGGCATCATGATGCGTCGCCCCTCCAGCAACTCCCGGGTGCGAGTGTGGGGATCTGGTTGTCCGAAAGCTGGATGTTCTGCGTAGATCCTGTCGTATTCAGGCCATAGAGTGCCCAATACTAAAACTGGGCTTCGTTCCGGATCCAAGAGCAGGGCGTGTATCGCCGCGGCCATCTCCTCCCCGGCGTCGAGGTAGTGCTGAGCCTCATTCAGCCACACCACCGTGCGCGGCTCTACCTGTGCCAGCCCCACTAAGGCGGCTTTCGCGCGGCTCGGATCGAATGGATGCCATAGGCGCCATCCGAGCTCAGATAGCGGCTGCACGGCTTCCCAGCATGCGCGCGTCTTGCCCGTGGAGGAGGAGCCGACCAGCACCACCATCGCGCTGCGACCTTCTGCTGCGGCTGCGGTTACACGGGCAAGCTGGTCGTCATGCTGGCGCCGTATATACGCAGGAAGCGGCGCCCCGGTGTATCGCTGACCGCCGGCCGGGTGCACCTCCAAGTCCAACGCGTCCCACGCTGTGATGGGCAATCCCGGTCCTTCAGGCAGGTCCGGCGGTTGCGTGGCGCATGCGGCTCTCCGCAACTCCAGGAGCGACGTCACATTGAGCCGCAACGCTCGTCCCAGCGCGGCTAGCGTCCTTTCCGAAGGAACGCCCACTTCGGCGTTCAACGCTTGCGAGACCGTTGTTCGCCCCAGACCACTACGCCGAGCGACTTGAGTCACGTCTAGATCAAGACCTGCCACTCCATCCCGCAGTTGATTGCGCAACTCGGCGGCCGCAGCCTTCGCCGCTTCGTCCTGAGTGACCATCAACGCCCTCCCGCGGGCTCTCGCGGCCTGTTCGACGGTGTTCATTTTCGTCCAGCTGAACCACAGCGAACACGGACGGGGCGAGATTCATGGCGACACGCATACAACTTCGTCCCCGAGGAGCCTCGCCATGACCAACCACACGGCCCTGATTCTGCTTTCTACCGCCTTCTCCGCGCTCGTCGCCACTTTGATCGCTCTGGCCGCCGGTTTGCTTGCGCTCCGCGACCGCAACACGTGGCCGCACGCTGTAGCCCGCGCGGCTGGAGCGTTTGCCGCGACTCTCACGCTCGCCGCTGTACTGGCCATGGCGGCCCACACCCTCGGGTTGTGATGGGCACTCGGTATCGGCTTTGGCCGCGATCACTATGCGCGTGACGGCAGCAGCCGCCATCCCGGCTTGCCCGATTCCGGTTCCGAACACGGATCCAACGGTGCAGAGGAATCGATGAGTCATGCAACTCGAATCCACGAAGCGTGTCCAACCAGACATCGAGTGAACACGGCCACGGGATTTGGACACTAAGTCGCGGACCCTACAGCCACGGAACGATCCGTCGCATCTTGGAGATCTGACCCTCCCGGTACCCAGCGATTGGCTGGATCCGAACCGTAAGTCCGGTGTGGGGAGCCTCGACGAGAAGCCCCTGCCCAAGAGCCATTCCTACATGACCCGGAGCCTCGGGAGTTCCGTCGTCTCCGGGTATGAAGATCAAGTCGCCAGGCTTCAGGTCTTTGACGTTGTAGATCGGCGTTCCAACGTCGGACTGAGCGATGGAACCCCGCGGGATAGTGATTCCGGCGGCGCGGTACGCCATCATCATCAGCGATGAGCAGTCGCACTGGTCGTTGGGATTGCCATCGTGTGAGTTCGAGCAGCTACCGCCGTATGAGTACGGCGTCCCGAGTTGGGCAAGTGCCCAGGCTATCGCGGTGCGTGCCGCTGCCGGGGTGTCGGCGGGGAGCGTGAACCCTGGGGGAAGCTGGAGATCGCCGCCTCCACCACCCGAGCCATCGCCCCCGGTTCCCGAGCACGTGCCGGCGCTGCCGTCGAAGGTGGCGACCAGGCGCTTGGATATCGCTTCCCACTGCTCGAAGTTGAAACGCGCGGGATCCGGGAGCCGGAGGACTGCGCTGGCTGCCTGGTCAAACGGGATGGTCTGCCAGTTCGGCACCTGCACCAGCCGCGAGTAGAACTCGGTGGCGACGTGCACCGGGTCTGCCAACTCGGCGGCGGTCCCCCAGCTACCAGGGTCCTGGTTGAACAGGCCCAAGCCGTTGTAGTCGCTCTTGGTTGTGTAGTTCGCCAGGCGGGTCCGCTCGATCGAGGCTGCGATAGCCATGACCGCCGCGTCCTTGGGAAGGTGCGCGTCGTTCTGGGACACCGTGTACAGGAGCTGCGCGTTGCTGATCTGACCAGTGGTGATCGGATGCCCTTTGTCGAGGTCAGTAGTGCCCGGTGTCACCGGCCCCGAGGTCGAGCATGGCTGGTTCGTCAGCAAGGCCGCCGCCGCTGCAAGTACCGTCTGTGGTTCGAGCGTGCCCGATCCGGTAGTTGCCAGTGCGATGCCGAGAACGATGGCTATCGGCGACAGCAACAAGCCGCCGACAGCGAACTTCGCCTTCTTCGCTACATCGTTCATGCCGGCACTCGACTGAGGTGGGGGATGGTGCTCATGTGCGTCCTTGCTGGATGGAACTGCGCTGGGACAAGCACGGCGCAGCCTTCAGCCAGGGCAAGAACAGCCCGATTCTGCTACAGCAAACGCGACGCGCTAGCCGAGAATACGCCAGCAGCAGGGGGTCTTGTCTACTACAGCAGAAAAGACCGCTCGGCTCCGAAGCGATCCGCGTTGCTCGGGGTTGGCAAACCGCCACCGCCAGGAGTTGGTCCTGACGGCGGCGAGGGAGAGCGCGACGGGCGCCCCGATGACGCTCTGAGCTGCTGATTGCCTAGCGGAACAAGGTGAATGTCGCTGCGGCAACTACAGCGCCGAGAACTGTGCCGGCAAGCACCTGGCCGCGGGTGTGGTCGCGGAGCTCGATCCGTGACCAGCCGACGAGCGCGACGAGGGCATAACCGGTCAGGGCAATCGGCCCGTAGACCACGGCCAGCATGGCGACGGCGCCGGAGGAGACCGCGGCATGAACCGAGATCTTCCACACGGTGGTGATCGCCATCAGGGCGGCGAGGGTGGTGAGCATCGCGGCGATGAGCGCGGTCATGGTGCGGGGAGCACCGAGCCCGATCATCAAGGCGATCCCGGTCGCCACCGAGCCGATGATGAAGACCATCACGATCAGTCGGTGTTGCTTGACGCCTACGTGGCGGTCCGCCCAGCGACCGCGCTTCATGCCGTACTTGATGAAGGCGATGGGTATGACGGCGGCGAACAGGGCGCCGAGCAGGCCCCATCCGATGCCGGCGAACCGGTCGACCTGCCAGCCGACGAGGATCGTGACGGCCAGGATCCAGTTCTTCGGCTCCAGGCCGTCAGTGACCTTACGGGCGAACGAGGGAGACGTGGTGGCGGGTGCGGTGGTCATCGTGACTCCGTGGCAAGCGCGGGCTTTGCGGTAAGGGAGCTGGTCTTGGGGTTGCGGTAGAAGCGAGCTACCAGGAGCAACCAGCGAACTTCGTCCTCCAGCGCCGAGCTGTCTCGCGGGCGAAGTGTTGCACTTCGGGCCACAACCGTCCGCTGCTGCTTCTTGGCTGCGATGGCAGTGTGGATCCATGCTGCCTCGCAGCTGGCCTCCAGCTCGCTGCCGCTGAGGCCGCTGTTTCTCAGCTGCGTGCGGACGGTTTCCTGGTCGGTCTCGTCGACCAGCCCGCGAAGCATGAGAGCGGCGTCGCGGATCTCCACGACCCGTCGCAAGAGCCGGTGCCGGACCTCCCGGACGGCCATCCAGTCTTCGGCCCTGGTCGGCGGCGTACCGAGGACAATCGACGGTACTTGAGCGGTGAGGTCTTTCCACAGCGGTCGCAACACGTGCAGCGCCCGGTAGTTGGCGAAGGCTCTCAGGCCGGCGCTCACGGGCGGAGTCGACGTGCCGATGATGATCAGCAGAATCGCTGCCGCTTGGACGGCATCAGATGCCGAGACCATGGTGTGGTCGCCGCCGGGAGCGTGGCTGCCGTTGAATCGCACGAGCAGGTAGGCGCTCCGCAGCGCGGCGTAGACGACGCCGAGAGCCGTTCCGGTGGCAAGGATCCACATCCCGGCCCGCAGGAGGCCATTCGGCTTGCGGTGGGAAGCTCGCCAGAAAAGGTTGCTCGCGATGCCCATCGCGATGCCGAGGTAGATCTCGAACGTCAGCATGTACGCCGTCGCCGCCGCGCCGTCCCCCGACTCCAACTCGGCGAAGTTGAACGTCTCCTGCCGGTCAATGGCGAAGAAGAGACCCGTCATCGCGACCATGGTGACCGCAGCGATGTAGTGGCGGCGGGCTGGGAAGGTGCCCATTGTCTGGGGCGAGTTCAACGCGAGTACCCAGTCGAGCACTGCACCACACGCGACGATGCCGGCCAGGTGCTTGATCAGCGTTGTAAGGTCGGCGATTCCCGTCGACGCGTCGATGGCGCGTGTGACGGCAGGGAGCGTGACTGTCATCGCGATCGCCAGCCCGAAGAAGGCGAGCCACAGGGATCGCTTCCAGGGCTGGTCCCGAACTGATCCCAGTCGCCAGACGGTGACCACCCACAAGATCACGACGAGGGCCGGCTTCATATGCCACGCTCCCGACGGCGCATCGGGTGTCCGAGTGCGTCGCCGATACGGTCCATCAGGCCGTCCTCAGTCAGGGCCGGGTCCGGCTCGTAGCCGGCCTTTTCCAGCACGACAGAGGCGAACATCTCGGCCTCGAACTCGTCTTCGCGCTTGTGGTGGTCGTGGCGGCTCAGGACAAGCTTCACGATCGCGGGGTCCAAATCGGGGAACACGACGCGAAGGATCCGAGGGTCCACCACCTCGTCGGAATGGTGGTCGAAGATCATGTGGCCCACCTCGTGCAACACAATCTGTGCGCGGTGAAGGGGCGTCGTCTCCGGCTCGTAGACGATGAAGTCGTCATCGTGGGTGGCAACCCACATGCCATAGGGCGAAACCTCGCTGGCCGGGATCGGCGACGGCCGGATGTGGATCCGTCGCCCGCCGCGCTGCTTCTGGACGCTGACCATGAACGTGTCCAAGTCGAACGGTCGTGGGATCCGCAGTCCGTCTAGCCGCTGCTCGCAGGCACGACGAAGCCGTTTCAGGTCTCGCACGCCGGTTCCTCCCGCTCGATGTGGGAGACCCGTCAATGGCGCCGCGCTACCGAGATGAAATCGGACAACGGTGACAACTCCCGCGTTCGATACGGTAAGCGATCAGACGGGCGATACGAAAATCACGAATTGACAACGCTGCACTACAGCGCGGAGTGAAGTGAGCAGGCTCACTGCTCTTGAGCGGGAGCGTCGCCCTCGTCGTCGGCCAGACCCTCGATCTTGCGCGCGTTCTCGATCATGCCGAGGATGGCTTCGAGGCTGTTCGCCGACAGCCCCAGGGCCCGCGTCGCCACGCGGTCCACGCCCTGTTCGCGCATCGCGGCGACCAAGGCCAACTGCTGGTCAGTCCTGGCGGCCGTCTCGTCGTCCAGAAAGTAGTCGGTGCTCACGCCGAACAGCTTGGCCACGCCCGCGAGCTTGTTGAAGGCCGGTTCCCGCTTGTCGCCCTTGCGTAACTGACTGAGGTACGCGACGGAGATCAGCTCCTCGCCCGCGTCCTCGTTGATCTTGTCGGCGGCTTCGCGCAGCGTGTAGGGCCGGCCCAATGACTTCGGATAGACCGTTGCGAACAGGTGCTTGATGCGCGTGGCGATCACGCCGATGTCCTCGACGTCCTCTGGCCCTCCGCCCATCGCGCAGCAGCTCCTCCGGTTCCGGATTCAACGATCTCTTGCCAGCATGCCGCATCTGCTATAGCAAACGCAACTCAAGGTCCCACCGCCCAAAATTATGCTGTAGTTGACAAGCACCACTCATTGCTGCCTAATCTACTGCCCCGAGGTTCTGCTACAGCAGAACGTGCAGTTCAGGGCCTCGGCAACTCATCCTTACCCGCGGCCGGCGTCGACCGCCCGATCGGGTTCCCAGGCGGCAAGGAGTCCCCACTCATGAGCTCGATCCACTCTGTCGTGCAAGCGCTCGGCGCCCTCCCGGCGGACATCACCAACCCGGCGCCAGCCGACCCGACTAGCGGCTCCAACGGAGTCAACCTGCTCCTCTCGTACGTTAAGTGGGGCTGCCTGGTGGCGTGTGCGGTCGCCGCAGTCGCCTCCGGCGGCCTGATGGCCGTCGGCTCGCTGAGCAACAGGCCCGACCACCAGGAGAAGGGCAAGCGGTCCCTCGTCTGGTCCCTGGGCGGCGTCATCGTCACCGCCTGCGCAATCCCGCTGATCAACACCGTCTTCGGCGCTGCCCACTAAGGGCTTTGATCCAGCCTTCAGAACAACGGATGTAGCGCCATGAGCAACGAGTTTCTGCACCCACGCCGCCGGACCGGTCGCTATGCGGTCCTCACGGCGGCCGGGCTGGCAGCCTTGACCGGCATCGCCTACGTCGCGGCATCGGCGATGTCCGGCACGCACGCCAGCGCCGACAGCCCATCCCCGCGCCCGAATCCGCTAGCGACCGCAAGCACCCCATCGGCGGACATGCCTTCGAGTTCCGGCGCCTCTGCACCGGTCGCCCTGACCCGCGGCAGCCAACTGGTCAACGGCGTCTCCATCGAATACCCACACACTCTGGCTGGGGCGGTTTCTGCCGCGTCCGAGTACATGACTGATCTCGGGTCCACTCTCGATCCCGATCGCACCGCAGCGGTGATGCGCCTGGTCGCCGATCCGTCCTACACCGACGGGCCGGCGGAGTGGGCAAAGGGTACCTCCGACGCCCGTGCCTCGCTGGGGCTTCCGACCTCGGGCCTGCTGCCTTCGGCCGCGGCAGTCATGCTCGGCCCAGCTGAGTACCAGGTCCGCGACGCCTCCGACGATCAGGTCACGGTGCTGCTCCTGGCGCGCTACACCACCTCGCTGCCTGGCACCGGCACCAAGAGCTCGAACGCAGTGTTCCCGCTGCGCATGCACTGGGCCGGGGGCGACTGGAAGGTGCTGAAGCCGGACGGCACGACCTACACCAGCCTCGCGGCGGCGCCGGGATCGGACCAGGCGCGCAGCCTAGGGTGGCAGGAGATCGGACAATGAGCTGCCCCATCAATCCGATCGACTGCATCAGCGACGCCGCGTCCTCAGTCGCCTCCAGCGCCTGGGACATGGTCTGCAAGTCCTTCGCCGACGCCGCGGACCAGCTGCTCAAGGCGTTCGCTCAAGCCTTCGCCGCGATGCCGAACATCGATGTCACCTCGCCGGGCGTCCGCAACGTCTACGCCATCTCGATGGGTATCGCCGGGTTCGTCGCCGTCCTGATCCTGCTCGGCCAGGTCGTGCGGACCGCGATCACCCACGACGGCACGCCGGTGGCGACCGCGCTCGTCGGCGTCGGCAAGACCGCGCTGTCCTTCATGTTGATCCTCGTCTTCACCAATGCGGCGCTACTGGCCTCGGACAACATCACCCAATCGATCATCAAGCAGAGCTTCGGCAGCATCGACGCGATGAGTGCCAAGCTGGGCAGCCTCGCCGCTTTCGGGTCGGCCGGCGGTGGCGTCTCCATGACGCTCCTGCTGTTCGTGTCGGTCCTCGCGTTGCTGGCAACGGTGGTGCTGTGGCTGGAGCTCTTGATCCGCAACGCAGCCTTGGCCGTCTTGGTCGCCACGTCGCCGATCTCGGCGGTTGGGCAGATGTCGCAGGCCACGAAGGAGTGGTGGACCAAGCTCTGCACCGCCTGCATCCAGCTGATCATCCTCAAGCCGGTGATCGCGCTCGTCTTCGCGCTGGGCTTCAACCTGAGCGCTGGCAGCAAGGACATCCAGGGCCTTCTGATCGGCATCCTGGTTCTCCTGCTGGCGGTATTCGCCTGGCCGGTGATCGGGCGCCTGTTCACCTTCGCCTCCGTACAGGTCGGCGCAGCTGGCGGCCTGGGGGCAATGCTTGGGTTCGCTGCGGGCCGGACTGCGTCGGCAGCTGGTGGGTCTCCGACCGGCATCCCGCCGGAGCAGTTCGCCCGGCAGAGCGAGGCTCGCACCATGTCCGCGATGTCAGGCCGGGCCGGATCGGCGGCCGCAGCCGGGGTTCCTGCGATGGCCGGTGCCGGAGCGGGAGGAGCGGGTGCGAAGGCAGCTGCGGGCGCCGCCCTTGGACCCATGGGCATCGCGGCGGCCGGGCTAAGCATGGCCCAGAAGGGCGTGAACGCGCTGGGCGGCCGGATGGAGCAGATGGCTGGACATGCCGGTATGTACCCGACCGGTCCGTACAGTCACCCCGCGGGATCCGCCATGCCATCGGCTGCCCGCAGTCGACCGACACCAGCACCGGCGGCACGACCGGCGGCAGAGCAGCCCGCCCCAGCGGTATCGCAGCAGCCGGTCGCAACCTCGGCGCCGGAGACCGTGCCCGAGCGGCATGCCGCTCCGCCTGACATGAGCGCGCCGCAGGACCGCTCAACGCCGCCGCTACCCGCGGCACCCGAACCAGCGACTCACAACCAAGCAGGGCAGGCGCCGGTTGTTCAGCCGCTGACGCCGCCCACTCCGGTCGAGCCGATCTCGCCGCGCAGTGACCCGCCGACCGCCGAGTTCCCCGCTGTGCGCGACGTTCCGCCGATCCCGCCTGCACGACCGCCGCAGGCACCCGACAACGACCGCCACGGAGAGAAGAAGTGAGCACAAGCACCTTTCCTTCCGAGACCCGGTCGTCGCGGACCTACTTCGGCTGGCAAAGCGAGAAGGTCAACTTCCTGTTCGGGATGACAGCGCAGCGTGCCGTGATGTGCGGTGCCGCTGTCCTGGTCGCTGTATGGCCGATTGCCGCATCCAACATCTCCGCAGGCGTCGTGGCCTGGCCGATCGCGATCCTGCTCGCCCTGCTCGCCTTCGTCCGCATCGCCGGACGCACCACCGACGAATGGTTCGTGGCCGCTGTGTCCTTCCAACTGCTGAAGTCCCGCAATCAACACAAGTTCGCCGCCGGGGCGTTCACTCCGGCTTCCAAGGCGGATCCGGCCGGCCCCAAACCGATGGATTTGCCCGGCATCCTCGCGCCGTTGCGGATCCTGGAAGCCGACACCGGCAACAGCACCATGGCCGTGGTGCACCACCGCTACGACCGCACGTACACCGCCGTCGCGAAGATCAAGTTTCCCGGAATCGGATTGGTCGACTCTGCTCGCCGCGACCAGCGTGTGGCCGGCTGGGGAACGCTGCTGTCCGGGCTGTGCACCGAGGGCAACCCGATCATCAGGGTCCAGGCTCTGCAACGAATCGTCCCCGAGTCCGGGGCGGCCCTGCGGCGTTGGCACAACGACCGCTTGGCCGCGGACGCTCCCGAAACGGCGGTCGAAATCACCAGCACGCTACTGGCGACATCGACACTCAGCACTAGCCAGCGAGAGGCGTACCTCGCCTTCGTCATGGACGAGCGCCGCGCCGGTCAGGCCATCAAGGGCGCCGGCGGCGGAGCGGCCGGAGCCGCCGCGGTCCTGGTTCGACACCTCCGGGCTCTGACGTCCTCCATTTCCGGCGCCGACCTTCAGGTAGACGGCTGGCTCGGCCCGCGCGATCTGGCTGAGGTGATCCGGACCGCCTACGACCCGCACTCGGCTCGCACCCTTGCTGAGCGCCGTGCCAGTGCCAATGCGACCGTGATCGACCGCGATGCAGCAGGACTCGCCCCTGGCGTCGATCCTGGTGTCGCCGGGCCGGCCGCCGCCGAGGCGAAGCGCGGTTCCTATCTGCACGATGGCGCAGACTCGGTGACCTATGTCGTTCATGACTGGCCGCGTAACCAGGTCTTCTCCACTGCCCTAGCGCCGCTGCTCGGCGAGGGCACGCACCGCCGGGCCTTCAGCCTCCACATTGAACCTCTGGGTCCGCGCGTCGCGGAGCGTCAGGTGATGCGCGAGCGCACCGCTCGCCACGTCGCGATCCGGATGCGCCAGCGCACCGGCCAGATCGTGCCCGAGCACGAGCAGGCCGCGCTGCGCCGGGCTGAGGAGCAGGATGCCGAACGCGCTGCTGGCCACGGGCTGGTGAGGTTCACCGGTTTCGTGACTGTCACCGTCACCGATCCTGACCAGCTCGAAGACGCCTGCGCTGCGCTCGAAGCGGATGCCGCTGCCGCACGCATCGAGCTGCGTCGGCTGTGGATGGCTCAGGACGTGGGCTTCAGCATGAGCTCGCTGCCGCTGGGCTTCGGCCTGCCGAAGATGCGGTGGTGACGACGATGGCTTTCACAACCAAGTCCAAGAAGTCACAGCTGCCGGAAGTCGACTTCGCCAGCCTGCTTGCTCCCGCAGCGGACGGCGCAGAGCCGTCCACGATTGCCGTAGCTGCGGCACCCGAGAGCAAGAAGCGGAAGGCGCCGGTCGACCCAACACCGCCGCGCCGCGGCTACGCCAGGAAGTTCGCCGGCCGCGCGCCCAAGACTCCGCCGATCCCGGTCTTCCGCAGTTCTACCGGCCAGTTCTCTGGCTTGTATCCGTGGCTGTACGGCCAAAGCATGCCGCCGGTCGGTGTCTATATCGGCGTCGACTGCCTGACCGGCGGGGCGTTCTCCTGCCATCCGATCGAATGGCTTCACCAGGGCCTGATCACCAATCCCAACATGCTGATCACCGGTGTGCCGGGGGCGGGGAAGAGCGCGGCCATCAAGTCGCTCGCGATGCGTCTAATGGCTTACGGCGTCAAGACCTTCGTCCTGGGCGACATCAAGAACGAGTACGCACCGCTGTCGCGCGCTCTGGGCGTCGAGCCCGTCGAACTCGGACCAGGTCTCGGGGCACGTCTGAATCCCTTGGACGCTGGACCGCTCGGCACGAACCTTCCTGCCGACCCCGAACTGCTGCGTGAGCGCTTGGAGGAGATCCACCGGCGCCGCATCACCCTGCTTGCTTCGCTGGTCGTGATGCGCCTTGGCCGGGCCTTGACTCCGACCGAGGAGGCCGCGTTCTCGCTGGCGATCAAGCAGGCTTCTGGAGAGGCCAGCGGAAACCGGCTCATTGACCCGACGATTCCCCAGGTATGGGCGCTGCTGCGCGACCCCGTGCCGGAGATGGCCGAGGAACTGCGTGTTCGTGACGGCGATATTGGCGAGCTGCGGGAGATGATCCGGCCCGCCGTCGACGCTCTGGGCAACATGGTCCAGGGCTCGCTTTCGGGGCTGTTCGATGGACCGACCACGGTTGGTGTGGACTTCTCCGCGCCGATCCAGACCGTCGACCTGTCGCGGATCGACGGCCGCGGCGATGAGACCGTGGCGATGACCCTGGCCTGTGTGTCCAGCTGGGGTCAGGCCGCGATCGACGAGCCCGGCGGTCCGGTCCGCCTTGTCGTTCGGGACGAGCTGTGGCGGGCAATGCGCGTCCCGGCGATGATCCGAAAGCTGGACTCAGACCTGCGTCTGTCCCGAGCCCAGGGCACCATCCAGGTGCTGAGCACGCACCGCCTGGCCGACTTCGAGGCCGTGGGGGCGGCCGGCTCGGAAGAGGTCACGATCGCCAAGAACTTGATCGCGAGCTGTGACGTGCGGATCTGTCTGCGGCAGGACACCGCGCCGCTGGCTATGACCCGCGAGGCGATCGGGTTGACCGACACCGAGTGCGCGCACATCGCCAGCTGGTCCGGCGAGCACCGCGGTCGTGCGGTGTGGAAGGTCGGTCGCAGCGCCAGCCATGTCGTGCAGACGGTGCTGACGCCGCTGGAGCGGCAGCTGTATCACACCAACGAACGCATGGTCGTCTGATGGCCGGAGATGTCACGGTCGCACGGCGGCCGGTGCTCGACAGTCCCGCCGACTATGCGATCTTCGCTCTGATCGTCGCGGTCGCCGTTGTGGTGCCCGGTGTCTACGCCACCGGCGAGCTCGCCGGGCTCATCACGCACTTCGTGCTCCCGACCGCGAGCCTCGGGCAGGCACCGAAGATCATCGGAGCTCTGCCGCATCACTGGTCTGACCCGAAGCAGGCTTGGCCGGCAAGCACGCGGCCGGATCTTCCCGGACCGATCGGCTTCGGCATCGCCGCAGCCTTGGTGCTGGCGGCGATGTGCAGCCTGGGGATCGTCGCCGCGAAGCGAGCGTGGAGGGGACGCTCGCACCGTGGCTTCGCTTCCCGCCAGCAGCTCGCTGTATCGCTGTCCGAGAAGGCTGTTCTGAAGCGCGGTCCGATCGTTCGCCCCAGCGTGAGCGGCGTCAAGTTCACCCTGGTCGACGTCGGCGTGCGGGTCGGCTGGTCCGACCCGGCGGGGATACCGGTGGCGATCTCGATCGAGGACAGCGTCCTGATGCTGGCCCCTCCTCGCCAGGGCAAGTCGAGCCAGGTCATCATCCCCTGGCTGCACGGCTGGAAGGGTCCGGCGATCGTCACCAGCGCACGGACCGATGTGTTGGAGAACACCGCGACGATACGCGCGAAGCAAGGCCCGGTTCTGGTGATGGCGCCGACCGGTATGGTCACCTGGCCTGACAACGTCCAGTGGCCCCCGCTCGCCGACTGCGAAGACTTCGACAAGGCGATTCTGCGCGCCGAAGTGATGGTCACTGTCGGCAAGAGCAGCGGCGACAGCGCTGGCGGTGGCGACAACAACAAGTTCTTCGGGTTGGCCGCGACGAACCTCATGGCCGGCTGGCTGCACGCCGCCGCGATCTCGGGCCGCTCGATGACCGACGTGCTCCGGTGGGCCTTCAACGAGGGCTTGGACGAACCGGTCCACATCCTTGGCAGCAACCCCAAGGCCGCACCCGATGTCGCGGAGATGCTGGACAACCTGTACCGCGCACCGGCCGACACCACGCGTTCCAACCTCTGGACGACCGTGCAGACCGCAGTAGCGCCTCTGCTGTCTGTCTCCGCCCGCGCAACGTTCGCGCCGGAAGCCGGCGTGACGTTCGATATCGAGGGCTTCCTGCGCTCGCACGGCACCATCTACATCCTCGTGCCCAAGCACCGCGCGAAAAGCCTCGCGCCGCTGGTGAGCGCATTCTTCGATGAGGTGATCGAGACCGCGAAGCGCCTGGCGGACGACTCGCCCGGCGGCCGGCTCGATGCCCCGCTCGCGATCTTAGGAGACGAGATCGCCAACGTCTCCCCGCTACCGCAACTCCCCGACCTGATCTCCTACTCCGGCGGCTCCGGAATCTTCATGGTCATGGTGCTGCAAGACATGGCGCAGGCGATCGACGGTTGGGGACCGAACGGCGCGGCGAAGATCTGGGGATCCGCGACCGTGAAGATCGCCCTCGGCGGACTGTCGGGCGACGAACTCGACGACCTGTCGAAGCTCGGCGGTGAGTACCGCGAATCGCTGACCACCTACCAGCGCGGAAGCAGCGGATACAGCATGCAGACCACGCTCCTGGACCGGAAGACCATCTCCCCGGAGCAGATCCGCACGTTGTCGTCCGAGCGCCGGGAAGCGCTGGTGATCCACGCTACGACGCCGGCAGTGAAGGTGCGCATGCAGCGCCACTACGAAGGCCCCCACGCCGCAGAGTTCGTGACAGCCGTCAAGGACGCTCGGGCCATCATCGGCGCAGAGCGCGCTCGGCAAGGGAGCAGCGAACCCGACGACGTACAGAGGGAGGCGGCATGACAAACGACGACGCCCCGCGATGGAAGGCCGCCGTCTTCGGCAACCGCGACGAGGAACCACGGTCCCTCCTGCCCGAAACCGAGGCCGAACCCCGCGGAACCGAGGCACTGACGGAGCCCAAGCCGTTCGCCGTGCCGAGCGTCCCCCGCCAAGGGCGTGGCCACTCAGGGCTGCCGCCCCGAGCGGTGAGGAACCAGCGGCGCGGCCAGCGAGGTGCCCAGCACGCCGGAATCCCCGAGTGGCACGCAATGGACCCCGCCCAGCGCCAAGCCGCGTGGCCGCAGCTGGTCAGCTGGGTCACCTGGCTGCATGACCGCTACGAGCTGAGCGTTGAGACTCGGCTGCCCCGCTGCTGGAGCCAGCACCCAGGGTTGATCGAGGAATTGTGGGCACTGAAGGTCTGGCGCGAGGAGATCTACGGGGCCAAAGGCCCGAGCGGGCAAGCTGCCCGCTACTGGCATAACGAGCTGCGCCAGCTGATCACAAGTGCTGTGATGTTCTACTCCCGCAACTGCCGAAGCGGGCACAAGAGCGACGGCGTCGTGCGCGCAGTGACGTCACCGGAGATCCAGTCTGCTTGGTCTGCCGGCGATCCACTCGCCGGGATACCAGCGCACCTGCTGGCTACCGCGAAGAAGGAGAACATGACCGACAGCGACCTGTTCTTGACCACATCGACCATGGCGGCCCACATCTCATCTGGCCGAGCTACCCCGATGAGCGGGTCCGTCACCGCTTTCGCGTCCTACGACAGCTTCTGGTGGAAACAGGCCGGAGGCGGCTGGGTCAAGATCACCGATGTCGTGGTCTCCCAAGGGCTCGACTTCCGACGATCCCACCTGGCCGAAGCCGACGCCAGAGTGGCCGCGTTCACCGCCAGCTCCAACCGCCCCGCAGAAAGCTAGATCACGATGACCGACCACCTCACCCACCGGGCGGAGCAGGCGCTCATCGGCGCCGCGCTCATCGACCGGACGCTGCTGAATGACGTGGGCTACCTGTCCTTCACCGACTTCGCCGACCCGACACACCAACTGGTCTTCAAGACGATCGTCGACCTCGCGATCTCCCGCCCCGACCTCGCCGGCGCGGCTCTTGCAGACCAGGTGGCACGAATCGTCGACCGGCCCAGCGTGGACGCCGAATACCTGGGCGGCCTGGCCATGTCCTGCCCGGACCCCGACGCCATCGCGGTCTACGGCCGCATGGTCGCCGAAGCCGCTCTACGACGTGAGATGGCGGCTCACGCCGAACGCCTCACCGGCGAGGCCGGCCCCGTACGCGGTCTCGACCCCCGCCTTGATCATCTGGCACTGCTCGCCGATGCCCTGCGCACCCACGACACCGGCCTTGCCTGGGTCGGCGAGACCGCCAGCTCGCTGACCTACACCGGCGCGTCCTACGACTCCTGGATGCTGGCCACTGAGCGAGAGCGCATCATCCTGTCGGACCTGATCCAACACCCGGAACTCATCCCTGAAGTCCACTGGCTCGACGCCGAAGTCTTCACCTCCCCAGCGAACCGGATGGTCTACGAAACGATCTTGATTGTGGACGATCGAGGCGAGCCAGTTCAGGAGCTCACCGTCGCTTGGGAACTGAGCCGGCGTCGCGCACTCGACGACATTCAGGAAGGGATGGCGCCGGAGGAGGCGGGGCGGATGGGCCCCGGCCCGACCGTCGGCTACGTCGCGCTGCTGGCCACCGCGACCGTCGAATACGGCGCGGCCCTCGCGGTCGGACGCGACCTATTGATCGAGCACACCAACACCGTGCTCGCCGCAGAAGCCGATCGAGTCACTGCGCAGGCCGCGGTCTCGGTTGCAGGTTCTGCGGCCCACGCACACGCCGCGGCACAGGGGCGAGCCCTGGATCATGGCCCTCTGCCAGCTCCCTTGCTGCTTCCCCAGCAGCCGGCGATCGAGCCCAACGGCCCCGAGCTGAAGGCGTGAGGAGACGCGACATGCAGGACCAGAAGCAAATCACGGACACCCGCGTCACCAGCGAGCCTGACGACGCGCTGAAGGAGTTCCGCCTTAGCGCAGAGGAGATGCATCAAGCCATCGCGGACGGGACGTCAGTCATTCTGAGCGTCGTTGTCGAGGCGGCCTTCTACGAAGACGAGTGGTGGATCGAGAACCGCCGCACGAGGCAGTGGGTCATGGCCGATACGGTGCTCGCCGCCACGCTGGACCGGCGGCGTGACCAGATGCGCGAAGCTGACGCGCATGTGGTAGCCCACGCCAAGAAGGACCCGCGACCCATCAACGTCTTGCGTGACATGCCCACTCACGACGGAACGGTCGGTAAACCTGTCGGTCCGCGGGCCTGCGAAGCGTCAACCGCAGCACAGACCGTCAGTGGACATCCAGCGGCTCGTGAATAGCAGTCATCTTGTCGGAGCGTCCAGGAACCATCACGACATGACGCCGGCCCTTGCCATCGGTTTCGGATTGCGTGAACCGAACTGAGTCAAGAATCGTCCGCACACGTCCGAGCTCGATCTGGCGTCCCTCTAGGTTGTAGGTGGCCTGCTGCACTATGAGTAGCGAACCTCCGTCCTCTGGCAACCTGGTGTCGGGGCTCAGCGTTGTGCTCATGCTGGTCCAGGACGATTGGCGCCGGCCGTCCTTCAGCAGCTGCCCGAGCTCGATGAGCTCAAGGATGGCTGGCGCACCGAAGCCAGCGGCGTCAGGCACACGGATCTGCTCGGTCGTGTGCTGCTGCATGATGCTTAGAGCCTCGACGAACTTCGTGAGCACCAGCAGATCGGCCGATGGTGAGTCGGGTTGCGGGATCGCTATCGCATCACCCTGCTTGGGGCCGTGCGCTCCAACCACCCGGTACTGGTTGGGGTGATGTAGCCCGCTCAAGAGCCGCAGCGCCGGCAAGACATCGTCCGGTGCGAGCCCCGCGGGATCATGACCCTGAAGCTTGGTCGTCACGGTGCCGGCTTGGCGCTGAATTCGCAGTTCGGCATCGAAGACGCCGTGCTGCTCGGTCCCGGCGATGAACATGCCGGAACCATCCAGGTTGGTGAGGGCAGGCTGAAGGTTCAGTCGAACGATCGCCAGCTCGTTTCCTTCCGCGTCGATGAGTTGTAACCGTGCAGGGAAAGGCGTGGCTGGCAGGGCCGTGAGACTAAAGCCAGCGAGTTGCCCGGAAACCAGTTGCCCCAGCCCTGCGGGCAAGTCCGCGGCTACCGTTATGGAAACGCCATCTCCGGTGTCAAGCACGACCGGCGACCCATAGGTCTGGAAGTCGGTCATGATTCGCGCTGCTTCGCTGTCGGGCGCAGCCGTTACCTCGAAGACGATCGGCACCGGACGGTCGAGAACAGCAGCGTCGTAGCGCGCGTACACCTTGAATGTGACCCAGCACGAGGTGGTCTCGATCTGGAGCACCGCTACTTGATGAGGCTCGGGAGGTACGTCTACCAGTTCGCCATCGACGGAGAACCCGTACCGGTAGTGCGGATCATGCGCGTTGAGCGCTTCATACACCGAGCGCAGCCCAGTCACCGTATCAGCCGGTTCTAGCGTGCCCTGTTGGGCAATGGTGTCCGAGTCGGTGAAGAGCCTGCACATGGTGGCTACCGCTGTGACGAGCTGAGCCAGGCGGTCCTTGCCATCGCGTAGGTAATAGTCAACGACCTCTGGAAACTCGCTGACCCAGCCCTCAACGTGAGCCTTACCGCGCCACTCGCAGGTGAAGTCGGCGTTCGCAGTGATGGTTGAGAACCAGTCCAGACGGTTCTCCTTGGTCGGGTCCAAGGGAGTCACCAGGTGCCACTCGGCGATGCCTGCACCCTGCTGAGCAGCGAACGCGCGGACCTTCCCGAAGGACTTGACGATCTGCTTCTTCTGGCTGTCGTCGAGCGTCTCTGCGAAGTACTTGATCTGGTCGACGATCCAGCCGTCAGGGGTGATCTGGATGACGTCGATGCCGCCATCTCCCTGAGACGGTCGGATGCGGACAGCGCTGGGATTGAGCCGACAGAGCATCACCGCGATGATCGTTTCGGTCTGGGTCGGCTCTAACGTGACCCATGGGACGGGGCTCAAGACGCCTTCTCACACGTAGCTGATTGCTGGATCGAACTGGCCGCGCTGTGTCTCCCGGGCCTCTCACGCTCAATTTGCCCATAGCGACCCTCCGCCACCTCGCCCCACCGGGTGTCATGCGGTCCCGCGAAGACGTCGCGTGGTAGCGGAATGGCAGACCTGCTGACAGTCTCATATATGTCGAGACAGACGGCCTGGGTGGCGTCCTCACCCATCTCGGCCATGCGCCGGTGCGCTTCTCGGACGGTCGCGAGGATGTTCTCGTAGCCCAGGCTCTGACTGGCTTGCATCGCGGCGGCGTGCGCTTCATCTGAGTACGACCGGCGTAGCACTGCAACGGCGCTCAGGTGGGGATGGTTTCCGCGCACCGAACCATCGAGCTCTGTTACATGCAGACGGCCATTGCGGCCAAAGCGCATATCGGTCTCGCCGTCTCCGTCGATTGTGATCATTGGATCGCCGTAGAGAGCGCCCTCGAACATGGGTCCTTCAAGCGGAAGATGGGCGTTTTTGGGGTTCGCCAAGACAACGGCCAACGGATAGCCATCGATGCCCTTCAACTGTTCTGCGCCGGCCGTGATCTTATTGCGGACGTTCTTAAGCTGCGGCCTCATGTCGAGCAGGGCGACATCTCCAACCGATGCAGCCGAGGGTAAATTGAATGACTCAACCTCAACCACGACCTCCACACCGGCCGCCAGGACCAGGTAGTCCGGACGCTTCTGCGTGCCGAGATCAGGATGCCGGTCTAGGATCTTGTACCCGTTCTCCGTGACGTAGCGTTCGAATAGTGCCTCACCGGCATCTGCATCCATGCCACCATCATGCGCCACGAACAAATTCGAGCGCTCCGTTTTTCTACCCACCGTCGTGCAGCTCGCGAACGGCTCCACGACACCGCCGCTACGGCCGCCCTGTCCCACGTCGGCGGAAGGTCAGTGTCTGCAGTGGTCTTCAGCGGCGCCAGCGTCCGGTGCTCTGACGGATGACGAGCAGCTGATCGCGTGTGAGCACCATTCCGCGACCCCACTTGCCCGCAGTGCCCTGGTGCAGGCCTAGCGAGCAGCTTTCGGCCATGTCGTCGACTGGGTCTTCGCAGCCAATGTCGTCGAGCAGCCGGTCGATGAGCACCGCCAAGGTCATCGGTCCGGTGCCGGAGTAACCGAAGGTGATGCCGGCGTCCAGGCGCCTCGGAGCCGGGTACAAGGCGCCGTCGGCGGTCCTGATCCAGATGACGTCGTCCAGGATGACCTCGGCGAGCGGGCTGGTGGTAGCCAGCCTGGTCGGTGCGAGGCCGGTATAGGTGTCGTTGGGATAGCCGTCCTGCTTCACCACGGGAAGGCCGGTGCGCGGGTCCTTCAGCAGCTGGGTGAAGTGCGCGGTGTTCAGGGAGGAGAGGGCGGCGGTGGATGTCGCAGGCACCAGAGAGGCCAGCCACTCGGCAGCGACGGGTTCCTGCGGGTCGTGGATGGTGAATTCGAGGCCGAAGGGCAGGTGTTCTGCGACACTCCGGCCTTGAGTGATCTTCATGCAGGCCCAGGAGAGCGGGTCCGTTCGATCTGCGATCATCTGCCAACCTTGGCGAAGCCTTCGCGCTGGAGCCGTCGCGAACCGCCCCATGCCGCGGGTGCTCGGCCGGGCGGCCACCAGCATCCCGCTGTATCGGTCCGTTTCCGTCACATGCTCGACTTCGCCCAGGCAGCAGGTGACGGCCGAATCGCGGATGTCCGATGCCAGGTGTAGCGCGGCCAGTCGGGCTGGCGATTCAGGGGGTTCGGCCTCGGCCAAGTCCAGCAACGCGGCGATGTCGCAGCTTGTTCTCACCTCATACTGTGCCGCGCTGGTCGCGGCCGAGGCGAGCCATTCAGCCATCCGATCTGGTTGGCGCAGAGCGTGGGGCCACCAGGGGACGGCCTGCCCGAGCACGCCGACCAGGTCTTGCCACTCGGCGGTGTAATAGCGGTCGGGGTGCGCCGCGTCGACGGCGGTGAGGTCCGGTCCGGAGTAGCCGTATTCGTGCCCGAGGCACAGGACGGTGTCGGGTTCGTGCGGCAGTGCCTTGGCCAGATGCATGTAGTCGCGGGACCGCACGGGTCTTCTGGTCCAGTCGTGTTCGCACGGGTAGATGACGGCGACCCGTCCGGCCTGTGCCTGCCATTGGCACAGGAGGTAGTCGTCGTTCGCGGCGATGGCTTCCAACGCGGCCGGCCCGGTTGGGCGGGCGGGACGCCACATCAGCGGGGTGAGAGCGGCCATCTCAGGGTCGCGGGCTGCCAAACGGCGCACGGTTAGTCCCAGGTCCGTCGTGGTACCCGAGGTGGCCAGAATCCTGGGCAGGGCAGGGTGGGAGGCGAGCCTGCGCTGCCCGCGCCGGTCCAGTCCGAGCCGTTCGGCGAGTTCGGGCAGGCTGACAGTTCCATCGAACAGGGTTCGCTGTGTCGGCGGCTCGTGGCCTTGGTCGCCGATGAAGGCCCGAAGGTTGGCCTCGCCCAGTGACACGTCGCGTGGGGTGCCCGGTCGGCTGGTGGCGGCGAAGTCGCGCAGCCAGGACGGTATCCGATCTGCGGGCCGCCAGTGGCTTGCCTGCTCGGCGGTCGGCCTAGCGATCGGGCCCGGGGCGGCGCGGTTGTTCGCGAAGGCGTACCCGGCGGCGGTGTCGGTGCCGCTGCAGTTCGGCTCGGGCAGTCCGCGCTCGATAAGCCGGCGCCGAAGGTGCAGGTAGGTTGCCGCCAGGGTCAGAACCCCCGGCTCGTCGGGGATTCCGGAGGCGATGAGGTCAACCAGTTCGCCAGTGAAGGACGTGCACGCCCCGGCTTGGCGTTCCAACGGTGGCACGTGGGCACTGCGGTCGCTGTCGCTGGCGGCTATGACGAACGCGCCTTGGACCGCGGTGAGATGGCGTGGGTCGTCTCCGGACAGAGCTTGGATGGCGCGGCCGGAGAAGCAGCAGTCCAAGATGATGATCTTGACGCGGGCCGGGCTGTCCCGGAGGGCAGCCCGTATTCGGGCGTATTCGATACCGGAGATATCCGGGTGGTCGACATCAGTGTCGGCCATCGTGAGACACAGCTGCTGCTCCTCGGAGATCAGGCCGTGACCGACGTAGTAGAGCAGCAGCGCGTCCGGGGTCTGCTTGGCGAGGTTCCGCAGCAGGCCGATGACCTGGCGGCAGTCCTCCGGGTTGTCCAGTACGGTGATCTGGTCGGGCGTCCAGCCGCCGGATTCGGTGAGCATCCGTTCGACGGCGCGCAGGCTGTTGGCGGCGGCCGGCACATCCGGCAGCCGGCGGTCGGCATAGGCCGAGATGCCGATGAGGACTGCGTGGGACCGGCCCCGATCAGGAATCACGGTCGTCGTCGATTCGCAGCGCCTCGGTCAGCAGCGGCGTCACCTCGTCGATGTTTTTGGCCTGTACCTTCACGCTCTTGTCGCCGACGGTGACCTCGATCGTCACCTCGGAGCGGCGGCTTTGCAACCACGCGGTTAGCGGGCCGACAAGCGCGACGCCGATGCCGCCGGAGCCCAGGATGACCTCGATCGCACCGGGCCCGGCGCCGAGGTCCTCCTCACCGGGCAGATCATGGATGAGGGTGACGCGCCCGCTCAGCGCTCGCTCGCCGCGCAGCCAGCGATACAGGTCCTCGAGATTCGCACTGCCGTGTCCGTCAGTGCGCAGCAGGACGTTGACCATCGGTGCCTCCCAGTTCATGATCGCTTATGGTCGGGTTCGGAGCTGGTCCCGCGGTAGCGGGGCCAGGTTGTCGCCGCGTGCGGTGGGTTCGCCGGGCTATCGCCCTGCTGGGTGGGGCTGGCGGTCGCGGCGGCTGTCACAGGGCCCGGTCCATGCGGCCGGTGCTCTGCCGTGCCAGCAGCAACTGCGTCCGGCCGAGGACGGCGCCGGCCGGCCAGTGGCCGTAGAGACCGTGTTGCAGGCCGATGGAGGCGCTGTCCTGCATGACATCGGGGGCCTCTGCGCCGATGTCGTCCAGGAGCTTGTCGATCAGGATCGCCAGGGCCAGGGATCCTGTGCCGTCGTATCCAAAGCCCAGCTGGGTGTCGGGTCGACGCGGGGCCGGATACAGCACACCATCCTGAGTGCGGATCCAGATCACCTCATCGAGGACGAGTTCGGCCAGCGGACTGGTGGTCGGCAGTCGTCTGGCAGCGAAGCCGTGGTAGGCGATCGGCGAGGTGGCCTCCAGATAGTTGTTGGGCTTAGCCACCACCGGCAATCCGGTTACCGGGTCAGTGAACACTTCGGTGATCTGTGATTCGCCGAAGTATGCGGCTGCAGCCGTGGGCGTCGTGGCAACCAGGCGCCGGATCCACTCGGCGGCAGCCGGGGCCTCGGGACGGCTGACCGAGAAGGCTCCGCCGTAAGGGAACACATCGCCGCCGTACATGACGCTGGCCTGCCGCGCGCAGACCCAGGCCAGGTGATCGTCCCGGTCCAGGATCCGGGCCCAGCCGACCCGTAGTACCTCCTCGGGGACATCGCGGTAGGCGTCGTAGCCGCGCTTGATCGGCCGCGCGGCCATCGTCATCCCGGTCGGCCGCCGGGCCCGCCCGACGGTTCGGAACTGCGAGTCCGCGCCGATAACGGCGTGGTAGCGCCAGTTCGCCGCCAGGGCCAGGGCCGCGAGCCGGGCCGGTGACTCCGGAGGCTCGCTGTCGGCCAGGTCCAGCAACGCGGCCACGTCCTCCTCGGTGGCCGTCTCATAGACCGCTGCCTCGGCCCCCGGTACCCAGCGGGCCATATGCTGCGGCCGTCGCATCGCTTGGGGCCACCAGGGCACGTCCTGGCCCAGTATGCGGGCCAGTTCGCGCCAGTCGGCCAGGTAACTGCGCCCAGCATCCTCGGCGTCCACGCACAGCAGCCGTGGGCCGTACAGCCCATGCTTCTTCGACTCCGAAGCGATGAGCACCGGGTCCAAGTCGGAGACCAGGCGGCTGTGGTCCGGAGCGCGTGGGGTCAGCTCGTCGCACGGATACAGGACACAGATTCTTCCGGCCTCGGCTCTCCAAACGTGCATGAAGAAGCCGTCGTGCACCCTGGACACTTCCAGCCTTGCCGGCTTGGCCGCGGGTAGCGATCGCCACAGCAGCGGAAGACGGAACGGTAGCTCTACACCGTCGCGGGCCAGGTCACGCAGCACCGACTCCAGGTCCTGCTTGTATCCACTAGCGAAGGCCCGCTTGATGTCCGCGCGGGCGGCCAGCGCGGAGGCGGCGCGGCGGGAAAGTCCGAGCATGTCCGTGAACTGCGCAAGGTCGACCTGGGCATCCAGAAGCGGCGGCGATGTGCGGGTCGGCCGGTGGGCGGGCAGGTTGTTCAAGGTGTCGAAGGCCACGCGGCGGGTGGAGCGGGGCAGCGCCGGCTCGGCGAACTTGCGAAGCCAGCCGGGTATCTGCGTCCGACCCTTCCATTCATCTGGGAGGGCCGCCTGGCTTGCCACTGGCGGCGGCGCCGCGACGGCTCTGGCGTTGTGGGCGAAGGGGAATTGCTCGGCCGTGTCGGTGGCCCTGCTGTTCGGCTGGGGCAGGCCGCGGTCCAGCAGCCGGGCGCGCAGCACCGGGTAGATCGCTCCCAGGGTGAGCACGTCGGCACCGCCCTCAATCCCGGTTCGCAGCAGGTCCGCCAGCTGCGCAGTGAACGACGTGCATACATCGGGCTGTGCCGCGACTTGCGGGACGTGCGCAGTTTGGTAGCCGTCGCTGGCACTGAGGGTGTATACGCCCTGGGCGACTGCGAGATCGTTTAGCGATCCGGACGACAGCGCCTCGATCGCCCGCCCAGAGAAGCAGCAGTCCAGGATCGAGATCTTCACGCGTGCCGCGCAGTCGGCGAACACCTCCCTGATGTGGCTGTAGGCGATTGCAGATATCTCAGGGTGTTCGTAGTCGGTGCCCGAGAGCGTCAGGCACAACTCATGCCTCTTCGTGCCAGAGATGACCCCGTGTCCGACGTAGTACAGCAGGAATGCGTCCTTGGCTTCCTTGGCGCGAGCGTGCAGGCACTTAACAGCCTCCACCACGCTGATCCCGTTGCCGAGTACCGTCACCTGCTCGGTACGCCAGCCCCCGATCTCCAGCAGTAGGCACTCCATTGCACGCAGGCTGTTGGCTGCGGCCGGAACGTCAGGAAGTGCCTCGTCGGCGTACTGGGACGCGCCGATCAGGACCGCTCTCGAACCCGAGCGGTCAGGCAGTCCCGGGCCCCGTCGTGAAACTGGTGGCATGCTTGCGCTCTCGAAAGGGCCTGGCACGTTCAAGTCGCTTCCCGAGTTCCGACCGCGGGCCCGTGGTTGTGAATCCGCCCGCGAAAGACACCACCTTCACCCCGAGGGCTGGCTGGAGGGCGGGGCGAGGGCCTCCGCTGGCAGTAACGCGCCTGTGTGGCGCCGATCATTTTCTCCCCCTGCTCACCGCGCCTCCTCGAAGCACTCCGCCGAAAACCTGCGGACGCTGAGTCACGATCCTGATACTGAGCATAGCCAGTTCCGACCACAGACACTTGTCTGTCGTGGCGGATCCACACCAGGTACTGCACCGCCTAGTCGAAGCAGGTCAGCTTGCGTCACGGAGAGCGAACCTCACTCGGGCGGATGGCAATCAGGCTCTTGATCGCCTTCCGAAGCAGGCGCTCGCTACTAGCGGCCGACCTCTGGCAGCGCGGTGGGCAAGTACTTGTCGAGGCTGATGCCGTTGTTCCAATGGCTTAGCAGGTCCCGATCGATGAGGATGACCTGCTGGCTGGCCCCGAGCTCGCGGCTCTGTTTGGTGAAGCGCCAAGCGGTAGTGACGAATACGGGGACATCGGCCTCGTGGATCGTACGTGCGGTGCCCAAAAAGCGCTGGATATCCGGGCTTGGGACGGGATTTCCGGGCTTGTAGCGCTTGCACTGGATCACGATGCGTCGGCCGTCGGGTGCGTCGGCGACGACGTCAGCACCGAGATCGCCCGCCCCGCCGTTGTGTTGTTGGACTACGAATCCGTCCCGGTGGCACAGCCCAGCGATGAAACGTTCGAACTCACCCCCGGACATGGCATCGATTGCGGCCAAGTTCTGATGCCGCGCGGCCTGCTCCAGGTCGGCGAGACGCTGCCGCTCTGCCTGCTCCTCTGCGCGTCCAGCGCGCAGAAATGGCATCACCGCTGAGCCAAGAAGAGTGAGCAGCATAATGCCCGGGATGGCCGGCCACAGTGAACCCAGGCTGCCGGTAGCTACTTCAACAACGGCCACGATCCCGCCGACCGCTGCGGCAAGGATCGCACGACCGCTGCGGGATTCTGTACGTCGCGCTGGTTTGCTGCCCCCGCGAGGCGTAGCGACAGTCGAAGGACGGCGTGCCTCCCCAGTAGACGTGGATTTGGTCGACGATGAGCGGCGTGTAGTTGGCGTGGCCATGAGTCCCCCTGCAGTCGGGCGCACCTCTGGAAGCACAGACTGCTCACCAGGTCACGCGCGGTCACTACAACAATGCATCTTGGCAAATCAGCGCTCGATGGCAAGCCTCCAAGGGCACGTCCCGGACGGTGAACACGACTCGCGCAGTGAACCTGACGCCGGACAGGCAGGCGGCACCGTCACGAATCACCGGCCCGGCGTCCACAGGCCGACGGAAGGAGAACGCATCTCCTGAATCCAGGACGCGAGTGCAGCTCTGTTGACTTCGTGAACCGGGTAGTTGCGGGTCCGAGCGGTCGTCCGCGCTCCTGGCGACCACTCGGATGTCGTGACGAGCAGGCCGCAAGCGGCTCCGTGCCACGCAACGTCGGCCGCGAGGGCCTTAACCACGACCTTGCTGATCGATCGCTTCTCTCGCTTGCACTGCACGACCATCAGCGGTGGGGCTTCCAACTCAATGCCAGCGTCCCAGATTCGGAGGTCGATGCCGTCATCGTTGCGTCCAGGGCCGATTTCCACACCTAGCCCGGCTCGATGGAAACGCTCTGCGACGAGGGCCTCGAACTTCCGCCAGTTGATCGATCCGATCTCATCGAAATTGCACACGAGGTAGTCGATGAAGCGTTGGTCAATGAATGGGCCGAATGAAGTGAGAACCGACTCTGACGTGAATAACTCGGACAGTCGTATTGGGTCGGTCCATTCCGGCGACTTGCAGCTGCTCCATGGCTTCATCGACTCCGCAAGCAGTGCTTCTTCCGAGACGGTAGCGAGGGCCTCAGCTGCGGCCTGGCCGCGCTGCTGACGAGTCTGTTCTACGAGAGCCGCGAATTTGTGCTCGTCGAAGAGGCCGACCCATGGCACGGCCTGTCCGAATACGGCGACAGCCTCTGCGGCGAGCTCGGGAGATTCGATTCGTTCCCGCACTCGCTGGATTAGCGGCCTTGTCGATCTCCAAGCACCAACGGCGCCGAAGTAGTCGAGTGCGCTGTAGGCCAGGATCTGGGCCGTCTCCGCGCGCACCCGAAGTGGCCCGTCGGTCGGTTCCGGGAAGTGCTGCCCATAGCCACCCACCGTCGCAGATCTGCGAAGGTCCGCCTCGGTGACAGCTAGACCAACTCGCCGGCCTACGAGCTCGTGTAGCCACTCAACGAGCCATCGGCCGGTAGTCACAAACGCCCCCACAGCCGCCGCCCCTTCTGTTAGGTGGCTGCCCAGTCTGTCGCTCGCCACCGACAGCTTCCGGGCAGACACCGACAGTTCGTGGACTGTATTGTGTCGTGATATCAGAGGACGAACTTGATTGTCACTGAACCGTGTGGATCATCGCTTTGGACAGGGCCGTACTGCATCGATGAAGCCAGGGGCAGACGCGCGGTCCCTTCTGTGAAGCCGCCGGCCCAGCCGCGGCTGTTGTGGGACTGGGGCAGTCCCACCTACTTCGCGTCGTCGCCTGGGGGGAGATCGTTCAGTGGTCCACAGTTGGCAGATCCCTGGTGGGATGAAGGGCTCGACGAACCTGGTTCGCGTTGGCGCGCGCATGGCGGGCCTGGACCTGCTGCAGAGCTGCCCCGCACAGATCGCGGCCAAGGCTCATCCGGAGGTGTCCCCGCGCGTGCGGGGCCCCTTCAAAGGACAGCCGCTGGAGACGTTCGCCCTGGGCCCGCTGATGGATGTGCTGAACCGGGTGGAGTTCGAGGGTGACAGCATCCAGCAGGCATTGGAGACGGTCGCACAGCACCGGCGTCCGCCATCTCACCCTGGCTTGGGCACCTTCACCGAGCACGCCGTACGCGGCTACCTGGCGAACCCCTCGAATCCCCTGAGCTGCGACGAGCCGATGTATCCGGTGCGCGGATTCTGGGTCTGTCGGGGGAAGAAGGACGGGGTCGTGCGCGAGACGTGGGCGTGGGGGAGGAGGTATCGAAGCCAGGACGGAGCCGTCCGCGAGCTGCGCGTCTTCCGGTTCGGTACAGCTGGATCCAGAACCCGGCCCCCTGCGGAATTGGCGACCGCCGCCTACACGACTGCGTTCGGCTCCCCGGCGGCGTGGCCTGATCCGTGGCGCGAGCCGTTCGACCCGGTCCCGCCATCTGGGCCGGCGGTGCGGCGTGTACGGATCGTCGAGTTCGGCTGTTTGGACAGCAGTAGAGCCGTGCTGTTCGACGGGACGGTGGAGGAGGCCGCCGCGATGTATGCGGCTGGCGCCCAGGACGTCCTTCGGCAGCGAGCCTTGGGCGGGGCTCCGAATCCCGGATCCGATTGCGCTGACTGCAAGATCATCACCGCATGCGACGCCCTTCCCCGGGTGCCGGGATTGCTGGGCATCGCCGATTCCTCCAAGGTGCGCCGGACGCTATCGGCCGCCACGGCCAAGGCTTACGCCAGCTGCCCGGCCCAGGAGCACCTGTCCCGCACTTTGCACCTGCCGCGGCCGTTGGATTCCGAGTACAGCCCGAAGGCCATTCGCGGTCAGGCTGTCCACGCGGTCTTGGAGGCAAACCACGCGCGGATGCCGCGGGTGCCCTGTCAGATCGGCGACTTCCCGGACGGCAGCCAAGACTGGTCTGTCGGGCGCTGGCAGGTTCGTGGCGATCAGGCTCTGGTCGCGGCCCGCATGCTCGCGCACCACGTCGCGGTGTGCCCGTTCCGGCACGCCAACCAGGTCATCGACTCGCGCGTCGAACCGGTGATCGTCGCCCACGACACAGCCGCGGACGTCCTGGTGGTGGCCAAGCCTGACCTGATCTACCGCGACAGCGAAGGCTGGGTGTGGCGCGAGACCAAGACCACGCAGTGGTACGGCCCGAAGACCATGACGCTGCTCGAGGAGCACCCGCAGCTGGCCTTCGCCGTACTGCTGTTGCGCGCCGGAGTGCTCGGCCCGGGCTCGGCCGGAGCCCGGATCGAGGTGGAGGTGCTGCGTCCGGACGGAGCCGACCCCAGTTGCCTGGACCCCGCCGATCCGGAGACTGCGGCTGAGGCGCAGCGCATCGTGACCGGACTCGCAGAGCCCTGGCATGCGGATATGCGATCCATAGCCCGACCTGGTGAATCTTGTCGGACGTGTCCGGTATCACAGTGGTGTCCCGACTACGTCCCGCCCCGGACCAACTCAGACCACATATTCGACGCCGACGGCGTCGACGAGGAGCTGCTGGATGACCCTCAAAACGACGACGCCTGGTAGCTGGAGCGCCTATGCCGGGCTTCCGCTGCTGCGCACCATCGCTACCGGCATCGTCCAGCTCGACCGAGGAGTGCAGCCCAAGGGACAGGTGTACCCGGCCGCCGCGCAGCGGGCTCTGGATCAGCTGGTGCTGCTGTGCCTGCGCCAGCAGGTTCCCCCGCCCCGCAGCGTCCCGGACATGATCCGGTGGGCGCGGACCATCCCGGTGGACCAGTGGCCGCTGGAGCTGCCCGAGGACGTCGCTGGCGCCGGGGAGCTGCTGGTCGATGAGGAGACGAACAGTCCGACCCAGGCCTGCCACGAGTGGGTGGTCGACGCGGCAGACGCGACGGCCGAGCAGATCGAGAACCGGCTCATGGGCCACGCCATCGATCAGTGCCGCTCCTCGCGCTCCCCGCAGGCGTACACGGCGTTCCGCCGGCTGCTGATCTCCCGGCCGGTGCTGACCGGCGTCGAGATCGCCTCCCTGCTGGGCGAAGACGGCGGGATCTTCTTCAAGCCGACGCTGGAGGTCATCAAGCAGAGCTACCAGCGGGTGCCGGCGTCATTGCAGGTCGACGGGCAGTGTGCAACATGCGCGCGGTGTGGCTGCCTGCTGACGCCGCTGGCCGGCGGCGGGTGGCGCTGCGAGCTGGACCGCTGCCGGTATGAGGGCTCTGCCAGCATCGGCCGCACGGTGGGCTGGCGGGAGGACGGCGGTCTGTTCCAGATTGCCCGGCCGCTGCGGGTGTTCATCACCGGACCAGGGCGGGCCGAGACCGAGCTGGAGGCCCAGCTGGCCAAGCTCGGGCTAACGATCACGATGTGGCCCGAGTACGACACCTACGACCTGCACGTCCCGCTGCCCGGCGGCGGCGTGTGGGCGATCGACGTGAAGGATCGGGCGAACCCGGCGCTGCTGGGGCGCGGCGCCAGGCCGTTCCGCAGCCCGCCGCGCTTCGACCGGGCGTTCCTAGTCGTGCCGGACTACCGGTTCAAGCAGCGCGACGGCTACCGGACGATCTTCAACCGGCACCGTCCCGAAGAGCTGCGCGGTGTCGTCGACCTGGTGACCGACCGCGAGTTGGTCGCGATGGTCCGCAAGGAGATCCGCACCGCCAAGCGCTCGGCGGCCGTGCAGCAGGAGGCTGGGAATGCGTAACCGCAGCGGATGGCACGACAAGATCGTCGGGGAGTTGAAGGCCGTGTGGCCGGCCGAGCTTGCCGGTGACTTCTCGCCCGGCGACCTGTGCGACGTCGAGCTGGGCCTGCATCTGCTGCTCGAGCTCACGCCGCAGCAGCCGGCGGCCTCGGGTTGGACGCTGCTCGGCGGCTACCCCTACGCCGAGGCCCTGGGCTACATCACCACCGAACAGCAGCGCCACCAGCGCGACCGCGCCCGGCACTACCTGTGGCAGCTGCGGCGCCAGCAGGTCTGGCACACCAAGGTCGGCCTGTACCTCCAGGTCCCGCAGGAACTGCGCGCCTTCGACCTGGCTGACGTCTGGGATGTGCCGGTCCGGCGGCACCCGAGCATGGCCGCGCGCCGCGGCACCGTCTACGCGACCCTGCTCGCATCGGCCCCGCCGTTCGAGCGCAAGCCCCTGCCGATCGCCGGAGCCGGGGAGTACACCTTCCGGCAGGGCGACCGCCGCCACGCGGTGACCTTCGACGCCGAGCTGCTGGCAGGGCCCGCACTGGCCGGCCACGACCTCGCCCCGGTCCGCAAGGCGCTGCAGCCGCTGGGGGAGGTGCCCTGGAAGGAACTGGTCACCACTGCCGAGTGGATGGACGCCGAGGAGATCCGCAAAGGCATCAAGCCACGACTGTGGACGGGCCGGCTGGCGCGCGTGGAGCTGTTCATCCCCAGTACGGACGGCCGCCGGTTCGACCCCGCCGAGGTGCTTCCCATCGCCAACCTGCTGCACCTGGTAGGGATGGTCGGGGCCGGCAAGAGCACGCTGCGCGACATCCTGACCGTGTGGGCGGCCCGCAACGGCTACCGGACCACCGTCGTGGTCGGGGACGTCGCCGAGACCTTGGCCACCGTGCGCCTCTACAGCGAATTCGACCTGGCCGCCGCCCCCGTCCTTGGGCACTCCACCCGGCAGCGCAACGCCAGCCGCCTGCACCGGCGCCTGGCCAGCTCCGGCGCGCCGAGCATGCTCGCCCACGACGACCCCGGATTCGACTACGTCACCACCGCCTGCCCGGTCGATGCGCTGCGCGGCGCCGAGGCGGCCATGCCGCTGGCCGTCCGGGAGGCCCCATGCACGTCCCTGTTCCCCGTCGAACGCACCGAGGACGACGCGGCGGACACCCTGAAGTACGACGACGGCCTGGCGGCCGGCCCGGTCGTGCCGACGCGGCGGGGAAAACGCCCGCGACGGCACGGCTGCGCCCTGTGGTCCCAGTGCCCGCGGCACCACGGCGCCCGCGCCCTGGTGGACGCCGACATCTGGGTTGCCACCCCCGCCGGGCTGGTCCACAGCAGCGTCCCAGACCACCTCAACGACGAACAGCTGCGCTACATGGAACTGGCGGTGCGCCGCAGCGACCTGATCATCGTCGACGAGGCCGACCGAGTCCAAATGCAGCTGGACACCGCGTTCTGCCCGGCCGCGACCCTGTCCGGGAGGTCCCCGGAGTCCTGGCTGGACGAGGTCCAGGGACACAAGATCACCGAGTTGGCGCGGCAGGGCCGCATCCAGCTGTCCAACTTCGACGTCGACGACTGGGCGACCGCGGTCAACACCGTCACCTCCGCCAACGACCGCCTGTACCGGCTTCTGGTCCAGAAGCCGGAGATCCGCTCCTGGGTGGGGGCCGACTACTTCAGCTCCTTCACCCTGCACGGACACCTGCTCGACGCATGGTTTCCCCGCCCGATCGGCGCCGTGCCCGATGAGGCGCTGACGGCGGAGGCCGACGGCGATAGTGCGGCTGGTGAGGCCGAGGCCGTAAGGCTGGCGCGCCGCGCCGAGGTCGACCGCGTCCTCAACGACTTCCGTGACGACCCCCTGGGGCACAAGACGGTCAGCGACCCCATGGTGGACCGGCTCGTCCGGCTGACCCTGGAGCTACTGCACGCCCCGCAGTCGGCCACCACTCGCCGCCGTATGAGCGACCTCATCGAGGAACTGGCCGGCCCGGCCCCCGCCCTGCAGGCACAGGCGGCCCCGGTCTCGCGCGGCCGCCGCAGCCGGCACGGGATCGACGACGACCAGGACGTCCCGCCCGCCTCGCCGGACGACCAGTTCGAGTTCACACTGCTGCTGGCCGCACTGCACACCAGCTTGGACTACATGACCACCCTGTGGGCCCGCGTCGAGGCGGCGCTGAACCTGGAATCCACCTCCAACGTGCTGTCCCGGCGCCCGCCCAAGGACTACGAGCCGTTGATCCCCGAGTCACCCATGGGCAACATCCTGGGCTTCCAGTTCCGCGCCGACGAGCAGACCACTGACGGCGAGCGCAGCGGGGAGCTGCTGTTCTTTCGATGCGGCGGCGTCGGGCGGGAACTGCTACCGGCCATGGCCACCTGGCCCCAGATAGACGGACGACACGGCCCCAAGCTCCTGCTGATGTCGGCGACCAGTTGGTCGGGCACCTCCAGCCGCTACCACCTGCGCATCCCCGTCGGTGCGGTCCTTCGCCCGCACCGCGAGGAAGTCGAGGCGATCCTGGGCACCACGTTCCGCAAGGACATCCAGTACGGCAAGCAGGGCCCGCTGCGGCTGTCCGGCGAAGACCCCAAGACCCGGGCCGTCGTGCTCCGGCAGATGCTCGACGCGCTGGCCAAGCCGGCCAACTTTCAGGGCGCCCGCAGCAAGTTCGCCGCCGAACTTGACCAGATCACCGATCCCGAGCGCCGCCGGCTGCTGATCCTGACCGGCAGCTACGAGGAAGCCGAACGGGCCGCCGAACACCTGAACAGGATCGAGGAGTGGAAAGGGCGGGTGGTGCGGCTGGTCTCCGACGACGCGGACCTGGACGACTCCTGGACCGAGGTGCAGTCCGAGGACAGCGTCAAAGTGCTGCGCCGTGGCGAGCTGGCCACCTTCCCGCACGGCAGCGGTCAGCTGCTGGTCGCCCCGCTGCTGGCCGTGGAGCGAGGGCACAACATCGTCATGCCTGGAGGCAAGGCGGCCATCGGCACCGTGTACTTCCTGGCCCGCCCGCACCCTCGGCCCGACGACATCACGCTCGCAATCCACGCGATCAACGACTGGGCGGTCCGCGAGGTCCACGGCGGGGCCTTCGCCCAACGCGTCCGCGCCGCCGGCTCCCTGGACGCCGCCGGCCGGGACTTCCGCCGCGAGGCGCGAGGGCAGTGGACGCGGTTCATGACCCGCACCATCGCCTGGAACAGCCTCGAGGAGCAGGAGAAGAAGTCGTTCGCCTGGGACCAGCTGGTGGTCATGTGGCAGGTCATCGGCCGCCTCGTCCGCGGCGGCGTCCCGGCCAGGGTCGTGCTGGTCGACGCCGCGTTCTACCCCAGGGAAGCCGGCCTTCGCGGCTCCGACACCCCGGACACCAGCCTGATCGAGGCCATGCGCGCCCTGCTGGAGCCCTACTTCGACCAGGACTCCGGCCTACCCGAACTGGACCGGGCCCTGGTCCGCGCCCTGTACGAGCCGCTGCACAAGGCACTGGCCGACCTGTGACCCGCTGACCCCAGACCAAGGAGTAACCCCCGCAATGGCCGCCAGCATCCGCCCCGCAGCCTTCCGCTACGACCCGGCCTCCGGGCCGTTCACCGCGGACTTCCATGCCCTGGCCTTCCCCAGCGCCTGGCGAAAGATCATCCTCGATCTGTACCGGCTCGAGAAGAGGAACCCCGATCGGATCAAGTCGGTGCCGATCCGCCGGCTGAACGAGACGATCCGGGCCGTGGCCCCCGATCTGCTGTCGACTGCCAAGCAAGCGACACTGGACGACTCCAGCCCGTGGCTGTACACCACCAGCCCCCTCGAACCGAGGATCCTCAACACCCTGGTTACGGCATGGCTGGCGGACCTGCAGCGCAAGGAGTCGATGTTCCCCCACGTCCAGGCCGCCTGGGCCGAGATGGATCCCGGCGCGCTGCAGTGGAAGAAGGTCACGGTCGACCTGGTGGAGCAGACGGTCAGCGACGGCGGCACCGCGCGGCCGACTGCCCGCCTGCACCGGCTGCTCCCGGACGTCCTGGCAGCCAGCATTGAGAAGTACGGTCGTGAGCACCCGTATGTCGACGAGGGCGTCCAGCTCAACTTCCGCCGGGTGGCAACCGACCGCGGCGCGGAGCTGATGTCCTGGCCGGCCCACCCGCACATCGACGAGGACGGCACCACCTGGTGGTTCTCCGCTTTCATCAAGATCACCTTGCAGACCGAGCCGTTCTCCGACGTGCCGCGCATCCACCTACACACCGGCGTGCGCCGGTGGCTGCACCACAAGCCGGTCTACTTCCCCTCCGGCCACGGCGTCACCGCCTACCTGCTCACCCCCGGCCCCTGGCTGACTGGCGCCCCACAGACCGCGCGGATCGCGACGGCCAGCATGGCCTACGACCGCTCGCTCAGGCAGGTTGAATGGAAGCGCGGCGGCCCCAACGGGATGCTGGATCAGCTGTCCTTCGCCCGCGACTTCCCGGCGGCCGACCAGCTGCGCAAGGAACCGGGCCGCTGGTTCAACGGCGAGAACGGCGTCACCGCCGCCGTGGTCTACCACACGATGATGGGCTCCCACGCCGTCGGAGCCGGCTTCATGCCCCGCGACCGGGAGCCGCTGACCGAATGGGCCGCCAAGGCCCTCGCGCCCAGCGTCATGATGCTCGGCGACGCCACGCAAAGCAGACTGCCCGGGAAACCGCAACAGTCGTCGGTTGCCGCCCGCAAGGTGAGCATGCCCCGGGACGCCACTGCGGAGGAGAAGGCCGCCGTGAAGGCGGCGAAAGCGCAAGCCGTCCAAGACGCAGCCCAGTTGCGCCGCCCCATGGTCGCCACCGTGCTCGGCGCCGACACCCTCAACGTCGATCTGTACTGGCAGACCGACGCAATGCGCGAGGAGCTCATCAACGCCGCCGTCACCGACCTGGGGCTGCTCGGACAGGAACGACAGGCCGGCGGCACGGAACTGCGGGAGTGGACGAGCCCCGAACTCGAGCTCAGGATCCACCTGCATCCACTCGGCGGCCTCGGGGGCCCGCTCGGCAACGGCACCGTGCCTTACGGCCGCACTGACATCGACGCGGCGATCGCCGACCGGCGCGCCGCCGCCCGCGACCACGCGACGAAGGCTGGAACCAATGCCCGGCTGACGCTCATCGAACTCGAGAAGAGGAAAGCCTTCACCCCGGCGCACTGCGACCCCAAGTACGCGCTGCGCCTGGGCTTCGCCGACGCCGGACGCGTCAGCCAGTTCGTGGTCCCCGCCCGCGGCACCGACATCAAGACCGCAGCACACCGGGCGCAGGCCGCGTGGGGTGACGGGCTGCGTCAGCTCGGGATGCGCATCGTGCCCGCGCACTCCCTGGGCACCAGGCTTCCCGACGGGCTCAGCCAGGTGGCGTTCTGGGCGGTCAAGCGCCGCGCCGACGGACCCACCGGAAAGCCGTTGTTCATGCCGATCGCGGTCATGATCAGGCCACAGCAGGACTGCATCCTCGGTAGGAGCCCTGAAACCGGCGACTGGGTCCCCTACCCGCAACTGCTGCTCCGCCTAGCCGGCCACGGCGCACAGGACAAACTGAGCGAACCGGCGAAGCGATCCATGTACGGCATGTTCGTCAAGCAGGTCCTGGCCGACCTGCGCTACGAACCAGCGCTGATCCTCACCCACGCCCACAACAGCCGCCTGGACTGGCCCGGCCTCCAAGACGGCCTCATGATCCGCGACCATGTCCAGTTCGGCGACGCACGGCCGGAGAAGCTGTCGGCCTACGGCAAGCAACTGCGCTTCGCGCGCCTGCGGACCTCCGAAGGCTACGAGACCACCCAGTGGTGGAAGCCCAAGAGCCGCGGCGACGAGCCCGGACTGGCAGCAGGACTGTGGATCCCGGCCGGCGCCAGCGACGACAACCGCGTCTTCGGCAGCACCGCGCCCAAGGCCGGGCCGTTCAAGAGCACCGCCGTGACAGCCTCCAGGTACGTCCCGAGGATCAACGCCCAAGGCGCCGAGACACTCGACACCGAGGTCCCGGCCTGGAACCCCGCCAACCTCGAGATCACCATGGCCGGCTGCCAGGACGGCGATGACCCCGAAGCATGGGCGATGTTCATCCACCAACAGCGCTTCGCCTCGGACTACGCCGACGCCCTAGCGCTACCGCTGGCCCTTCACCTGGCCAAACGCGCCGAAGACTACGCGCTGCCGAGCGAAGAACCCGACGTCATCAAGCTCGACGAAGACACCGAAGCCACTGATGAGACCGCGGACGAGCCGGAGGTCACCGTCTACGAAACGCTCGTCCAGTACGAGCTGGAGTTTGGAGACGATGATGAGTAGCGGTTTGGCAGTAATCGGTGGTCGGAACAGCTGAGGCCCTGGCCGCGGTGCGCGGTGACCCCAGCGGCTCTGAAGCCTTGGGCCACCGCGCATTCGTCATGGATGGTTCCGCCAGGGAGCGTCGGGGTCCTGGAGAGTGTCGAGAAGCAGTTCGCACCACGTACACGCCGTGCCCACTGCGAAGCGGGCGTGGCGAGGTCCGAGTCCCGTCGGTGCTGTGAGGCGGCCGTGCCCAGTGCCGTATCGGTTGCGAAGCTCGGCGACGCCGATCGCCGCTGATGAGAGCGCACCGAGGATCCGCTTGATGGACTCGGCATTGTCCGGCGGCGTGCTGGCTTGGGACGCGGGGAGTGCGGCCGGGTGTAGCTGAAGCGCCTGCTGCGCTTGCTTGATCAGTGCGGGGACATCGTCGTTCTCATTCACCGGGCGACCACGCTCGTACAGAACGAGCTTGGCCGTTGCCTCGATAAGCTGCTTCGCGGCGCCGATTGCGTCATCCGGGTACTCCGTCCCGACACGTCGGACACGTTCCAACTCGGACCGGATCCCAGAGGCGTTGCCGAGCGCCGCGAGGTGAAGCTCAAGATGTGCAACGCGCGGGACATGGATCCGTAGCTCCTCGTCGAGCTGGCACCCGTCCCGCGCAAGAAGTTGGCTGATCTCGACCTCCTCGGCAGACTCGAGCGCCCCCTCTTTCCGAAGTCGTCGAAGCAGGCTCTCGAAAACGCGTAACGCGCGGCGCACCTGCTCCTCGTCTGCCCAGTCGACACCTGTTGCGTACGAATCGAAAGCGGTCTGCCGAACCCCGCCTTCGCGCGTCGGAACGTAGCCCTCGATGGCCTGGAACCCCTCGTTCTCCCAGTACTCACAGATCGCACCGCGCGCAAGCACGTTCATTGGCCGCCTGATGGCATTGCGGGTTGCCCTGGAGACGAGGTCACGCTGGGGAGTCATGCCTGAACGGTAAGTCGAGTCCTGGGAGAGTGCTCACAATTTCACCAATTGAGCGCGAGAACCAACGGGTCTGGGTGGGCGTCAGCTCGTCCTAGTGCTCGTCGTCGCCGACGTCGGCGAGCGCGGAGGCCCGTTCCGCGTCGTCGACGAGTTGGTCATAGGTGATGACACGGATCCTGCTGCTCAGAAATTCGTTGTAGGTGCGCAGCGTCTCGGCGATGTGCGGCCTGACCTTCGGTTCCGCGAAGGCCGCCGACCCGATGACAACGGTCATCCCAGCGCTCTTGGTGTCGATACCGAACTTGGACCAGATGATGTCGCGCTCCCGATCGAGCTCCTTGAGATAGTTCTTGGCCTGGCCTGCGGCGTCGCTGACCTTGGCGCTGACGACGTACTGGTCGTATCCCCTGCTCTCATGGTCGGGCTTGATGAGTGGGGAGATGTTCGCCAGTTTGAGTTCCACGCCGTGTAGGGACCTGTCGGGTCGAATGAGGGCCAGGTCGAGCTGGTCGGTGGCGGTCAAGTTGCGGCGGCCGGTGGTGGACAGGAACTGTCCACCGAACACCCACGTCATGCGCTCCAGAGCTTTCTGCAGGTCGGCTTCCTTGCTGTCGGGGTCGGCAACGACCTTACGCAAGGCGTCCAGGTCCGATCGTCGGCGAGCATTCTCGGTGAGGGCCGCCAGCGCCTGCAGCTCGTTGATGCTGTCCTCGATGACCGCTGCCACGTCGGGCTGCTGTTGGAGGAGCCGGACAAGTCCCTGCACCGTGGTTCCTACCCCGTGCGCATCTCTGGCGGTGACGCCGAGATCGGTGGCCAGGTATGTACGCAAGCCGTGCGACCGGACCGGGCCGTCAAACGGGTCGTCCTGGCCAGCGAAGGCTGCGAGGCCACTGAGCTGCCGAAGCCGCAGCACAGGAACCCGGAAGTCTTGGAGCTCTGCTGGCCGTCCTTCGGCCTCGGTCACCCTAGCCAGGAATGAACGCCTCGGCGGCCTAACGCGTCGGCGGCCAGCATCTATCCATTCCTCGATGGGTCGAGCCTGGTCGACCAGGAACTCGCCGACATAGCGGCACAGCTGCTCGCGCGCCTGGAAGAGGTGCAAGGGCCGGCCACGGTATACGTGGTCTGCAACCAGCGTCGTACCGTCAGAGTCGATGACGCTGCCTCGACGTTCCTGACCCGGTACGAGCAGAACATCCTCGCACCAGCGCGGCAGCAACAGCGGATCCTCATGTCGATCGTTGACGAACAGCAAATCGCACGCCAGCCGCGAGCTGGAGGTCTCCACCGATCGAAGCCCGGCGCCGAATGCATCGCGGACGTCGCTGCGGCTGAGAATCGTACCCGGCTCGACCACCCAGAATCGCGGGTTGCCGCCGTCGGGATGATCAGCCGCCAAAGCTGTGATCAGGGTGTTCCACTGGTCGTCGTCGAGTCGCAGCGGTCCCGGGAACGGGGGTTTGAACGTAACGCCAGGGCCGCTGCGCCCTCGCCGCCAGACCTCACCGAGCCCAAGACGGCGCAGCACGGGACCCGTCAGCGGATTCGACAGATATGTCCGGTCGTAGCGCGCAGCGGCACGGAGCCCCACCGGACGCTCATCCGGATCACCCCCGGGCTCTTGGAGCCTTCGCCCCAGCGCAGCCAATTCGTCTATCACCGGCTGCAGGCCAACGATCGTGCCGATCGCGACGATCCCTGAATCCGGCCCCGAACGCCACAGAGCGACCTCGTCGCCAACGACAGCCGAGGTGTGTACAATCCTCTCCTTCCCGCCGCCCTCGGTGAAGAACAGCCATCGCCTCACGCCCTACCCCTTTCCCCTCCCACGCCGCGAAACGCTGACTCTAGCGGCCACCTCCGACAGGATGTGATCGGGTAGTAACGCAGGGCTCCTACATGGTCACGACGCTCTGCTCATCGCCGTGCCGCCGAGCAGGTCCCTGACGGCTCGCGCAGCCGGAGCGTGCAGTGGTTCGTCCTCAGCCGCCCAGGCGAGCAGTTCGGCGCACTTGAACAGCCGCATCGTGCGGCCGGTGACGGACTCCAGGTCTGCGCGCCGGCGTTCCAGGACCTTGTCGGCCAGGCCGGGCACAGCCAGGGAGCTGAACCACAGGTTCGCGGCGTCCAGGCCGCGGGGTGCGCGGCCCCAGTCTTCCCAGTCTAGGATCCACAGCTCCGGGCCGGTCATGTTGGCCCAGTTCAGGTCGGCGTGGGCGGTCGACCATTCCTCGATCGGCGTCTCGGCGTCGGGGAACACCTTGGCGATCGCGGTGCGGACCCGCTCGACGCTGATGGGCTTCAGGTCCGGAGTGGCGAGCCTCGTCGTGGACGCCTCGGCTAAAGCCTCCATCGCCCTGTCGAGCTCGGTCCACCAGCTGTCCGGCAACGAGCTCGCAGCGATGGATCGGCCGATCGGCGGCTCGTCGATTAGAGCCGTCTCATCGGCGCGCCACATGACCTGGCGGGCCGGGTCATGCCAGGACAGGCCGGCGTGCCAGGCCGGGATCGGGACGCTGGCCAGCACGCCGGCGGCTTCCAGGCCCCAGCCTTGGCCGTCGAGCCGCTCTAGCCCTCGGCATTCGATGCGAACCCAGGTGCCCCGGTCGCTGCGGTATCCCATCGACCGGCGCTTCTTCACCACCTGGTCGCGGTGCAGGCGGGTCATCAGCGCCGACTCGACGCGATCGACGACGTACTCGATGTTGACGTGCCGGAGGTCGAGCCGCTGGGAGGCGGGTAGCTGGGGCTTGGTGTTCCCGGTGGGGGTCAAGGTACTCCTTCGCTGCCTGAGGCAACGCTAGCCCGGTCGCGTATCAGGGTGCCTTGCCGAGCACAAGCTCAAGGATCTTTCCACTGAGCCCAGAATCGCGATGCAGGCATTCCGCCACGCGGGTCTGCCGGTATGACGAATCCTCACTGGGGACGAAACGGCTTTCGACTCTACCTACGAGGACTGGTAGGGCTACAGCTCCCCAGTCCACAGAGTCTAGGTATCGGACAACGGTGTGCTGTTCAAGGGGGTCCCGGCGCCTGTTCAATGAACTGGCCGTGACTGCCGAGCAGTTCATCTAGACCAAGGGGAGAATCGATGCCCGTCGAAGCTGAGCTGAAGGCACGGGTGCGGGATGTAGTTGCTGTCCGGACTGCGCTGACGATGCGTGCCGAGCGGCGGCGCGCCGTGTATCACGACACCTACTTTGACGCGCCCGAGCGGCGATTCATGGCCGACGGCCATGAGCTGCGCTTGCGCAGCGTTGAGACCGCCGACTCAGTACGCCACCTACTCACGTTCAAGGCGCCGGCCGTAGACGAAGCCAGCGGTTCTAAACCTGAACAGGAGACCGCTGTCGCCGACCGCGACGCGACCCACGAGATCTTGCTAGGGCTCGGATACAGCGTGGCTATCGAGTTCACCAAGAACTGCGAGAACTTCGAGTTCTCCGACAACGCTTATGACATGCTCGCCACGCTGGTCACCGTCCCGGAGTTGGACGGCACGTTCCTCGAAGTCGAGACGATCGTTCCCTCTGCCGCCGAGATCGCAGCTGCTCTGGATGCGGTACGCCGAGTACTCACGATGCTCGGGATCACAGAGGATGACCTCACCACCGAGCTCTACACCGACGCCGTTGTGCAGGCTCAAGCCGCCCCGCGAATTTGACGCTGACCGGCATACCTCTCCTCACTCACCGTCTGCCGCAGCGGCTTGTATCCCAGTTAGTAAGTTTCCTGTCGCGCTCTCCCGGGTCGTTCGAGCGGCAAAATTTTCAAGGACTGCGACAAGTTCGGCATCGGTGACACGAAGCCAGCTGTCGCGGTCGTAGAGCCACCACGAGCTGTCGTATCGCGCGATGTCAGTGATGGCGGACGTCAAGGATGTGGCTTCGCCAGCTGAGAACGCTGCATGCATTGCGCTATGGCTCATCTCCTTGACCGGAGCAGCCCGCCTACTCCCGTTCGATGCGAGACGGGGCACCTTCCGGGCCGCCGCTAGGACTGTCGGGTCAGTGATCAAATTCATCACAGCCCCCTGAGTCGCAGGCCGATGCGGCGCACCGTGTGCCGATACGGATGGGAGGCACGCGCGGCTGGCACGCGGGTGTTGACGAGGCGGGCGGCCTCGCGTAGGTGGATCGCCGCAGCATCCAGGTCGGGGATGACGTTGACGTTGAGCCGGGTCAGTACGTCGGCGACCGCTAGGGCGATGTCAGCGGCCCGGCCGATCGGCGAGCACCAGCGGCCCGTCCTTCTGAGGCGCGTCGCGAGCGTCTCGTTCATGACGAAGGTCATCCCAGCTCCCGGCTGGTCAAGCCGTAAAGCACTGTGAGGTCGACCGCGCGCTCGGCAGCGCTCGGGCCGGGGCGGACCATGCGGAAGGTCTCGGAATCGTGCGACAGGCCGCGAGTCTCGCACAGCGCTATCGCAGCCGGATTCGGCTCGGGGATGTCGATGGCGATCGCCCGCGCTCCTCGCTGCCCCGCATATTCGGCCAACGCGTCGAACAGGCTGGCGGCGACGTGCGGCTCTGTGGCGTACAGCGGGCCGATGCGGGCCGCGCCGAATCCGGGCCGCAGGACGCCGTAGCCGTGCAGCCGGTTGTCCTGCACATAGCCCACGGCGTAGCGGTCGCGCCCGCTGGCCCAGTCCACAGCCAGCGCCGTCCGCTCGGCAGGGAAGCAGTGCCCGTCGAAGGCGGCGGCCGGGCCGAGCTGGTCGGCGCTCAGCGGCATCACGTGTGGGTTGGTCGGGCGTGGGGCCGGGACGGCACTGGCGAAGGCGATGGTGCGCCAGCGGGTGATGAAGCCCCGTGCGGCGAAGAACTCGCGCAGCTCCGGCGGAGCCTCCAAGCCGACGGGCAGATCGGTCAGGTGGGCCAGTGCGGCGTCGGCGGTCGCCGCCCCGATGCCCCGGCCCCGGAATCCGGGGTCGACGACCAGAGCGCCGGTGAAGCAGAACCCGTTGTCGTAGCCGGCGGTCGCCATCGCCGAGACCGGGCGGCCGTCCAGCAGGCCGATCAGCAGGCCGCCGGGCCGGTGCCTGGTGAACAGCTCAAGGTCGCCGCGCCCAAGGCTCCAGCCCGCCCGGCCGGCCCAGCCCTCGATCATGGCGGCATCGTCGGCGCTGCCGCGCGCCGCGCGGAACCGCCCGGCCAGCCGGTCGGTCACCTGCGGGGCGGCGGGCGGGGTCTGAAAAGCGGTCATGACGTGTCTCTCCTGGTCGGTGGCGGATTCAGGCGCGCTGTTCGTCGGCGCTGGCCGGGCGGCGCAGCATCGGGAACATTTGCGGCCCGACGGGGAGCTGGATCGGGTCGCCGAGGTCGGTGTAGCCGTGGCGTACGTACAGCTCGCGGGTCCCGGCATCGCTGGCCTCCAGGTAGGCCGCGACCGGCTCCGGGGTCTGCTCCAGGCGGCGGTGGTGGGCGGTCAGCAGCTCGGTGCCGATGCCGCGCCGCTGCTGGTCGGGATCCACGGCAAGGATCGCGAGGTGGTCGTGACGCAGCCCGGTGGGGTGGTGCTTGGCGAGCAGGCCGTCGAAGGTCCGGAACCGGTCCACCCAGCGTTCGGTCACCCGAGCCAGCGCCTCGTCGTAGTCCGCGGCGAGTGCCTCGCCTTCCTCGCCGACCGGGAGCCACAGCGCGACCGCCGTCCGGTCGACGGTGGTGTAGACGTGGCCCCGCTCCATCGCCTCCTGCACGTACAGCCGGAAATAGCCGGGGAAGATGCGGCGGCGGTCGTCCTCGCCGGGGATCAGCCAGATCGACGGGGCCAGGGTCAGGAACGATCGGGCGATCACGTGGCTCAGAGCATTGGTGTCCTGGGGCTGCGCCGGGACAATCTGGTCGCGCGGGCTCACCGGGCGGTCCGCTCGACGCTCGCTGCTGTGGTGGACGAAGCAGCGAGGGCAGTGGTGCGGGCCAGCGCGGCTGCACCGCCGTAGCCGATCACGTCATAGGCATCGGGCTGGAGGCGCCTGAGGACCAGCGCCCAGATGATCCCGATCACGGCAGCGACGGCGAAGATCCCAGGCAGCACCTTGGTGGGCAACGAGCCGGGCGGGACGTTGAGCAGCACGTCGTAGTGGTCGACGCACAGCCAGGCCATGACGACCAGCAGCACGGTCGATACCGCCGGAGCGGCCAAGCGCCGCCAGATGTTCTCCTCGCTCGCTGTCGTGGCGAAGTACTTCACCACCGCCGCCGACGTAGCGGCCAGCAGCAGCAGGATCCCGAAGCCGCCGGTGGTCCCGCCCCAGAAGAACAACTGCCCGACCGGATCCCAATGCAGCGCCAACGCCAACCCGATCGCCACGGCACCGAGCAGACTCTGCACTCCCGAGGCAGCCTTCGGGACGGGTGATCCCCATCGCCGCCGGCAGCACCCGCTCGCGGCCCAGTGCCCACATGTAGCGGCCGACCGCGTTGTGGAACGCCAGCGCCGCCGCGAGCAGGCTGGTCAGGAACAGCGTGCGGGCGGCGCTGGCCAGCAGGCCCGGCGCCATGGCGAACAGCATCGTCGCGCTGCCAGGACCCTGAGCGGTTGCCACCACCTGGTTGCCGTAGTGCACGTCCAACGCCCAAGACGCACCGGCGTAGACGACGGCGATCACGGCCAGGGACACGAACGTCGCCAGCGGGATCGTGCGCCTTGCATCGCGGGCCTCCTCGCTGAAGACGGGCGCCTGCTCGAACCCGGTGAACCCGAGCACGGCGACCGCCAGGACGGCGCCGAGGCCGGTGAAGTGCAGGCTGGTCGGGGACAGGGCAGCAGCGCTGATCCCTCCGACCGCCGGGTGCGCCAGACCGCGCACCGTCAGGGCGACGATCACGACAAGCTCGATCGTCGACAGCACGCCCAGCAGGTGACCGGACAGGTCCACGCGCATCAGACCCAGGATCGTCACCACCGCCCACGCGCCGAACGCCCACACGCCCCACGGGGCGTTCACCCCGAAGTTGTCGGCGGCGAACGACTGCAGCGACGGGCCGATCATGCCGTAGAGCCCGACCTGCAGGACGTTGTACGCCACCACGGCCACCAACGCGCCGCCGACCCCGGCCGGCTTGGACAGGCCGTGGGAGATGAAAGCGTAGAAGGCGCCAGCGTTCGGGATCCGCTGGGCCATCGCCACGTAGCCGACGGCGAAGACGCCCAGCACCACGGCGACCACGAGGAACGCAGCCGGGACGCTGGTCAGGCCGGTCACGGCGTAGGCGGTGGGCACGACCCCGGCTGTCACGGTCAGCGGCGCGACCCCGGCCAGGATGAAGAACATGACGCCGGTGACGCCGAGCCGGTCGCGGGCCAGCGCGGCTGAGACCTTGCTGGGGGCTGGTGATCGTCTGGGCACGGAGAACTCCTCGGGAGAGGTCGGTAGCGGATAGGTGGTGCGCAGAAGCGGGTCAGCCGATGCGTTGGCTGGTCACGGCACTGCCAACAGCGGCCTCGGTATGTGCCAGCAGCTGCCGCAGCGGAAGCGTGCCGTCCAGAGGCTCCAGCGTTTTTTCCAAAGCCGCGGGATCTTCCAGCCGGCCCTGTACCTCGAACAGCGAAGGATGTCGGAGACCCGTCGCACGGGTCAGTCCGAATAGCACGAGGTGATGGGTGTACGCGTTGCCGTTGTGGACCTTGAGCTTGACGTCGATCGCCGGCCACTCCGCGGTCGTGGTGTCCATAGGCATCCACCGATCCGACACACCCAAAAGCTTCAGACGCGACGTTTTGCGGTAGACCAGGGCCTCAGCTGCCATCCGGCCGGCGACCCGCTCAGCCGCGTCAGCCGCGAGGTAGTTGAGCCAGTCCCGCACAGGCAGCCGCTGCTCGCCCCTAACTTCACGAACCAGCTCGCTGGTGAGCGACGACGGCTCGTCGGCGCCGGCGGTCGTCGTGTTGCCGTCCTCGCGGTCGGTGCTGGTGGTCAGCTCTCCGTCCTCGACGTCGATCGCGCGCAGGATCGCTAGCTCGCAAAGCAGGGCACCGGCAAGGCCGAGGCCGAGGATCCGGTCCGAAAGTCGAGGACGTCCGGAAAGATCGTCGTGGACCATGAGGAAGAAGTCGTCGGCCAACCGCTCGGTCCGTTTCAGCCCAGGCATGGCAATGTCATGAGGGTCGCGAGTGGCACTCCCAGTTCACTGAGCCGCTCCCGGCCGCCGCAGCTGGCGTCTTCGATCAGGCAAGCGGCCCCAAGGGGTTCGGCATCGGCCTGTCGGAGGATCCGCACGAGGTTCGCGATAGTGCGGCCGGTGGTGATCTCGTCGTCGACGATTAGGATGCGCTGGCCAGGTTCGATCCCGTACGCGTACATCTCGCGGCGGGCGCTGTGCGGCTCGATGAACTGGATGGTGCCAGGCAGGGCGAGCCTGAGCTTGTAGGCGATCTTGTACGGGAGGCCGCTCGCCATCGCGAGGCCGACGGCTGGCACGATCCCGCCCGCCTCCAGACCCAAGATGTAGTCCGGTTCGACTTCGGCAACCCCAAGCAGTGTTCGGCAGGCGGTCCAGAGCTGTGCGGAGATGTCGCCGATCGCGGCGGCGTCGGCGGGCTCCAAGAGCCCGTCGAGGGCGTGCATGATGCGCTCGGGCCGTCCGCCACGGTCGATCCCAAGGCGCGGGACAGTGCGCGCGTTCAGGATCTGGGCCGCGCGGCGGACGTCCGTCGAGAGGTTCTCACTGCTGTCCATATGTTCAGCGTCGGCGAACGCTGTGATCTGGGGAATGACGTGCTGCCGAACCAGTGCGGCACCCGTGCCGAATCGGTGGCCCCCGACGTGCTACTTGCGGACCTGGATCAGTGCGTGCGTTCCATCCGTTCGCCACTGCGCGCCGCTCGCGTCAAGCTGCTCGAGTTCAGCGAGGCCGATCCCCACAGCGACGTCGGACTTCAGGGTGCGAAGCGCAGCGACCGGGGAGGGGAAATAGCTGGTGAGCTCACCGAACGGCGTCGTCGCGGGCCAGGTGCAGTCGCCGACCAGCTTGCGGTAGTTCAGGTCCCCCTTGAGGATCGTTAGCGTCGCTTTCGACAGTTCCATGACGAGGTCGGTCGGCATCCGGTCGAACGGCAGTGGCGCGCACCAGAAGGCGTGGGTTCGTAGCTGAAGTGTGCCGTCGGTGAGCGCGGCCCACAGTCGGTGACCGATGTCGGCTGCGTCGCCAGGGGCCGCAGCGATGCGGCGCGTCACGTCGACGACGTCGGAGCCGTTGGCGTCGGACACGTAGTAGGGCTGCGGCTTGACGTGTAGGACGACTTGTACGGCCGCGCCGGTGGTCAGGAGATGGTCGATGAGCACCAGGTCGGCGAGTAGTTCCCGGCCGGCGTTGTCCGCGACCAGGTGGACCACCGCACTTGGCGCGTCGTCCAGGATCACCCAGGCGGTCGCGCTATCGTCGACGATCAAGTCGGCCTCTGGAGCGCCGTGATCGGGTCCCTTTGCGGTAATGCGGAAACCCAGATCGGCGCGGTTGCCCCACAGCGACGCGGTGAGCACGGCATGCCGCTGGTCCGAGAGGCCGAGGCCAGCGAGTGCGTCGAGGGCAGTTAACTCAGTCTCTACGAGGGGCGTCGCGAGCTCGGCCTGCTTGAACGGCGCGAATGTGTCCACGCCTCGCAATGGTCCGGGCCGGAAGTAGCCGACTGCTTCCAGAACTCTGCGGTAGAAGTAGGACTCAGCCCAGAGGAACGGCGCCTGCGCCCACGGGCGACCATACTGGTCGTCGCACCACTGCTCCCACATCGCGAAGTCGTGGACGTCGCTCGGCAGCTTCTGAATGTCACCGGCAATCGACTCTGCGAGGAGCGCCTCCAGCGCCTCATGAGCTGCGGGCGGGTACGGATACGCGTCGCGGATCTGCTTGATCAGGACCGGATGCCGCTGATTCCACACGCCCCAGGCGAATGATCCCGGGCTGTCGGACACGATCGGGGTCACGCGGGGTGCGCCGCTCGTCATCTGTTCAAATCCTTCGCTCAGCTGGTTCGGTTCAGGTGAAGGAGCGCGAGCCCGTCCGCGCTCCCGGTAAGGAGTTGGCCGCTGGTTCTGTCCCATGCCGCGCATTGGAGCGACGCGTCGAGCCGCGTCTCGGCGAGCTGAACCTGCCGACTGAGTGACCAGACCCGCGCCGTCCCGTCGGCGGATGCCGTGGTCAACACATCGTGATCATCGGCGAAGCCGAGCATCAGGATACGTCCGGCATGGCCGGTAAGGTGGGCAGTGAACCGTTCAGCAACGATGTCGCGCACGTAAACGTCGCCGGTGCCAGAGCCGACCGCGACGCGGGCTCCGGCCGGATCGATCGAAACGCACCGGGCCCACCCCGCGGGGTTGGCGAAGGAGTCGACGATGTCGCCAGACTCGGCGTCCCAGACGGTGACGGCTCCGCTCCCGCCGCAGGAAACGAGACGCTTGGCCGCCGCGTCGAACGCAATCGAGCGAACTCGTCCGGCCTGCGCGTCCCGCTCCCACACCAGCGCGCCAGTCACGGTCTCGAATAGCTGCACGAAGCCTCTGCCAGTCGTCACGGCCAGTCGGGCCCCGGAGTCATCGACAGTGACGGCCCAGCATCGGGGTTCTTCTTCGTTCAGCTCGAGCCGCCATTCGTCGTCATCAAGACGAAGAAGGAGAATCGTCCCGTCTCCGCAGCCCGTAGCGAGTAGACCGCCTCCAGATGCCGCGGACCAGATCCGTCCCCGGCCGGTGGCCTCGCGACGCTGGACCTCGCCAGTGCGCGCGGCGCAGATATCGATCGTCCCGTCGCCGTAGCCGAGGATCGCGACGCGGCCGGCGTCCGCGAAAGCAGTCGACCAAACGGTGTTCGCGCCGGAGCCCAGCTCGGTGACGTCGCGGCTCTCCGGCCCAAGCCATTGTCGCAATCCGCCGTCCTCGCAGCCGATGACCACGCCGCCGTCCCCGGTGCATGCGAGCGATCGGACCCAGTCGACGCCCATCGGCATCTTTACCTCGCCTGCGAGACCAGTCGCGGTGAACGCCCGCACTTTCGCGTCTTCGTCGGCGACGAGCGTCAGATCACCACGATCGGACTGGACGACGCTGCGGGGCCTCGCAGCTGGTGTGGCAATCTCCCGTACCGCTGTGAGCCGACCGCCCGCCACGTTCCACAGCCGAACGGACCGGTCCCCTGACGCCGATGCCAGCAGCGGTACGTCCGGTGCGAAGGCCACGGCTCGCACCCAATCGTGGTGAGTAGCCTTCTCATCGCGAAGAGTACCGGACTCCAGATCGAAGACCCTGACGAACTCGTCCTCGCCTGACACTGCGACGATGCTGTCTCCGCATCCAATGGCGACCGACCAGATAGGCGTACCGCTGGTCTCCATCGCGCGCAGCAGACTTCTCCGGTGCACGTCCCAGACGTACGCGTTTCCGTCCTCCGCCCCGGACACAAGGATCGAGCCCGCGTCGTCGAAGGCGAGAGATCGGATACGCCGCGTATGGCCCAGCAGCAGGCCCACGAGCCTGCCCTCGGGCACCCGCCACAGCCGGATTACGGCGTCATCCCCGGCAGTGGCAAGCAACGTGCCGTCGCGCGTGAGCGCGGTGGCGTAGACCCACCCCGCATGACCGCGGCACTCGCGGATCAACGCCGTACGCTCGCGGTCCCACAGGCGCACGACGCCGTCCTCGCCTCCGGAAGCGACGAGTTCACCACTAACCGAGACGCTGACCACCGCGCCGACGTGCCCGCCGGTCGCGGTCTGGTCCGTCAGCCGTCTCGCCCAGGTCGGCACAACTGGCGAGGCAGCTTCGGAGGCGATCATGCGAAGCTCGTCGACGGTGGTGTCGAGCGCTTCTTGGCGCATCGACGCCACTAGCAAGGTGGTCGCGAGATCAGCCGGTTCATTGAGGTCACGCAGGAGGTATCCGGCATCGGTCATCGCGACGGCGGAGGCGTGCAGATCGCGATCGAACCCGACGTGGCCGGTCGACACGGTGGCAGCGCGCAGCGCCTCCTGATCGGCTGCCAGGGACTGATGGCCGACGTAGGCCGCCTTGTTCACGATGTACCGCGGCGACGCCAGGAGCGCGACAAGTTCTGGATCGAGGGCTGCTTCGTGCAGGTGGTATGACAAGTAGCGCCACATGTAGGAATGCTCAGGACCGAGGGACGACCACTCGCCGCCGGGGCGGTACGCGTCGACCAACGATCGGTGCAGCTCGGACCACCCGTCTCCGATCTCGTTTCGGAGGTACGAGCGGAACACGTCGTGCAGGACGATCGCGTCTCGATCGGCCTGGTAGGAGCCGATCAATGATCGATCAGCCAGGATCCGGCAGAACTGTCGGACCGAGGTTCTTGACCACCCCGACGCGTGCCGCCACCACTGGGTGAGCACATCGATTGGGACCGGCACCGATGGCGGAAAGGCGGCCAGTGAGAGGTACCGCTCCCGCAGCCCGGTTCCGCCGCTGATCGTGACGTGTTCGTCGAGGCTCCGCAGGCTCGCCATGATCGCATGACCGATAGCGCTGTGACGTTGGTCCGCGTCCCAGACGTCGAACGCCCTGGGGCCGTAGATCCGCAGTGACTCACCCGCGTCCGAAGCGGCGCGGCCCATCGGGGCACCGGAACTCACGTCGTTCGACACATTCGCGCCGACGATCGTCGCGAGCAGTGGCCATCCGCCGCACAGTTCAGCCAGACGGACTGCGTCCGCGCGCGGCAGAGACGCGATCGCCCGGCTCAACAGTTCGCTGATCTCGTGCGGGGACATCGGGCCCAGCCGGAGCACCTGGGTTCCTGTAGGACAGACGCGAAGGTTCCGCGTCGTCACCAGCCGCACGCATCGCGCGCCTCCGAGGAGGAACGGGGCGAGGTCGGCGGCTGACCAGACGTTGTCGATAACGAGGAGCACGCGCCGATCGCCCAAGACCCGTGCCAGGTGGAAGCCGGCCTGCTCCGGATCAGTCAAGGCTGGCCGGACACCTTCCAGATGCACGCACACGTCGGAGATGAGCTCGACGATGCGGGCCGGAGTGCAGTCCTCGCCGGTCTCGACCCACAGGATCTGCGGGAAGAGCTCCTGCACTCGAGGATCGTGGCAAGTCTGTGTCGCGAGCGTCGTCTTTCCGAAGCCGCCCGGCCCGCAGACCGCGACGGGATGGTTCTCGGTGCTGTCCCATGCCGCTGTAAGCGAGGCGATCAGCGTCTCGAAGTCGTTGTCTCTGTCGATCAATCCGGGCTCCGCTGGCGGGATGAGGATAAGACTCCCGGAGCTCACGGACGCGTCGTCAACACCGCCGTCGAGAATCTGTCGGAAGCGCCGTGCGACGTCGCCGCCTGCTCGTTCGAGGACGGTGTCGAGAAGGGCTTGGGAGTCCGGGACCGGGATCAGCTCCGCGCCGCCAGCCTCCCACTTGGACACCGTGCGATGGCTGATCCCGAGGTGTTCGGCGAACACACGAAGGCTCATGCGCAGCGCCATGCGGAGCGCGCGCGCTTCGCGCCCGGACCACTGCTGTACACCGTCCACGCGGGCTCCTGTTCGCGACCGATCACCACCATCAGGCTACTGCCACTCGCACGGCTGTCGGGTCCACCGGTTCAGCGCGGGTTCAGCACCGGTTCGGCGCGCGGACGTCCCGATTGACGCGCTTTGTCGGCGACGCTCGAAACGAACCCCGTACGAGCAACCTGTGAGGCCAGCGACTCCGATCCGGCCCGCGCTCCGGCGTGGACACGTACAAGCGAGGGATGAGGCCCGTCATGTCACGTACCCGCGTAACCGTCGACGAGAGCACCATCGAGTTCGAGATCGGCGAGGCCACGCCATCGCCGCTGTCGATCGTCGAACGCAAGGGCCACGGTCACCCTGACACGCTGGCCGATCACTTGGCCGAGCACCTGTCCGTGGCCTACAGCCGCTGCACGCACGAGACGTTCGGCGCCGTCCTGCACCACAACTTCGACAAACTCGCGCTGTTGGGCGGGGCATGCGAGGTCCGCTACGGCGGTGGTCAGATGCTCGACCCGGTTCGCGTGCTGGTTAACGGCCGCGCGGCCGGCTCGTGCGGGGGATCGGCGATCCCCGTGGACGAGATCATCGTGGAGACGGTACGCGGCTTCTTCCACGACCGTCTGCCAGAGCTCGACGAGCACCTGAAAATCGAACTGAACGTCACGAGTAACTCGAGCCCGGGAGCAGTCCACACCGACGACGGCTCCTCGCCGGAACGTACGAAGTGGTTCGAGCCGAGCTCAGTGGAGGATCTGCGGGAGCGGCAAGTCCGGATCGCCAACGACACTTCGCTCGGCACTGGGTACGCGCCGGCCAGCGACTTCGAGCGGTTCGTCAAGGACCTGGTCGACCGGTTCACCACGGTGAACGACTTCACGCTCGCCCATCCGTGGTGCGGCTCCGACGTCAAGCTCATGGGGTACGCGACCACCCAGGAGATCGACGTCGTGACCTGCGTTCCGCAGAAGTCGTCCTTCGTCAGCTCCCGCGCGCAGTATCTGGAGAACAAGGAGACGGTCGCAGCCGAGTGCCGCCGGCTGGCCGCCGAGCGTTTCCCCGAGTTGCCCGTCAACTTCCGCATCAACGTCCGCGACATCCCCGAACGCGACGAGCTGTACCTGACCCTGACCGGCAGCTCCATCGAGTCCGGCGACGAGGGCGTCGTCGGCCGGGGCAACCGGGTCAGCGGGCTGATCACCCCGTTGCGGCCGATGAATGTCGAGGGCGCGAACGGCAAGAACCCCGTTTACCACGTCGGCAAGCTCTACAACGTCGCCGCCGTCCGCCTGGCCCAGGCGCTGCACGAGGCCACCGGCGACTACGCCGAGGTCCACCTGGTCAGCGCGACCGGTCAGCGACTGGACCGGCCGTGGCGGGTGCTGATCCGGCTCGCAGTCGGAACGGTCGACACCGATGCCGTCATGCCGCTGGTGATGAACACGCTGAATGGCTTCCCCGCGCTCACCGACGAGATCCTGGCCGACGGCCTGGTGCTGAGCTGATGACCCGAACCGGAGCCCTGGAGCCTGTTCCTTCCGGCTGCCGAGAGCGGATCCTCGCGCACTACGGAACCGACGCCGAGACCTGGCTGCAGGCAGTGCCGCAGTTCCTCGCTGCCGCCGCCGCTCGCTGGGGAGTGGCTCTGAGCGGCTACCACGACGCCGGTCACGCCTCCGTGATCGCGCGCGGCAGTACCTGTGACGGTGCCGACGTACTCCTGAAGGCGTGGTTTGACGAGCGGTACATTCGCGAGACGACGGCTCTGCGACTCTGGCAGTCCGGGCCTGTGACGAGTCTCATCGGATGTGCCGATGATCTTCAGATCGCCATGATGGGAATAGTCGGCGAACGACCCGGAGGGCAGCCACGTCCGCCACAGGACGCGCCGGCCGTAGCCGCGGCGATCGCCGAGCTGCACACTGTGACGCTTGACCAGGCCAGTCGCAACCTGCCCTTGCTCTCCGACTACCGCGACATCGACATCCTGCCCCGCGTCCGCAGACGGACTGCGATCTTCGCGGACAGAGTCCCGAGCGACTGCGTCCACGCAGGTACCGCAGCCTGCGACCGACTGCCCGAAATCGGCGGCCCCCCGGTCCTGCTGCACGCCGACCTGTATCGCGAAAACGTGCTGTGGGACAGCGACGGCCAGCCGGTCGTCATCGACCCCCTGCCAATGATCGGGGACGCGGCATTCGACTGGGCGTTCTGGACCGTCTACTACGACCTCGCGGACGGGCAGGACGAACGGCTCCGCTTGGCGGACCTGCACGGCACCGCGACCAGAGAAGCCATCCTGACCTGGTCGGCAGCGCTGGCACTGGACGGGCTCCTCTTCTACCTGGAGGCCAGAGACCAGCGTGTCGCACGCATGATCGAAGTCCTGCGTGGTTTCGAGCGCTGCCGTCTCGCGGCAGTGCCTCCGTAACGGAGTGTAGCGGCGCTTGATGATTCGCGCGGGATGTACCCGCTGGAGTTGATACCTTCAGCAGCGGAAACATCTACCCCTACGAGGAAGAGGCCCTCATGCATGATCCTCGCGTCCTTCTGGACCCGGAGACCGACGCCGTCCGTCGCCTGGCGCGCCGCGGCTACTCCCTGGATCTGTCTTCGCTGGAGTCTCTCTTTTCTAGTCGCAACTCCGCAATCCAGGCGACCGACCAGCTCCGCTCCGAGGCCAGGCGGATCGCTGCCGACGTGCAGAAGACCGCCCGCGAAGGTGGCGACACGGTGGCGCTCAAGGAACGCGCTCGCGAGTTGAAGAGCGAAATCGCCCAGCGCGAGGAGGAGCAGGAAGCGCTCCAAGCCCAGATCCGCGAGCTGATGCTGTCCATCCCGAACCTGCCGTCGGACGACATTCCGGACGGCGACTCGGACGACTTCGCGGTCGAGGTCCGCAGCCACGGAGCGGTTCCGTCGTTCTCTTTCGAGCCGAAGGATCACGTCGACCTCGCCGAGACGATGGGCATTTTCGACTTCGAGCGCGCCACCAAGCTGTCAGGACCTCGGTTCGTCGTGGCGCGCGGCGCCGGCGCGGCCTTGGAGCGGGCGATCGCCTCGTTCTTCCTGGACCTGCACACGTCCCGCCACGACTACGTCGAGTACTCGGTGCCGAACCTGGTCACTCGCGAGACGATGACCGGGACCGGCCAGCTGCCGAAGTTCGAGGCTGACCTATTCAAGACCGGCGTCGGCTCACGTGACTTGTACCTGATCCCGACGGCGGAGGTTCCGCTGACGAACCTCTACGCCGACGAGATTCTCGACACCACGTCGCTGCCGCTCGCGATGACCGCGCACACGCCCTGCTACCGGTCGGAGGCCGGTTCCTACGGTCGTGACACCCGCGGCCTGATCCGTCTGCACCAGTTCTCGAAGGTCGAGATGGTGCGGATCTCCGCTCCCGAGGCGTCGAGCGACCAGCTGGAGCAGATGGTCGGCCACGCGGAGGCTTGCCTGCGCGAGCTGGGCCTGGCGTACCGCGTCGTCGTCCTCCCGGCCGGCGACATGGGTTTCTCGGCAACCAAGACGTACGACATCGAGGTATGGCTGCCCAGCCAGGGCAAGTACCGCGAGATCTCCTCCTGCTCCGACTGCGGCAGCTTCCAAGCCCGCCGCGCCAACATCAGGACTCGCGACAAGGACGGCAACCGAGGCTTCGCCGCCACGCTCAACGGCTCAGGGCTGCCGATCGGCCGCACGGTGGCCGCGATCCTGGAGCAGTTCCAACAACAGGATGGTTCGGTGCTCATGCCGGAAGTCCTCGTCCCGTACCTCGGCTTCCGACGCCTCGCGCCGGACGGAACACCGGAGAAATAGATGCTCGTCGGCGTCTGCGACTTCCCTGGGCCATACGACTTCCCGCTGGCCGGATACGGCGGGATCGAACGATGGCTGTGGGCCACGGCCCTCGGAGGAAGACTCGCAGGCGCCGACGTCCATCTGCTCGGCCCGCGATGGCGCCGAGAGGTCGGCGATGACTGGACCATCAGGCCGATCCGCCTGGAGGACGTCGAACCCGGTTCGCTTGAAGCGAAGGAGCTGCGGGCCGCCGGGTACGACCTTCTGATCGTCGGTCACGAGTACCCGTCACACCACGACTGGCGTCGCACCTGGGACTTCCTAGACTGCGAGGTCGCGACGTTTCAACACGCACCGAGCTTCGTCCACCGAGACGACGCGTTCGACGGCGAGCGATCGCGGCTGTACTGCTACTCGCCGGAGATGGTCGAGCGGTACGCCGAACACCAGCCGGTCCTCGAGCTGGCGGTCCACCTCGGGCTCGACGAGGACGACGGGGAGCCGATCGACGGCGAGGACCTCATTTGGGTCGGAAGGCTCGACGCGGACAAAGCGCCGCACCTTGCCGCGATGGCCGCTGGACTGCTCGGCCGCCGAATACGCTTCTTCGGGCCGGTCTTCGACTCCGCCTACATGGAAACGTACAGTGACCTGTTCGCGGCTCCGCATGTCGAGCTCGTCGGAGAGGTCGGCGGTGCCGTGAAGGGGGCGGCTTTTCGCGAAGGCGCTGTCTGCGTCTACACCTACGGCCGCCACTACGTCGAGGCTGGCGTCGCAACGCTCGGAGAGTCGCTGCGCGCTGGCACTCCCGTCGCCGCTCTCGCGTGGCGGTCAGGAACATGCGCCGACGCGGCGCTGTGTGACGGGGCGGGGACGACGGCCGTCGTCACTCCGCAGACCGACGACAAGCAGGCCGCGCACGAGCTGGCCGCGGCGATCGAACGGGCCGCCACGCTGCGCGCGACGGACGTACGAACAGTCGGGAGACAACTTTTTGACCCCCAACGCCATTTTCAGCGGCTCGCCACCCGCCCGTGAATCCGCCGACGAGCGACCAAGTTGTCGCGACGCTCCGGCGCGTTTTCGGGCCGCAGTGGATCGTTGACGTTCACGGCGACGACATCGCGATCGAACACAAGCAGGCGGGCAGCCCTTTCCGGCCCGCGCGCCGACCGCCGTCATGGGCAGAGCTGCTGGCTTCTCTCGACTCGGCGTTCGGCGACGTCGGATATCCCCGGTCTGACCCCCTGCCGCTGCGCTGGGGCAAGGAGACCGACTTCGTCATCTCCGCGATCCAGGCACTCGATCCCCACGTGAAGTACAAGGAGCCCTTCACCTACCGAGAAGGCTTCCTCGCCCAACCTGTTGTCCGTCTCAACGCGCGCCGCGACGCAGACGGGCACCTCATCGCAGGACGCGTCACCTCCTTCGTCAACACATCCCTCGTCCGCCGGATCGCGAGTGTCGAGGAGCACGCAGCAACCGTCGACGTCTGGCTCACTGTCCTGTCGAAAATCGGACTTCACGCCCGCCACATCAAGACCTACGGCAGCGCTACGACGTGGCAACGCCGAGAGGTTTCCGGCATCACGCTCCGCTTCGCCCACGCCGGAATGCCGATCGGCGACCTTGTCCTCATCTGGAACACCGACGAGCCCGCCTACATGGTCACCGACCTGGGATCCGGCCTGGAGCGCCTTCGTTTGGCCCGGACTCGCGGCGATTGGGCTCGAACCGTCTTCGGTGACCTCGCTGAAGCCGTCAACACGGACACGCTCGACGCTGTCCGGACGCTGACGCTCATGCTCGGCTCGGGCGTCCGGCCCTCGGCCAGGGGCCCGGGATCTGCCGCGCGACGGCTGCTTCAGTCGATTCCCGCTGGCGAGACGTCACTCGGCAGCAGCGCGGCGGTGCGAGCGACCCACGACTACTGGTCCCTGGTGACGCGCCTACAGACCCCCTGGCATGAGATAGCCCGGCTCATCGACGATCGGAACGGACATGGATGACGGCGATCTCCGTGAGGTCGGCCTGCTGATCGACACGCTGCGTCAGGTCTTCGGCGACTTCGACATGCCGCTCTGGAAGCCCTACTCGGTGAACGCGAAGAGCACGGACAGCACTGTCCGCCTCAAGATCTATAGAGGGATCTCGCCAGCTCAACGTCAAGAACGCGAACGCGCGGCCATCGAACAGGCGCCCAGTCACGGAATCCCCGTGCCGAGACTCCTGCATTCTGGCGCGACGGCCACGACGACGTGGAGCGTCTTTGAGAATGTGGCTGGCAGTCCCGGGCGGCTGGACAACGAAATCGGGCTCGACGCGTTCGTCGACAACGTCGTTGAGCTCATGACGAGACTCCACGACGGACGCGGCTTGGCCTGCTGGCCTGGCAGCTGCCAAGACCGGCCGAATAGCGCGTCCGTGAACGAACAGCTGTCCCATCGAGCACGATCCCGTCCATGGTGGCCTGAACTCTGTGAACGACTTCGGATCCTGGATTCGGTCGACAGCATCAGGTTGCACGGGGACATCAAGCCCGAACACTTCATCGCTTCCGATCATGAGCGCTACGTCGTCGACTGGGAAGCCGCGACGGTCGGCCCAGCCGTGCTCGATTACGCAGACTTCCTCTTCCACACGGTTCGCGACCTCATCTACGCCGGCCGAAACGCTCCTGAACAGCTCGCGGCGCGCTGCGGTGGTGGCATGCAGGCTCTCGGCGTCACGCTGGCCTGGCGTGTCGTCCTCTGGACGGACCGCCGCCGTCCAGCTGATCTCGATCTTCTACCGCATCGAACGCTCACGAGTCTCGCCGCGACGGACGAACCGGCTGATCTAATCGCTCACCTCGCCTCCATCATCGCCGCTATGGCCGAACACGGAACACCGCGGTAATGGTGCCAACAGAAGGAAGGTCCTAGTAATGACGTTGATCGACATGAAGGCGATGGTCGAAGTCGAGCGGATAATCCGCGAAACGGCCGCGAATGAGATCGTTCCCCGATTCCGCCACCTCCGCCCTGCCGACATCGCGGAGAAGGGGCCCAACGATCCAGTGACCGTCGCCGACCGCGCCGCCGAGGAGACCTTGGCGAAACGACTCCAAGCGTTCGTGCCTGGCTCGGTTGTAGTCGGCGAGGAACGCGTCGCCGACGACCCGACCGTCATGACGCTTCTCGATGGTCCGGACCCCGTCTGGATCATCGATCCAATCGACGGAACCCGGAACTTTGTCGCTGGTGACCCGAACTTCGCGACTCTCGTGACGTTGGCGTACGGCGGTCGGCTGGTTGCCTCGTGGACCTACGGCCCCATTGTCGGTGTGTCCGCGACCGCACTTACGGGCCAGGGTGCGAAGTCGAATGGGGTGCCGCTGCGTATCACGCCTGGGCCTCGCTCGATGCACGGTCTGCGCGTCGCGGCTGCCGACGAGGAATGGTGGCCCAACGCCGACCGCCACAAGTACGCCGGCCTCTGCGAGCGCGGTATCGCATTTGCTCCGCTGTCGGCGTGTGGGCTCACATACGTAGAAGTCGCAGCGCAACGGCTCGACGCCATGATCCTCACCTGGGACCTCCCATGGGATCATGCTGCCGGCCTCCTGCTGATCGCTGAGGCTGGAGGTGCCGTCCTTACCGCCGACAGCAAGCCTCACGTGCTGGCTAATGGCAACCAACTGCCATTCGTCGCCGCGGGTAATTACGCGACTGCCGAGCTGCTAATTAAGGCCTTGGCATAGGTTGGCGGCTCGTCGACCGGCTGTTGAAATCAGCCGCGAGTGGGGGCTTCAGATGAAGTCATAGGCGTCAGAATACTGGGCGAGCCGTCGTTACATCCCGACCTGTCGGCCTTGCTGCTGTGTCTGCTGGGGCTGCTCGACCAGCCGCAGGCCCTCCTCCGGTTTGGCTATCCGTTTGGCGACTGTCTGTCCCTGCCGCTGCTGGCGAGAGGGCGTTTGATCCCGACCCTGACCGCTGAGGATTCGTTCGCGACAGGCGGCGCGTTCGGCGTCGCGCGTTGCCCGGCGGCGGTCTGCAAGGGTCATCTCCACGGGCCGCGTCGACGACACTGCGGTGTCGGCCGGACCCTGCCCGCGCTGGCCCAAGTGCCCGTGCGCCAGGAGTGCGAGCCGCAGATGCTCGGCGTGCTCCGGGAGCAAGGCCGGCCACTCGCTGGCGGACACGTCAGGATCGAGGAACAGAGCTCCGAGCGAACTGGCGATCATGAGGTTGACTCTCTGGCGGTCGTCCTCCGGCAGCGCGCGGTAGAGCTCACGGGGGTCAGCGTGGTCGTCGAGATGGTTGATGTCGCGAGCCGCGAGAACTGCCTGCACTGCGTGACGGTATGGCGTTCCAGCAGCATCGTCTGCGTCGGAGTGCGAACCGAGAACCTGTCTCGGATCGTCAGTCGTGATCTGGTGCTGGTCGCGGTACGCGGCTACGGCCGCGACGTGCCGGCGCCAATCGACGGCGGCGCGTTCGTCGCCGGGAACCGGTCCGAGGACGGTGAGCCATGCGGGTCGCTCGGCGAGCGCGATGTCCGCGAGCTGGTCCACGCGACTAGCGATCACGTCCTGGGCGTGACGCAGGTAGGGCGGGATGTCGGCCGCGGTGGAGGCGTCCGCCGCGGCCGGTATCGAGTACCAGACGGGCAGTCTGGCCGGGCGCCGGTCCTGCTCGGGAGCGGCGGTGTGGCGTAGGTCGAGAAGCGTGTTGATCCGGCGGGCGAGGTCTGCGGCGGGCTGGTCGGACAGGCTGTCGGCGTCGGTGATGCCGATGTCGTTGGCGGCTCGGGCGAGCAGCGCGGCGGGGCTGTGGCCGGCCTGGTCGGTGGCCAGGAGGGTGCGGCGCAGCTTGGCGTATCCGGGGCCGGTGGCGATGGCGTCCGGGATCGAGGTGTCGCCGTTCTCGGTGCTGTCGTCGACGGTGAACGTCTTGTAGACGAGCTCCTTGTAGGCCGGCCGGACCGCAGTCTCCAGCACATGCTGGAAGCGCGGGGCGATCGTCGCCAGCGAACCGGCGGCCTGCTGGGAGGCCGCGATCGTTTCGGTCGCGGAAGGCTCGTTGCCCTCGCGGTTGAGGATGGTGGTTAGGACTTCGTGAGCAGCGAACTGGCGCGGATCGTTCTTCACCCGGTCAAGGCGATCGTCCTCGTCGAAGGGCAGCAGCTCGTGGGTCTCGACGTAGAACGTCGTCCGCTGCCGGGCGCGAGTGAGGATCACGTACAAGTTCTCGCGGCTCATCTCGGGAGTGATCAGCGGATGGGCGGTGTCCACGGTCGAGCCCTGCGCACGGTTAGTGGTGGTGGCGTACAGCAGCTCCACGCTGTTCGCGACGTACTCGGCGGACAGTCGGACAGTGCCCTCGTGCGCGATGTTCTTGACGGTCAACGATCCGTCGCGATGGCGCTTGGTAACGGTCCAGGCGTCACCGTTCTTCACCCAGTCCCGGCCGCGAGCGACCTTGTTCTTGCGGTCGTTGTCGCGGGTGACGATCCAGTCGCCGAAGCCGGCGAGGTTCCCATCCCGCAGCCGGACGCCGTCGGACTCCACGTGGCCGGCCTCGATGCGATCGAGCCGGGCTTGTGCGGACAGCGCCGTGACGTCGGCGGTCGTGGCGGCGGCCATGATGGTCTTCTTGCCCGCCAGCATGTCGGTCTTCCAGCCAGCGTACGCAGCTTCGATCATGCCTTGAGCGGAGCCGGAGCGGATGCGGCCGGCGTCGGCGTAGAAGTCGAGCGCGGAGCTGTCGCCGACCCGCACCTTGAGGGTGGCCTCGGCCTCGCGCGGGTTTTGGAAGCGGTGGAGCGTGCTGAGCTCGACGGCCCCGGCCTCATTGGCGATCAGCCGCAGCGCGCCGCCGGATTCGACAGCGCCGAGCTGCCGGTAGTCGCCAAGCAACCGCACCACCGCGCCGCGATGCGTGGCTATCTGGACGAGCCGGTCGAGATTGAAGGTGCCGGCCATGCCCGCTTCGTCGACCAGGACGACGTCTCCGGGACGCAGTGCGAACCCGCGTGCCCAGGCCGGAATTCCGGTCCCGCTCCACAGCGCCTTGGACGCGCTGGCGGTCGGCGAATCGGAATACTCGTGCAGGAACTTGTGCAGGTTCTCGGCCTTGGTGCCCAGGTCGCGGGCGAGAACGTCTGCGGCTGCCGAAGAGGTGGCCAGGGGTATGAGTCGCTGCCCGGTGGCGGCGACCGCTTCGGCGTAGGCGCGCATCGCGGTGGTTTTGCCCGAGCCGGCGGGGCCGATTCCAGCCACCACGAGGCGGTCGTCGACGGCGAAGGCCGTGGCCATGGCGCGCTGTCCGGCGTCCAGCCGGACGCCGGATCGGGCCTCGAATCCGTCGAGCACCGCGCCGACCCGGGCCGTCGTGGCGCCGAAGGCCGTGTGCGTCTTGGCGGCCTCGACGAGCCGGGTTTCAGCCGCCAGGATCGCGGCGGAGGTGAACCGTGCGGCGCCGTGCTCGGTGAACACCGACTCCTTGTCGCTGCGGCGAAGGGAAGCCGGTTCGTCCAGCAGGGCGGGTGCGTCAACGCGGATGGAGTGCGCCGGGGAAACGGCCGCCGCGACGATCGCGGACACCAGCTCCTGGTGCTCGGCAGGGGTGGATACGCCGTGCTCGATCCGTGCCGAGCGCTCGGCTTCAGCCCGCAGGTTCCACACGGTCCAGGTGGACCGGCCCTGTCCGACACGGGCGACCACGGCCGCCGCCATCGCATCGACGTCGACCGGCTCGGCCGTCTTCGCGGACGGCTCCGCGGCAGTTCCCGTGACCGCGGACATCAGCTCGCGGACCGCCTTGCGGCCGAAGGCGTCGACCAGCGAGACCCGCCAATCCTCGCGCATCTCAGCCAGCGAGCGCGGCGCCTTCTTGCCCTCGCGGGTCTCCAAGTTGGCCTGGCGGGCGAGGTCGTGGCACACCGCGCGGGACGGGTCGTATCCGTGCTCGCGGCGGAAGGTGCGCAGCAGCTGCTCGTAGCGGGCTTCGATCTCGGTCCGGCGGGAGGAAAAATGCGCGACCATCTGCGGGTCGATTCCGGCGATCTCCCGGACCGGCTCGCGCTTGCCGGTGGTGTCCGGCCGCTCGGTCCAGGACACGCCGATCCGCCCGGTTAGCTCGGTCTCGAACCGGGTGTTGTAGAACTCGCTGACGGCGACCGTCATCTTGTAGAGCGCACGCGCATCAAGGGAGCGCCAGATGCCGTCGACGCCCTGCACCTTGGAGGAGATCGCCACGTGGGTGTGCAGGTTCGGATCGCCGGCCCGGGAGTCGAAGTGGTCGAACCGGGCCGCGACCAAGCCCTTGGCCTCGATCTGCGCGATCCCGCCGCGGCCGGCGCGGGTGTAGGCGGCATGGGTCTCCAGGATCTCCAGCGCCGCATCCCGGGCAGCTTCGTGCGCCTCCTGCACCGCAGCACGAACCTCGGGCCGCTCGTCCAGCGCCCACACCAGCGCGGCGCTCTTGACCGGCGCGAACACGAGGTCGAAACCCGCGACAGCGGCACGAGCTCGTCGTGACTCCTCGGTGTGGATCTTCTTGATCTCGGCCTCAGTCGGTGGCCGGCCTGTGGTGTCGCGGATCTGTTCCAGCCGCTCGGCCACGCGGGAGTCGAACCGGGCCAACGGCTCGTAGGCCGGGAACGCGGTCCCCAGTGTCGCGGCCTTGATCGCGTCGGCGCGGACCTTGGCGAGCTGCCGGTCAGTCATGTCGGCACGCAGGTGCTCATCGAGGTGTTCGGCGATGATCCGGTCGGCGTCGGGGTGCATCCCGGAGCCGAAAACGTGCCGCATCTGGTCCTCGGTCACCCGCTGGCCGGCGACGTCCAGCAGTGGCGCTCCGCAGCCGATCCACATCCCCGGAGGATTGCCCTTGGCGGTGTAGTAGCCCGCCGCGTCCTGCCCTCGAACGCGATCGACGTCGCCCCCGGCGATGTGCCTTGTGAGGTAGGTGTAGCCGTCTCCGGCGGTGAGTTTGTGCATTGTCATCAACGCGACCACCGCCGAGAAGCTGCAGCTCTGAATCGGTCAATTCGGACACGCATCAAGTGATCTTGAAGCTGGTGCAAGAGGTGTCTTGTGGGTCGCTGCTTCGGGGTGGGCTGCCCTGCGGTGAGGGGTGCGTGCCGGCGGGCGGCCGCTGGGGTGGTCATGCGCGGGGATGCGTCATTGCGCGGTCGCCATGTGGCGCCGCGCTGTGTGTGGCGGTCTGCGGAGGCGGACTGCGTCTTGACACTTCCCATGCGATCTAGTCTATAGTCACGACTCGAAAATTGACTATGGTCTATTCACGGAAGGTTGGTGGTGCTGATGGCTCGTCGGGCGACTGGTTCACGGGCGGAGGCTGTTCGCAGGGCGAAGGAGCTGCGGGCGTCGAGGGAAGCGGCGCGGGCGCGGCTAGACGATCAGATCGAGACGCAGACGGCGGCGCTGCTGGGTGCGGTGCTCGAGGCGGAGCGGGTCCGCGGGCGCGCTCGGGTGGCTGCGGAGAAGGTGCTCGCCGACGGGGAGGCATCGGCGAGTGAGTTCGAGCGTCAGGCGGCATCCTCCGTGCGGGCGCTGCGTGAGTTGAACCTGACGAACGGGGAGATCGCCGAGCAATGCGGCCTGAGTGTGAGTGCTCTGCGGGGCCTGCTGGCGCAGACTCGGACGGATGGTCCTGTGAACGTCGATAACGAGGCGAACACGCCAATGGCCCGCTCGCCACTGCGAGCGGGCCACGGCGGCTCACTGCCTGCCGATGCGGATCCCTTCGGCGGTCGCGGTCGAGATGAAGCCGAGGAATCGCGACGCTGGAGCCTGCAGAGGACGGCGTAGCGCTGACTCGCCGAACGATCCCGCCGCGTCAGCCATGACCTGACCGGTTGGATCTGCGCCCGGTGGGCAGCAGTCGAGCGCACCGGACTGTGTCCGGTGCGCTCGTGCCACGTGTGGTGGGCTCACTCCTGCGGCGAGATGTGCTGCTGTTCGACCTCGTTGGCGGTGGTGCCATTCGTACGCCATGGCTGGGCCAGCTTGCGCGTGAGCTGTGCCTCGTAATCGTCGGCGCGACTGCCGTGGACCGTCTCGTACGCTTGGACGTCGAGAACGTCGGCCACTCCATCGAAGATGTCGGGGAAGAGGCGGATTCCTATGCGGAGGTAGAGGGTTTCGGCTCCGCTGTTCAACGGCGCCGCTTGGCTGGCGGCGGACAGGACCGCGAGCTTTTCGGCGTCGGTGGCAGAGCGTGTGTCGGTGCCGGCGGCGACGCGGTTCAGCAGTTCCTGGCAGTGCGCGCGATACACCAGTTCCGGCCAGGGGCGCTGATGCGTGGGGCGCAGTAGACGAAAGCTGTTCCACAGCGGGCCGCGCTTCCATTCGCCGTGGCGCAGTTGGGCGGCTTCGATCTCGTCTTCGGCCCACGTGCACCGATCAAGCGTCGATTCGATCAGATCGCCCATGTCGCGGAACAGCGCGTCCAGTTCGGTGAGACTGGCAGCGGGAAGATCACAGGGGGAGTGGTAGTCGCGCGGTGAGTCCGGCGCGCACAAGTTTGAGTGTTCAAGGATGGTCACTGGTGTACTCCTGAAGATGGGGCGTTGGGCGTCCTGGCCGGCCTCGTCGGCGTTGTCGCTCTGCTGGGGCCGAGTCCCTCGGGCGGTTCGGCCTGAGCAGGCGGGCTGCAAGCCAAGTACTCCCGCGCGGGACGGGGCATGGCTCACGCGCAGCGCGACCGCGAAGTGCCGTGCGTCGGGGTGCGGTGTGCCGCGATGCGGGTCCGCCGCGCCGTTGCCAGTCGGACCCGCGCAAGAGGGATGCGGGCGTGGAGGCGGTAGTCGTCGGCGGACCGGGTTCAGCGGATGGCCGGTGGCCGTGCCCGGGTCTGGCCGGGCACGGCTTCGGCAGTCAGGAAGACCGCTCGGCTCCGGCGGCGGCCGATGTGGGCATCGACCACGGGTCGGAGCTCGGCGCGGGGGTCTGGGCGGCGCGGGTGGCCTTGACCGGCTTGGCGACCGCGAAGCGGAGCGAGACGCCGATCTCCTCGACTTCCAGGTTCAGGACCGAGCGGTTCTCGCCGTTGTCGGTGGTGTAGTTGTGCTGCCGCAGCTTGCCGGTCACGATGACGCGCGAGCCCTTCGGCAGTGATTCAGCCACGTTCTCGGCACCAGCCGACTTCCACACACCGCAGCGGACGAACACCGTGTCGCCGTCCTTCCACTCGTTCGAGGACTTGTCGAAGACGCGCTCGGTGACGGCGAGGTTGAAGTTGGCGACGCTGCTGCCGTTGTCGAGGAAGCGGATCGAGGGGGCGTCGGTGAGGTTGCCGACCAGTGTGACGGTGTTGCCGATCATGAGGATGGTCCTTTGCCCTGGTAGTTCGTCCTGGGTTCGTCTTCGGGGTTGCCGCCCCTCTGACATCTCTTAATTTACATCAGTTGGTCAATCGGCGCAAGCCTGTCGACCATGTTTCAGTGGACTGTTACGGGCCCGTGACCTGCGATCTCAGGCGCCTCGGACGAGGGTGCTCGAACGTTGGATCGCTCGCTCTCGTCCGCTCCGCGATAGCTGCCAGTGGGTCCGGGGCCCAGAGCGAGCCGGAGTCCAGGGGCGGGCGAAGCCTGCTCGCGTAGCGACGCGAAGCGCCCTTGACGACGGCTCGCGACCCCGGATCATGGGGCAGCGCGGAGCGATGAGGCAACCAGCAATCAGGGCGCGGAGTCGTTGTTCACGACCGTCATCCCCGACGCTCGGCGGTCGGTCAGTCGTCGCTGTCGGTTGTCCGGGACTTGCGGACACCCGAGCGCGGACTTCCGTGGCCGGGCCTCGCGTCAGCGGCGTCCAGCAGGGTCCCGCGCTTCCAGCGGGGCCGGGCGCCTTCGTAGTCGTCGGCCTCGGGGTAGTAGCCGCGCGAGACGCCCGACCGGAACGTGGGGTACGACACCCCCAAAACCGCCGCGCTCTCCTTCGCACTCAGCAGATCGTCCCGCTCGCCCACGCGGTTGACGGTGCTGAGCGCCGCGGCCTTCGCGCTGCGGTAGCTGGCCAGCCATCTCTCCCACTCGTCGGCGAACCAGTAGTCGACGCGCTGGTGTTTGGTTGCCTTCTCCGGGAAGCCGGTCTCGGCCCGGTTCTTGTACTGGGCGGCGATTGTGGAGGCGCCGATGCCTGCGGCCACCATGGCGGCGCGGTCGACGACCTTGCGGCCGGCGAACTCGTGGAGCACGACGGTGGGCCTCCTCGGCGCGGCGGGGGCGTCCGCGCCGAACGATCGAGGGACGCGCGGCGTGAGACGGGCCGGCGGTGCCGGTCGGCTACCGAGTCTAGGGCGTCCACCAGGGGTGCTCCTGTCGCGATCGGATTGGGTTCGTCCTGCTGGCGCAGCGTAGGCTTGGTGCCAAGTCTCGCGACGGATGAAGAAGCCCACCTCTGGTCGGGCGTCCTGGGTCGTCGCGGGGCCAGGTGATGCGTCGGGGCCCTTGCCGGGGGACCGTGCTAGCCGGTACCGCTTCATCGAGGCGGACCCGCCGCTCACCGACCTCCCGTTTCGAAGCACCGGCTACACCTCGTCTGGGGGACCGGGTGTGAAGAATCTGCCGCGACGTTCGATCCAGCAGCCGTACAGGAATGCTGCGGCCTCGGGCTGTTCGTGGAAGCCGCTGACGGTGGGCTCGGCCGCACTGGTACCGGCCGGGCTGTAGTGGACATCGGAGATCGCCGTGTAGCGGTAGCTGTACCGGGTGCGGCTGGTCTCGACGCGGGTCGACTCGATTGCGCCGATGCGGATGCCCTCGTGGTATTTGGCGAAGTAGATCCAGACACCGCTGCGGTTGCCGCTCTCGCGACTGACGCGGAACTTCGCGACCTGTTTTGGCGCCGATTCGGTGTCTACCTGCTCGCGATAGGCGCACCAGTCGCGGAAGCTGCGGCGCTCGACGGCTGTCTTGTGGCCCGGGCTCATCGCGCGCGCTCTGTGCGACGGTAGGTCGCAGGGACCTGCAAGCCGGTGCGCGCCAGGGTTTGGGTAGCGGTCACGGTAATGCTCCTTGAACGGGAACTGCGGCAGGCCGTATTGAGAGTCGGGGAGGGAACGCCGGAGGTGGGCCGAAGTCGGGAGCCGCGATGCACCGTGGTGCTGCGGAGGGCTCGATGCCCGTGTGCAGCACGCCGGCCGCTGCTGATGGGCTGGCGTTGACCGGTCGGGGCGAGTGGTCCGCAGACGGTCCGGGGCGGGCGGGCCGGGATGCGTTCCCGGCCCGCCGTGGGGGCGGGTCAGTCCTGGTCAGACCCATCCCGGTTCAGGCCGGGGCCGTTCTCGTCCGGAGCGGTCTCGTCCTGCGGGTCGGCGTCGTCTGCTTCGTCCTGACCGTCCTCGTTCTCAAGGCTGGATTCGGCCGGGGCCGGGGTGCCTGGGGCGTAGTCGCGTCCCTCCAGGACGGCACGCTCGATCGGCGAGATCTTGTAGCCCAGGGACATCAGGAATGTCAGCCACGCGGCGGCCTGCTCGCGCTCGGACCGGTAGTCATACCGGCCGTCGGTCCGCCACTGCTGGTCGTGCATGTTCTTCTCGTATGCGGTGACCAGGGGCAGGAAGGTGAACAGCAGGAGACGCTTGGCCGATGCCTTGGCGGTCAGCTCCGACCAGTTCGGGTTCTTGACCCCGAGCAGTTCGGCCTTCAGGTCGGCCTGCCCGACGTACCCGCTGATCCCGCTGCTTACGACCCAGGACATTCGCAGGTAGTTCTCGGCGGTCCACCTGGTGATCGCGTCGGTGTCCTCCCGCGATAGCGACGTGCGCGCCATAAGGTCGGCAAGCCACTTGTGCCGCACCGTGCGGGCCGCGCGCCAATCGGTGTTCCCCTTGATCACCCGCTTGCGCCTCGCGGACTCCTCGGCCTTCTTGGCGGCGTCCATGAGGACCGCTTCGGCGTTCGTCGGCAAGACCGGGACGGCGGGGACGGTGAAGTGTTCGCGGTCGATGTGCTCGCACGTCTCCGAGTCGGCGCAGGCGTAGAACACGCGCGGGGTTCCGTAGCGCTCGAAGACGGCGACGTGTCCGGGACACGCGGCGTGCGCCTCGGGCTCGATGCCCTTTCCTCCCGTGGTCGGCATGGTGGCCAGCTTCACCAGACCGGCCGGGGCGTCGTCGTACTCGTACAGCATCACGCCTGCGGTCTTGTGCAGCTCGCGGATCTCCTGGCGGGCGGAGGACTCGGCGCGGTCTGCGCGCTCCCGCTCCGCCTGCCACGCGAACTGGTCTTCGTTGAAGGCTTCGAGCAGACGCGCAGTCGCTTCGGCATCGTCGGCGAACTCCGACAGCGCGGCAAGCTGCTCCACGGTCCACGCGTACTCAGCTTCGGCGGCGGTCTTGGCGGCGGCCTCTTGCGTCTCGGCAGGGAGCGTGGCGGCCTTTAGTGCCGCATTGACGGTCTCCTTCTTGCCGTATGCCTTGGCGAGCCGGTTAATGTCGGCTCCGGCCTCGTAGGCGGCGAACAACGCGTTCGCCTCCTCCTGCGTCGTCAGCTTCTCCTTGTGGCGGGAGGTCATCACCATGTCGAGGAACTGACCGGCGACGTCGTCGGCACGTGCGGCCTTGAAGACACAGGGCACGGCCGAATGCTTGGCCTTGAAAGCACCGGCCATGCGGCGGTGCCCGTCGATCAGGTTATAGAGGCCCGGCGTGGCGGACGCGGTGATCTCCAAGGGCTCGATGATGCCCTCGGCCTTGATGCTGGCGATGAACTCCCTGTTGAGGTTGAGGTTTTTGCGGACGTTGCCGGGGTGGACGATCAGCGCGGCCAGCGGGATCATGACGGCTTCCTGCGGCTGCGGTGTCTCGGCGATTCCTTCGGGCTGCTGCTCGGGTGCCGCTGTGGCGCTATCGGCTGGCGCGGCGTCCGCGGCGTCGGCTTCCGGCTGGGTGATGGTGACGGTCATGGCGGAAACGCCCTTCTGGTCGGTGGTCTTGGGATCGGCCACGTCGGGGTTGCCGCCCCGGCGCAAGCCGTGAAGGTGATGAGAGAGGGTCCGGCCGGGCCGTAGTCCGGCCGGACAAGGGCAGATCAGACCGACAGCAGCCGGTACGCGTCCTGTTTCAGGTTCGTCACGTCGGACGACGTCAGCACCCGGTGTGCGCGAACGGTGTCAGTCTTCGCGGGAGCGTAGTGATCCAAGTACTCACCGATCGCCTGAACTCCCGCCCAGCGGGTACCCCGGATATTTGCGTTGGTCGGGGCGTACTCGAATAGGCGGCGCAGGTGGCCCATCCGCTTTGCGTCGTTCGCCTTCTTGCGCGGGCTGGGATCCTTGTCCAGCGGCCACAGCTCGCGGCACACCTTCTCGAACTCCCCGAGTGCAAGCGTCTCGTTGACCATCCGCTCGGCGGCCTTCTCGAACTCCTCGACGTAGCGGAACATCAGTCCCAGTGCCTTACGGGCCTCGGCGATCTTTGCGCGGGCGCTCTCCGTGTGACGGATGGAGAACGAGTAGCGGGCGCGGTCCAAGGCGAGAGCCTGCGTATTGGCGCACACGATCCGGACAGGGGTCACGATCAGCTTGTACGCGCCGGTGCCGTCATGGGAGTTCAGTCCGGCTATGTAGAAGTCGTGGCGATCGGTGCCCGCGATCGTCATGGTCTCGGGCAGTCGCATCGTGATGAAAACCTGGCGACCTTCGCGGAGCGATCCGGCAGTCTCGAAGTGCGCTCCGGACGCGTCAACCAGAGTGTTCATGATCTGGCAGTTCTCTTCGTTCTGAACTGGCGTGTAGTCCGGGCCGACGACGCCGAGATAGTCAGTACGGCCGGTCTTCGGGTTGGTTCGCGCGGTGGCGAACCGATCCGGCACGGCCACGGGGGTGACGCCGTCCTCCGTGATCTCACTTGCGGTCAACGGGAGCTTGCGGACGTTCCAACCGGCCAGGAACGCGACGCTTAGCGCTTCCTCGGCGGTCATCGCGTCGCGGGTGACCGTGCCGAGCTGGTGCCATGCGTCCTCGCGGGCGGTGGCGAAAGCGGTGCTGCCATCGCGGAACTGCTCCAACAGATGAGCCATGCTCTGTGCTGCCTTCCTCTGGTCTCAAGTCCTGGGCTGTCGTTCGGGTTGCCGCCCTTCCGACATCTCTTAATTTACATCATTTTAGAGTGTACGTCAAGTGATTTGGCAGGTCAGATAGGGAGTCAGATGATTCCGCTAGCCAGGGATGGAGCGAAATCTCACGCAGTTGGGAGCCCCCGACCACTCCTCGCCGGCCCTTCCATAGCTGCTGCCGGGTCCGGGGCTAAGAGGCCGGCCGGGTCAAGGGTCGGCCGAAGGCCGATCGCGAAGCGACGCGTAGCGCCCTTGATGCGGCTGGCCGGCCCCGGAGAATGGGCAGCGGAAGGGCCTAGAAGCACAGCGACACGGAACGATCGCGAACATCGGCCGCTTCTGCGGACGGGTGGAGCCCGTCCCGATCGAACTCAACTTGTCGCTGCGTGGAGCTACTGTACGTCCAGTCGCAGTCCGTGATGATTTTGCTACTCGTCAACCAGGAGAACGCAGTATGCCTGCTCGTACACGTGTCCCAACACCCATCGGAACCCAACTCGGGATCTATGAGGTAGTCGGCCTTCCAGTGGCGAAACAGGTTGCGGGGCAGAGCGGACGGTCCTCGACGCGAAATCGCTACTACGTAAAACTTCAGTGTGTAGGCTGCGACGAGCCTCGTGACGTCCGTGAAGACGATCTGGAGCGGATGACGAACACATCCTGCGGATACTGCTACCTCAGCCCGAATCCCGACCCTGAGGAACGAATCAAGGTCAAGCGCGTCTGGAACGGTCGCGTGCAGGAGTACGAGCGCTACCGGTATCACGGGGAATCTCGCAGCAAGCTGCACGGCGTCTGGGCAAACATGCGGGAGCGATGCTCTAATCCGACGTCGACGAAGCGGGCGGCCTACGGTGGCCGCGGTATCACGGTCGACCCCTCGTGGGACAACTATCTGGTATTCGCGGCCTGGGCTCGTTCAAACGGCTACGCCGAGGGCCTTTCCATCGATCGCATCGATAACGATGCGGGCTACGGTCCAGAGAACTGCCGATGGATCACCGACCTGGAGAATCTCTTGAACCGTACTCGATATCTGCCGACGCCGCTGGCGACCGCATTGGAGGAGCGAGCCGCCATCGATGGCGTCGACACCTACGCGATCATCCATCGAGCGCTCGATGCCTACCGCGAACATGTTAAGTCAAGGGCCTGGCATGTCTAGGGAAACACCTGCCGCCGGCAATGAGGGGCAGCGACCGCCGGCGAAGGTCGGCGACGTCTACGGAAGACTGACCATCCTGGAGATGCTCGGATACCGTCCCAAGCCAGACGGTGAACGTGAGTCCTGGGTCCTGGTTCAGTGCCGCTGCGATGCCCAAACTGTTAAGGAGCTCCGGCTGGCATCCCTGCGGTCTGGCAACACATCTAGCTGCGGCTGCATCCACAGCGAGAAGCTGAGCCAACGGCTCACTTCCCACGGCGAGCACAAGACGCAGCTCTATGGCGTCTGGGCGAGTATGAAGCATCGCACTACCAGCACGAAGACCAAAGCGGCTCATCGATACGTCGGCCGCGGCATCACCGTGTGCCCGGAATGGCGCGATAGCTTCGTGGTGTTCCGTGACTGGGCTCTTGTGAACGGCTACATGGAGGGCAAGGAACTAGATCGAATCGACGGAGATCAGGGCTACGGGCCCGACAACTGCCAGTGGATTACAAAGCTGGAGAATCTCAACAAACGATCGAAATTCCTCTCAGAGGAGACAGAGGCGTGGTTGCGCACCTATGCCGCCGAGGTCGGGCGCTCGCCTCAGGAAGTGATTAAGCGGGCGCTTGAGTTCTATCTTGACGTTGACCGCACTGACCTGCGGTGAGTCCTTCACCGCGGTTGAGTCAGTGTCGTCAGTGCTGTGCCCGAGGGTCGGCGATCGTTGGCGTCGACTGCGGTCCCGCGTGTCGGGCATAGTGCCGCCTGTGCGCTCGGGACTCGATGATGTCGACTGGTCGTCCATGCACCATGCCTACGGCACCGCAGAGGAGGTACCGGGGCTGCTGAAGTCGATCGCTTCGGCTGACGCGGCCGAGCGTGGGAAGGCTCTGAGCAGGTTCTATGCCGCGGTCCATCATCAAGGTGACGTCACGCGGTGCACGACGGCGACTGTGCCGTTTCTGTTCCAACTGGTCAGCGCCCCGGGCCTGCCTGATCGCCCGGCGGTTATCAGTCTGCTCGTCAGCATCGGCACCGAGGCTATCGATCTCTACGACCAGGTCTTCATCGACTATGCCGGCGAGGAATCGGATCATGCGGTGGCCGCGGATCTGATCCGAGGGCGAGCCGAAGCGTTCATCGAGTTCGCCGCGTCCGACGACCCCTAGCTACGTGAATCCGTCACGCATGTGGGCCCCGGTCGGGCCGTCGAAGTGGGCCCCGTCATGCCCGTCTGAATCAGGTCCGGATGTGACGCCTTGCCGGTCGGCATCACCTGCTATTTCGCTGCGGCACTTCCCACCTTGACGGCGAAGATGACTATCACGATGAAAAAGACGGCGACGAATATCGCAACCAAGAAGAGTGCGCCATACGCCATGACATATTTGTGGCTCCAAGGCCAGTAGAGGGACAAGTGGCCGAGGAGTCGCCATGCCGGATGCAGGATCAACAGCAGGATCAGGAAGCTCAGGACGGCGACGCCGATCAGCATGTTCCGATGCCTGGCAAGGGATTTCTTCGCGGCCGCCATATCAGTGTCTCCCGGCGCCGACAGATCCTTGGCCAGTTCTTGGGAGATCACCGGATACAGCGCCGAGAAGTACGCAATGACGAACACCAAGAGCAGAGTGATGGCGGCCAGTGCCGTTCCGACGTCGGTCTCACTTGGCACGAGCCGGGACCTTCTTCGCCCCTACGCGACCGCAAAGGTCCTCGTAGGTCTCTTTCTGTAGCCGGATCAAGCCGCCCTTCTTCACATCCTCCATATCTGGTTTGTCAGTAGCCTTGATCTGCTCCTGCATCCAGGCGCGCACCAGCGACGAGGTGACGAGAAGCTGGTAGCGGTTCGCTTTGTCGGCAATCCATTCCGCCTTCTCGAGCACATCCTTGACAGCTCGTTTGAAACTGTCGTTCCACTCGTATGCGAACCTCGATGCAGCGACCTGGACCAGCCTTTGCGCAGCCGACTCGGGTATCTGGAACAGATGCGCGGCCATCGTCTCGAGCTCGGGCAGCTCGATCTCGGCTTTGAGGAGGTAATTGATCCGGTTCGCCCGGACTTCGCTGATGGTGGTGGGCACCACCAGGCCCGTGCAGTAGTCGAGGAGCTCGAGCTCGCCAGCCTTGGCGATCTTCTCGAGGGTCGGCGCCACGTCCGCCTCGGGTTTGCCGAGGATCGTCGCCAGGCGACGGACATGCTCCGCGTCCAGCCCATGGTCATTCATACAGTCATTGAGCGCGACAGGATCCTAGATCGCACGCCAGCTGCGCAGACCCGAACGTTACCCCCACCGCCATGCGGATGACAGGCGGCCGCCTACAGCACTGGCAGGTACCGGTTCAGCTCGTACGGCGTGACCTGCTTCCGGTACTCCTCCCACTCGCTCCGCTTGTTGCGCAGGAAGAGACGGAGGTTGTCCGCGAACTGTGGCGTGGTTCGCGCCACCCGAGCTGACTGAGTACTTGCTTCAGTTGTCACTTCCGGTCAATCCCTCCCGGCCTCGTACGGCCCAGATACGGCCCGACACGTGGGCGGCGGCCTCACCAGAACGCGGGATGGGATGGCGGCCCCCTCACAGGCGAGCACTCCACCTACGTCCACCCCATAGCCCCAGGCTGCAGGGTTCTGGTCTGCTGACAGTCGACTGCGGCCGGAGTCGACCTGAGCAGGGCCCGGCCCTGATCGGGAAGCTCCGGGTCGAGGCCGACCTTGACCTGCTGCAGATCGAAGCCAGATGCCGAGTGGCCGGTCGGGTCGTCTCGAGCCGACCGGCCGGGCCAAGTTACTAACCGATGGGAGGCGCCGCGCGGCGCCGACGGTCGAGGGCGACGAAGTCGTCGGCCCCGAATCCGGCTTCGCGTGTGCGCAGCTGCCGGTAGGCGTAGGACGGGTACCACTGCGGCCCGCCGCCAGGGGTGGCGACGCCGGCGGTGTTCATCGCGTCGGCGATCTGCTGGTAGGTGGCGCCCATCATGCGCAGCGCCATCACCTGCTTAAGGACCGTATCCGGGCAGCAGCGGGGCCGGCCCCGCCGGGCCGTCACCGACGGCCCCGGCTACTGCGGCCCGGACGCTTGCGCCGGGCCCGGCGCTGCCGCTTGGACCGCCGGCAGGCCGCCAGGCGACCCTGGGCACGTCATGGCCCTGAAGCACCTGCGGGACGGACACGATGACCATTTCCATGGTCTTCTCCTATCTGGTTGGTTGCGAACCAGCCCGGCCTTAGAGCCGGTTTCCCCCTTGGGCTCCGCGCCGCAACCACACAGGGTTCTATCCGTCGCTCTCCACTGTGTTCTGCGTGAGCCGTGGTGGCACCTCGTTCATGGGCTCGTCGTGGGAACCCGCGAGCCTAGTGGGGTGGGGCCTGCAGGGCCAGCGCTGAGCCGAGGTCGGCGGCCGGCCGCCGATGCGCGCTTTCGCCATACCGCCGGGGTCCGGGTTAGGTGATTGAAAGGGGCAAATCGCACTGGCCGGCCAAGACCGAAACAGTATCGTTATAGATGGCCTCGTGTCCGCACTCGCGCGACCGTTGGCAGGTTCAAATTCCCAGGTGGGGGCTGTGTCAGACCGTCTCACCGCGTGTCAGCGTGGATCCGGTCGACCGTGCGGACATTTTGCGGACATGAATGCGAAATGGCCCGGCTCCGATCATGGAGCCAGGCCTCTCACCTGCGAAAACGACGTCGGGCTGACAGGATTTGAACCTGCGACCCCTTGACCCCCAGTCAAGTGCGCTACCAAGCTGCGCTACAGCCCGCCGCTCGCCGTATCGGCGAGCAGGAAGACCATACCGCACCTGGGGGGTTGGAATCACATCGGTTAACCCCTGGGGTGGGGGGCGTGTCCTATTTCTTGCGGTCGCGGTTCTTTTGGCGGACTTTGACGGAGATTTGGATGGGGGAGCCTGTGAAGCCGAACTCTTCGCGGAGGCGGCGTTCGATGAAGCGGCGGTAGCTGGCTTCGATGAAGCCGGAGGCGAAGAGGACGAAGCGGGGGGGGCGGGTTGAGGCTTGGGTGCCGAAGAGGATGCGGGGTTGTTTGCCGCCGCGGAGGGGGTGGGGGTGTTCGGCTACCAGGGTGCCTAGGAAGGCGTTGAGTTTGGCGGTGGGGACGCGGGTTTCCCAGCCTTCCAGGGCTTGTTCGAGGGCCGGGACCAGTTTGTCGACGTGGCGGCCGGTGCGGGCGGCGAGGTTGACGCGGGGGGCCCAGCGGACTTGGACGAGGTCGCGTTCGATTTCGCGTTCCAGGTAGAAGCGGCGTTCCTCGTCCATGAGGTCCCACTTGTTGTAGGCGATCACCAGGGCTCGGCCGGCTTCGGCGACCATGGTGATGATGCGGAGGTCCTGTTCGGTCAGGGTGTCGCTGGCGTCTACCAGGACCACCGCTACTTCGGCTTTCTCGATGGCGCCTTGGGTGCGGAGGGAGGCGTAGAAGTCGGCTCCGTAGGTTTGGTGGACGCGGCGGCGGATGCCGGCTGTGTCGACGAAGCGCCAGGTTTTGCCGCCCAGGTCGATCAGTTCGTCGACGGGGTCGCGGGTGGTGCCCGCTGTGGGGTCGACGACGACGCGTTCCTCGCCGGCCAGTTTGTTGAGCAGGGAGCTTTTGCCGACGTTGGGTTTGCCGACCAGGGCTACGCGGCGGGGTCCTCCCAGGAGCTCTCCGAAGCGGAGGGTGGGGGTCTCGGGCAGGACGTCGAGGACGGCGTCCAGGAGGTCGCCGGAGCCGCGGCCGTGGAGGGCGGAGACGGCGAAGGGTTCGCCCAGGCCCAGGTTCCAGAGGGTGGCCGCCTCGGCCTCGGCGCGCTGGTCGTCGACCTTGTTGGCGGCCAGGATGACCGGCTTGCCGGCGCGGCGCAGGACGCGGACCACGGCCTCGTCGGTGTCGGTGATGCCGACGGTGGCGTCGACCACGAACAGGACGGCGTCGGCGGCGTTGATGGCGGCTTCGGCCTGGAAGGCCACCGCCTTGGCCATGCCCTCCACGTCGCGCTCCCAGCCGCCGGTGTCGACCAGCGTGAAGCGGCGGCCGTTCCAGTGCGCGTCGTAGGACACGCGGTCGCGGGTGACGCCGGGCACGTCCTGGACCACCGCCTCGCGGCGGCCCAGGATGCGGTTCACGAGCGTGGACTTGCCGACGTTGGGCCGGCCCACGACGGCCAGCACCGGCAGCCGGACCGCCTCGCCGTCGGCGCGGGACCAGTCCTCGGACTCCAGACCCTCGGCGTAGGCCTCGAAGTCGAAGTCCTCGGCGAAGTACTCCTCGCCGGAGTCGCCGGGGGTGTAGTCCTCGGTCTCGGGCTGCATCAGGGATTCCTCATGTCTTCGTAAAAGCGTTCGGTCGGCGGTCCGGACGTCCGTGGACGCCTGGGCCGCCGACCGGAGCGCGTCAGTCGTGCGTCCGTGTCTGTCTTTCATTGTCGCGCCCGGTGAGCTGCCTGGCGTACTGGACGTGCGCCGCCAGGCGGACCCGCAGCTCCTCGCTGATCGCGGCGATCCGCTGCCGGCGGCCCAGGCCCTCGGACCCCTGGGACAACTCCGCCAGGCTCACCGGTGTTCCGTACACCAGGTCCAGGTGGGTGCGGGGGGTCGGCAGGGAGCCGACCGAGCGGCCGCGGGTCGCGGTGCCCAGGCAGGCCACGGGCACCACCGGGGCGCCGGTGGCCAGGGCGAAGTACGCCAGGCCGTTGTGGACCGACTCGAATTCGCCGGTGGTGCGGGTGCCCTCCGGGAACACGCCCAGGACGCCGCCGGAGCGCAGCGTCGCCAGTGCGGACTGGATCGCCGCGCGGTCCGGGTGCGACCGGTCGATCGGGATCTGGCCGAACCCGCGCTCCAGTATCGGGCCCAGGGGTCCGACGAACATCTCCTTCTTGATCAGGAAGTGCACCGGGCGCGGCGCCACTCCGGCGATCAGCGGACCGTCCAGGAAGCTGGTGTGGTTGCCCGCCAGCAGCACCGGGCCGTCGGCCGGGAAGTTGGCGGTGCCGTGCTGGGCCACGTGCCACAGCGAGTGCATCAGCGGCACGCCGATGCGGTGCGCGCGGCGGGCGCCGCGGGCGCTGGGCATGGGCGCGGGTGCGGACCCGGATGCGGACCCGGGTACCGGCGCGGTGCCGGTGCCCGAGCCGGTGCCGGACCCTGAGCCGGTGCCGAGGCCGTGCGGGCCGAGTCGGCCCCGGTCGGATCGGTCCGGACGGCCCGGTCGGCCCGACCGGTGCGGAAGCTCGCGGAGAACCTTCATCTGGTGAGTCCCACCCCCTGGGAGTCGGCCCCCGGAGCTGCGCCCGCGGCCGCGTGGATGACGATACCGGCGACCTTGTCGATCACCTGCTCCAGTGTCAGCTCGGTGGCGTCGACCACGATCGCGCCCGGCGCGGCGGCCAGCGCGTTGGTGCGGTTGTCGACGGTGTCGCGCCGGGTCAGCGCCTCGCGGGTGGCGGCCACGGTGCCCGAGCCGCCGCCGTTCTCGGTGTTGCGCCGCCGCGCCCGGGCGTCCTCGCTGGCGGTCAGGAACACCTTGGCCGCCGCGTCCGGCGCCACCACGGCGGCGATGTCGCGGCCCTCGACCACGATGCCGCCGGCGCCGATGATCTCCCGCTGGAGCGCGATCAGCCGGGCCCGCACCGCCGGGACCGCGGCCACCGCGCTGACCGCGCCGGTGACGTCGGCCTCACGGATCGCGGCCGCGACGTCCTCGCCGTCCACGGTGATGGCCGGCGCGCCCGGGTCGGTGCCGGAGACGATCGCCGGGACCGCGGCGTCGACGGCGATCGCCGCCGGATCGGCCAGGTCGACCTTGTTCTGCAGCATCCAGTAGGTGACCGCGCGGTACTGCGCGCCGGTGTCCAGGTAGCGCAGCCCCAGCTTGGCCGCGACCCCGCGCGACACGCTCGACTTGCCCGACCCCGACGGGCCGTCGACCGCGACGACTATCCGGGACAGGGTGTTCGCGCTGGGCAGGGACATGCGGTGGACTCCAAGCGGTGTGATCGGGAGTGCGGATCGGCGGCCCGTCAAGACTATCGGGTGCCGATGGGCGGACGGCTCCGCATTAGCCTTCGGCGTCCGACGTTGATTGGATGAATCATCGGAGGAAAGGCGAGGTGTGCGGTGGCTTGGATCGTCCTGGTGGTGTCCGGGTGCATGGAGGCGGTGTGGGCCACGGCTCTGGGCAAGTCCGACGGCTTCCACCGGTTCGGGCCCACGGCGGTGTTCGTGGCCGGGCTGCTGCTGAGCATGGCCGGTCTGGCCTACGCCCTGCGGACGCTGCCGATCGGCACCGGCTACGCGGTGTGGGTCGGCATCGGGGCGGTGCTGACGGTGGCCTACGGGATGGTGTTCGACGGCGAGGCGGTGTCGGCGGCGAAGCTGGTGCTGCTGGCTGGAATCGTCGGGTGTGTCGTGGGTCTCAAAGTGCTGCACTGAGGGCCTGAGGGCCTGAGGGCCTGAGGGCCTGAGGGCCTGAGGCACTAAGGGGCTGAGGGAGGGGCTGGGGAAGGGCTGAGGGGGAGAGCGGAAGGAAGGGCTGGGGAGAGAGCGGAAGGCGCGTCAGGGCACGACCACGTGCGAGACCCCGACCCCGCCCCGGGTCCGCGCCCCGTACCGCTCGATCTCCCGCTCCAGGTCCAGCGGCAGTGTGACGGTGCCCTCCGGCAGCCGGGCGCCGGCCACGTGCTCGGCCGGGACCAGCCAGGACATCTCGAACTCCAGGCCGTCCGGGTCGTGCGCGTACAGGGCCTTGGTCGTGCCGTGGTCGCTGGCGCCGACCAGCGCGCCGTGCTCGCTCAGCAGCTCGGCGAACCGGGCCAGCTCGGCCAGGGTGTCGACCTCCCAGGCCAGGTGGTACAGGCCGACGCGGCCGCGGCCGGCCTCGGAGGAGGCGGCGTCGGAGCCGATGGCGAACAGTCCCAGATCGTGGTCATTGGTGGAGCCCGGCGCGCGCAGGAAGGCCGCTGTCGGCGCCTGGATCAGGACCTCGAAGCCCAGGACGTCGCGATAGAACGCCAGGCTGCGGGGGAGTTCGCGGACGAACAGCACCGCGTGGTTCAGGCGGGTCACGGGCATGTCAGGGCCGCTTTCTCCGAGGAGGGACGCCTCCATCGTCCGGGACGCTCTACACTGCCGCAAGCGTGGCCTTCTGCGGGCGGTGCCTGCTGGCGTCGCCGCAGACGGGTGGGGGTAGGGGAGAGGCGTCGGGGCCGCGAAGTGGGGCGGCCGCCGGACGCACACAGACGGAAATCTGGGGGAGTGCGTTGAGCGAGGCCGGACTGCCGGGCATGGGCTTGAAGCTCGGCGCGGAGTTGCTGCGGAGCCCGAACGGTGTCTGGTATTCCGCCACCGGCGCCGACGGCGGAACGCTGGGGGTGCTGCGGTTCGAGGCCGGGCTGCTGAAGCCGGCCGGGGCCGTGGACCGGCTGATCGAGCGGGTGGTCGCCGCCCGCGCCGGGATGCTGCCCGGGACGCTGCCGGTGGTGGACCTGGTGGAGGACGCCGGACGGATCTGGCTGATCACCGCGCAGGTGCCGGTCGCCGAGAGCGCCGGGCGGACGGAGGCGTTGCTGCTGGGCAGCTCGCCGGTGTCGGCGCCGGGTGGCGTGGGGCGGCCGGCGGCCGGGGCGGTCGGGGCGGTCGGCGGGGCGGTGGGCGTCGTCGGAGGTGGCGGCGCGGGAATGGGCGGCGCGGCCGGCGCGGGAACTGGTGGCGCGGGCGGCGCAGGTGGTGAGGGCGTCGGCGTGGGCGGCCCCGGCGGCCCCGGCGGCCCGGGCGGCCCGGGCGGTGCGCGGGCGGCGGGTGCCGCGGGCGTGCCGATCGGAGCGGGCG
>NZ_BAAAQN010000018.1:0-160094 GCF_039531695.1 Catenulispora yoronensis
ATCGCCCTACTCAAACTCACCGGCTGGACCAACATCGCCGCCGCCACCGACCACATGCGCGACCACCGCAACCACACCCTGAAACTACTAGGCATACAAACCAACCCATGAGAACGCAAAAGCCCTGGCTACAGCGTGGCCGCGCAGAGCCACGACGGCGCGATGAGCGTGGCCTTCAACGGCACCCAGACGGCCGCCATGCCCGCCGGCTCGGTGTTCACCGGAGCGGACTCCGCCTCAGCCTTCTTCCACTGCGCGAGCATCGCCCACTCCCCCAGCAGCTCCTCGCTCGGCGGCGACGGCTCCCAGCCCGGCGCGCACGCCGACGCCGACCACACCGCGCACGCCAGCGCCGACCACACCGCCCACACCACGCTCCGCATGGTCACCCCGCCATGGCGCGGCATCCCGGTCCAGGCCGCCTACGTCCAGTCGAGCTTCTTCGAGGACCGGTCCCGCTTCCCGCCCGGCACCGTCGAGTTCGACTCGGCGATCGCCATGCACGAGGTCCCGGCCCGGTGGGAGCCGATGGACCCCGGCCTGGACCCCGGCCTGGACCCGGACCTGTGCTCCGGCCCGGCTCACTCAGCCCTGGTCAGCCCTCGCATCAGCACATCGATGGTCCGCTTGCGCACGAAGGCCAGCACCTCCGGCGGCAGGTGACGCCCCAGCGGGCCCTCCGTGCTCAGCACCGCGAAACCGTGGACCGTCGACCAGCCCGCGATCTCGGCGCCGACCCGGCACTGCTCCGACATCCCGCCGGTCAGCACCACCTCGTCCAGCAGCCGCGAGAAGATCTGGAAAGCGGCGGCGTCCGAGAAGTCCTCCGGCTCGTCCTCCTCGGGATGCTCCAGGTCGTCGCGGCAGAACGCGGTCTGGAACAGCCCCGGCTCCGCGAACGCGAAGTCCAGGTAGCCCTCGGCCGAGGCGCGCAGCCGGGCCAGCGCCACGTCGGCCGGGTCGCCGTCGGCCGGCACGGCGTCCACGGCCTTCTCGATCCACTCCGCGAGCCGGGCCAGCGCGGCGTGCTTGACCTCGTCGAGCAGCTCGTCGGCCGCCGAGAAGTACCGGTAGGCCGCGGTCGCGGACACCCCGACCCGGCGGGCCACCTCGCGCAGCACCACGGCCGCCGGCCCGCCCAGACGCGCCAGATCGACCGCGGAGTCCATCAGCGCGTTGCGCAGGTCGCCGTGGTGGTAGCTGGTCCGAGGTGCCGTCTTGGGAGCGCCCACCAGATCATCGTGCCTGATGTTGACACCGTTAACAACGATGCCGCATCCTCGATGTTAACGGCGTCAACTTCTGGGGCGCCCGAGCCGGAGGGGGCTCCACCATGCTCGGAAGAATCGGTCGATTGGCGGTCAGGCGGCCCAAAGCCGTCCTGATCTCCGCGTCAGCAGTGCTCGTGGCCATGGTCGTGGTCGGCATCGGCGCGTTCGGCGTCCTGAAGTCCGGCGGTTTCGACGACACCGGATCGCAGTCCTGGAAGACCCGCACGGCGATCGTGGACCAGTTCGGGGGCGAGGAGAATCTCGTCCTGGTGGTGAAGGCCCGCGGCGGCACCGTCGACGAGGGCGCGGCGGCCGCCGCCGGAAAGACCCTCACGCAGCAGCTGACCGCGGACAGCGGCCTGACCAAGGTCGTGTCCTACTTCAGCACGCCGGACCCGGCGCTGCGCTCCACCGACGGCCGCAGCGCGATGGTGCTGGTCCGGGTCCTCGGGAGCGACAAGCAGATCCTGGACACCACCGACCGCCTGATGAAGGGCTACGCCGCGGACAACGCGGCGGTGACCGTCCAGGCCGGCGGCGACGCCGCCGTCAACCACGGCGTGAACGAGCAGGTCACCAAGGACCTGGCGATGGCCGAGTCGGTGGCCGTCCCGCTCACCATGCTGCTGCTGGTCCTGGCCTTCGGCAGCTTGGTGGCGGCGCTGCTGCCGCTGGCCATCGGCCTGGTGGCGATCCTGGGCACCTTCGCCGAACTGGCGGTGCTGGGCCGGATCACCAGCGTCTCGGTCTTCGCCATCAACCTCACCACCGCCCTGGGCCTGGGCCTGGGCATCGACTACGCGCTGCTGATGGTGGCCCGCTTCCGCGAGTTCCTGTCGCAGGGGGCGACCGTCCCGGACGCAGTGCTCGGCACCATGCGCACGGCCGGCCGCACCATCGCCTTCTCGGCCCTCACGGTCGCCGCCGCGATCGCCGCGCTGCTGGTGTTCCCGCTGTACTTCCTGCGCTCCTTCGCCTACGCCGGCATCGGGGTGGTCGCGATCGCGGCCGCCAGCGCCCTGATCATCATGCCCGCGCTGCTGGCGGCGCTGGGCCACCGCGTCAACGCCGGACGGCTGCCGTGGGCGAAGACGCAGGGCTCGGCCGCGCCGGCCTGGGGCCGCCTGGCCTCCAGGGTGATGCGGCGCCCGGCGCTGCTGGCCGTCCCGGTGCTGGCCCTGATGGCCCTGCTGGCCTCACCGATCCTGCACGCCACGTTCGGCACCGCCGACGAGACCGTGCTGCCCACCAGCGCCCCGGCGCGACTGGCCGCCGACGCCCTGCACAGCGACTTCCAGGGCAACCAGGCGACCGCGGTGCAGATCGTCGCCGACGGCCCGGCGGACACCTCCTCCGTGGCCTCCTACGCCGCCAAGCTGTCGACGCTGCCGCACGCGGTCCGCGTGGACAGCAGCGCCGGGTCGTTCGCCCACGGCCAGGCCGTCGGCTCCCCGCAGCCCGGCGCGGCGGCGATGGCGACCCCCACGGCGCAGCGGCTGACCCTGTTCACGGCGGACGCCGCGCACTCCCCGGCGGCGCAGCAGCTCGTCCGCGACGCCCGCGCGGTGCCCGGCCCGGCCGGCGCCACGACCTTGGTCGGCGGCGAGTCCGCCCGCCTGGTCGACACCCAGCACGCGATCACGTCCCGGCTGCCGTACGCGATCGCCTGGGTGGTGCTGACGACCTTCGTCGTGCTGTTCCTGTTCACCGGCAGCGTCACCCAGCCGCTGCGGGCCCTGCTGCTGAACTCCCTGGGCCTGGCCGCCTCGATCGGCACCATGGTCTGGATCTTCCAGGACGGCCACCTCTCCGGCGCCCTGGGCTTCACCGCCCGGCCGATGGACACGGCGATGACGGTGCTCCTGTTCTGCATCGCCTTCGGCCTGTCCATGGACTACGAGGTCTTCCTGACCAGCCGTATCAAGGAGCTGCACAGCCAGGGCGCGAACCTGCACGACTCGGTCAGCGACGGCCTGGCCCGCACCGGCCGGATCGTCAGCACCGCGGCCGGCCTGCTCGCCGTGAGCTTCTTCGCCTTCGGCACCGCCGACGTGAGCTTCCTGCAGTTCTTCGGCCTCGGCTGCGGCCTGGCGATCCTCATCGACGCGCTGCTCATCCGCGGCATCCTGGTCCCCGCCGCCATGCGGGTCCTGGGCCGCGGCGCGTGGTGGGCACCGGGCCCGCTGCGCCGCTTCCACAACCGGTTCGGCGTCAGCGAGGCCGACGAGACCGAGGGCGCGCAGGTGCCGGAGCTCGCCGGGGCGGGGAACCCCGGGTGAGGCGGGGCAGGCAGGGTTAGCGAGTGTGCGACGAAGTGGAGGGCCCGCGTGCGGGCCCTCCACTCATGAGCGGCCGGCCTCAGCGCGGAACGATGTTCGCCAGCTCCTCGCCGTTCACGAACCGCCGCAGCTGCTGATCGATGATCCGCAGAGCCCGCGGCAGGAAGGCCGACGTGGCGCCACCGACATGCGGGCTGATCAGCACGTTCGGGGCGCGCCACAGCGGATGGTCGGCCGGAAGCGGCTCGGGATCGGTGACGTCCAGCGCCGCGCGCAGCCGGCCGGAGGCGCATTCGGCGACCAGGTCGTCGGTGCGCACCACGACGCCGCGCGCGACGTTCACCAGCAGCGCGCCGTCCTTCATCCGGGCCAGGAACGCCTTGTCGACCAGGCCGCGGGTCTGATCGGTGGCCGGGACCACGATGATCACGACGTCGGCCCGGGGCAGCAGCGCGTTGATGTCGCTCATCGCGTGGACGCCCTCGCGGGCGGTACGGGCCACCCGCAGCACGTCCACCTCGAACGGCAGCAGGCGGCGCTCGATCGCCGAGCCGATGGAGCCGTAGCCGACGATCAGCACGGTCTTGTCCGCCAGAGCGTCGTCGACCACGCCGACACCGTCCTTGTACGCCGGCGCCCACTCGCCGCGGTCCTGCTGGCGCACATAGCGCGGAATGTTGCGCAGCGCCGAGAGGGTCAGCGTGAGCGCCAGCTCCGCCGCGGAGGCGTCGTGCAGGCCGCGCGCGTTGCACAGCGTCACGCCCTCGGGCACGAACGGCAGCACGTGCTCGTAGCCCGCGGTCAGCGTCTGCACGGCCGTCAGGCGCGGCATCCGCGCCATCAGCTCCGGGTGCGCGTCGGCGAAGGCGTACGGCAGAACGAAGAACTCGACCTCGCCCACCGAATCCGGCACGCCGCCGGGCGCGTCCACGTCCAGCCCGGTGAACACGTCGGCGACCAGGCCGTCGGGCACTTCCCGCGCGGAGCGGCCGAACGGCACCCACACGCGGCGCGGTCTCATCGTCTCGGGCATGGAACGCATGCTACCCAGCGGCGGCGCGGCGGTTAGGGTGACGCCATGACCATCACACCGGACACCAAGAACTGGACATGGGTGCTGGAGCGCCCCTGCCCGGAGTGCGCCTTCGACGCCTCGGTGATCGCCCCCGGCGACGTCCCGACGCTGCTCCGGACCAACGCCGAGGCCTGGCGCGCCCTGCTGGCGGCCGGCATCGCGGCCGGCCCGGACGGGCTGCGCACGCGTCCGGAGCCGGCGAAGTGGTCGCCGTTGGAGTACTCGTGCCACGTCCGCGACTGCAACGAGGTCTACTTCACCCGGGTCGGGCTGATGCTGGAGCAGGACGACCCGCAGTACCCGAACTGGGACCAGGACGAGACGGCGGTCGCCGAGAAGTACAACGAGCAGGACCCGGAGCAGGTGCTCGCGGCGCTGGTCGCCACGGCCGAGCAGCTCGCGGAGCGGTTCGCGGGCGTGTCCGGCGAGCAATGGGAGCGCACCGGCCACCGCAGCGACGGCTCGGACTTCACGATCGCCACGATCGCGCGGTACTTCATCCACGACCCGATCCACCACTACTGGGACGTGACCGGGCAGCAGTACGCGGGCTAAGACAGGCCGAAGATCCGCGCCGCGTTGCCGTAGCACACGGCGCGGAGCCAGTCGTCCCCGAAATCCAGGCGCGCGAGCGACTCCAGCGCCACGGAGTACGGATACGGGATGTTCGGGAAGTCGCTGCCGAACAGGATCCGCTCCTCGATCCCGGCGATCCGCTTGCGCTCCCGGTCCGACAGCTCGACCTCCCCGAAGAAGTCGGTGAACGCCATGGTGGTGTCCAGAAGCACGCCGTCATAGCGCTCGGCCAGGTCCAGGAACTCGACGTACTCCGGCAGCCCGAAATGCGCGATCACCGCGCGCAGCGCCGGATACCGGGCCAGCACCCGCTCCATCGGCGCGGGCCCGGTGAAGCGCGTAGCCACCGGCCCCGACGCGCAGTGCACGACGACCGGCACCCCGGCGTCCGCCAACGCACCCCAGACCGGGTCGAGCAGCGGATCGGCGGGATCGTAGTCGCCGACCTGGACGTGGGCCTTGAAGACGCGCGCCCCGTCCGCGAGCGCGGCGGGCACGTACCGCGCGGCCTCGGGCTCGGGGAAGAAGGTCGCGCTGTGCAGACAGCCGGGCGTGCGCGCCGCGAAGTCGGCAGTCCAGGCGTTCAGGCTCTCAGCCATCCCCGGCTTGTGCGGATACGCCAACGAGGTGAACGCCAGCACACCGTAGTCCCGCAGCAGCTCCAGACGCTCCGCCTCGTCCTGGCGGTACCGGATCGGCCATTCGCGACCGATGAGCGGCCCGGCGGCGTCGAAGTAGGCGCGAATGCGGTCCAGGAGACGGTGCGGCATGAAGTGGGTGTGGACGTCGATCAGCCCGGGGAGGCCCAGGGACCGCCAGAACCGGCGGACGTCGGCGGCAACCGAAGACTCTTCGGGTTGTTCGGGCTGCCCTGTCTGCTCAGGCTGCCCTGTCTGCTCAGGCTGCTCAGACTCCGCGAACTCCTCGGGCCGCTCTGCATGTGCCACGCGGTCTACCGTAGCCCGCCGAACCGCCGGCCCAGCGCCCGGAGGTCGCGGACGCGGCGCTCGTAGGTCGCCCCGAGAGTGAGCAGCAACGCTCCGGCAACGGCGCTCACACCTGCTGCTACGCCGCCGCCCACCAGCGCGATCCAGATCGGATCGAGGCGGAGGCCGGTGGCCCCCCACCCCTCACATCACCCCAGCGTCCTGCGCCTGCCGCATCGTCGGATACAGCGGCCGGAACCCGAGCACCCGCCGAGCCTTGCCGTTGTCCACGATCCCGGACCACGGGTCGGTGATCTCGCGCGCCGCCATCTCCGGCGTGAGCTCCCGGCCCATGAAGGCGTAGATCTCCGCCAGGGTGACCGCGGAGTCGTCGGCGATGTTGAAGACCTCGCCCGAGACATCTTCCGCGCGCAGGGCCAGCAGCAGTCCCTGGGCCACGTCGGCGTGGTGGACCATCTGCAGGCGTCGCGAGGGGTGCCAGTCCAGTGGGCGCCCCATGAACTGCTCGATGTGCGGGTCGCCGTCCCCGTAGATGAAGGCCAGGCGGATGACGCGGAGGTCCAGGGCGGTCTCGGTGCGCAGGTGCTGCAATGCCTGCTCGGCGGCGGTCTTCGAGGTCGGGTAGGGCGTGGGCCGGCCCAGGGGCAGCAGGGCGGATTCCTCGGTGGCCGGGGCGATGTGGCCGGCGCCGTAGACCAGGTTGGTGCTGGCGAACACGTAGCGGGTCACGCCTGTCCGCACCGCCGCGCGCGCCAGGTCGACCGCGGCGGTGGTGTTGACCGCGGTGGACTGCTCGGGGGTCTCGCCGTTGCGGAACGCGGCCGCCAGGTGGATCACGGCGGCGGTGCCGGCCGTGATCTGCTGCATTTCGGCGGCGTCCAGGGTGGTGAGGTCGCCGACGGCCAGTTCGGCGCCGGCGCGCCGCAGTCGCAGCGCGGTCTCCGACTCGGGGTCGCGGACCAGGGCCCGCACTGCCTCGCCCTGGGCGAGCAGGCGCGGCACGAGCCGGCTGCCGACGGTCCCGGTGGCGCCGGTGACCAGGATCGGCCGGTCGAAGGTCTTCAGGGTCATGGTGGTCTCCCTCGGTCGCGGGCCGCCGTGGGCCGGGCCCGCTGTGTGCTGTCCGTGGTCCGTCGCCCCGGCTGCTGCCGTTCCGGCGACATCCACCACGCTGCCGCAGGCCGGAGCCGGTGTGCAGAGACCCGGACATCCTGGGATCGCCGGTCCCTGGATAACCGTCGGCCGGTGGGGGATCCTGGACGGGTGCTCAAGATCGACCGCGCCGAACTCGCCGCCTTCCTGCGCACCCGCCGCGAGCGCCTGCGTCCGGAGGACCTGGGCCTGCCCGCGAACAGCCGCCGTCGGACGATCGGGCTGCGCCGCGAGGAGGTCGCGATGCTGGCCGGTATGTCGGTCGACTACTACATCCGGCTGGAGCAGGCGCGCGGCCCGCATCCGTCGGCGCAGTTGCTGGGCGCGCTGTCGCGGGCACTGCGGCTGACGAAGGACGAGCACGACCACTTGTTCCACCTGTCGGGCCTGATGCCGGAGGACGACCGCCGGGCCCCGACCGAGCACGTCCGCCCGGCCGTGCTGCACCTGCTGGACAAGCTCGACGACACGCCCGCGGTGGTGGTCAACAACCGCGCGGACATCCTGGCGTGGAACGCGATGCACGCGGCCCTGATGGGCGACCCGGGACGCCTGCCGCCGGAGCAGCGCAACATCGCCTGGCAGCACTTCTGCAATCCGGAGTCGGCCGAGCACTTCCTCCCGGAGGACTTCGAGCGCAGCGGCGAGAACACCGTCGCCGACCTCCGGGCGCGGCTGGCGGCGCATCCGGACGACGCCCGCCTGCGCGCGCTCGTCGAGGAGTTGAGGTTCCGCAGCACGGTGTTCGCGGAGCTGTGGGAGCGGCACGACGTCAAGCGCCGCCGCTCCGACCACAAGACGGTGCTGCACCCGGTGGTCGGCCGCATCACCCTGGACTGCGAGGTCATGCTCTCCCCCGAGCACGACCAGCGGCTGATCATCCACTCCGCGCCGGCCGGCACCCCGGCGCATCAGGCCCTTGCGTTGCTCCGGGTGCTGGGCACGGAGCGGATGTCCGCCGAGCCCTAGATGATTTATTCCTGGGGGTGCCGGCGCGAAACGGCTGATCAGCGGCGCCTGGCCGCCCCGGCCGGCCACCCACAGCCAAACCAGGCTGAGGGTGTCCGTCCGGGTCACCCATGCTTGTTGCTGAGCCGTTTCGCAGGTTTCGCTCGTCAGGTGCGGCCCCGTATGCCGGAACCCCCAGGAATCAATCATCTAGCCGGTCCGGGCATCCGATAGGGTGCACCGATCGAAAACAGGCTGACAACGGTGGGAGGGCATCCGGTGCCGAACCGCACATGGGTCAAGGCCGCGCGGATCGGGCTGGTCGCCGGGCTGATCGCGATCGTCTCGGCGGTGGTGGCGATTGTGCAGCAGCCGGGGAAGAACGACTCCCCGACGTGCGACGGCCGCCCGATGCTCAAGACCGACCTGTGCATCGAGCACTTCAGCGACGGGTCCACCGCGCGCCGGGACTACGACCAGATGAAGGGCCGTTTCAACCCGGCCGCCGCCGGGCTGTTCCTGGGCGGCGGTGTGCTGCTCGCAGCGGGTTCGGTCTGGGTGTGGCGACGGAATCGGGAGCAGCCCTCCGCGTTCGCGCCCGACCACTTCGCAGAGGTCGAAGATGCCGGCCGGACTCCCGAACCAAGTCAGACCACTGAGGCCGACCGGACTGCGGAAGCCGACCAGACTACGGAAGCCGACCAGAGCGCCGCGGCCGAACTGACCGCCGAGGCCGACCAGACCGGCAAGACCAGCCAGAGCACCAAGACAGCAACCGCTCTCGAAGTCCCCCGAACGCACTGACCGACCGCGGGTTTCCCCTAACCCGGACTACTCAGACCTCGATCACCGCCGGCCGGAACGTGTCCGGATCGGCGGCGCGCCAGTCCGTGTTCCACCCCTGGACCGGCCCGCTGAGCAGTTCGCCCGGCTCCAGGTAGCGGTAGAGCTCCGCGTAAGTGCTCACCTTCCGCTGGCTGACCCGCCGGTGCACCATCTCCGGGCGCAGCTCGTGCGGCCCGGTCAGCCCCATCGCGGCGATGAGCTGCTGGGCCTCGGCGACCGTCGCGGCCTGGAACCGCTGCACCCGCACCGCCTTGTCCGGCACGTCCAGGGCCCGGTAGCGCTTCGGGTCCTGGGTGGCCACGCCGACCGGGCAGTGGTTGGTGTGGCACTTCTGCGCCTGGATGCAGCCGACCGCCATCATCATCGCGCGGGCGGCGTTGCAGTAGTCGGCGCCTTGGGCGACGCGCTTGACGATGTCCGTGCCGCGCGCGATCTTCCCGCTGGCGCCGATCCGGATCCGGTCCCGCAGGCCGACGCCGACCAACGCGTTGTGCACCGTCAGCAGCCCCTGAGTGAGCGGAGTGCCGACGTTGTCCTCGAACTCCAGCGGCGCCGCCCCGGTGCCGCCCTCGGAGCCGTCGACGACGATGAAGTCCGGCGTGACCCCCTCGGCCAGCATCGCCTTGCAGACGGCGAGAAACTCGCGCCGCGACCCGACGCAGAGCTTGAACCCGGTGGGCTTGCCGCCGGCCAGCTCCCGCATCCGAGCGATGAACAGCACGAGCTCGCGCGGCGTCCGGAACACCCGGTGCGCCGGCGGGCTGATGCAGGTGACGCCCTGCGGAACGCCCCGGATCTCGGCGATCTGCGCCGTCACCTTCGCCCCCGGCAGCACACCGCCCAGGCCCGGCTTCGCGCCCTGGCTGAGCTTCAGCTCCACCATCTTGACCTGTGGGTCGGCGGCCTTGTCCCGGAACCTGTCGGGGTCGAAGTCCCCATCGGAGGTGCGCGCGCCGAAGTAGCCGCTGCCGAGCTCCCAGACCAGGTCGCCGCCGCCCTTGCGGTGGTAGGGCGAGATGCCGCCCTCGCCGGTGTCGTGGGCGAAGCCGCCGGCCTTCGCGCCCTTGTTCAGGGCGAGGATGGCGTTGGCGGACAGGGCGCCGAAGCTCATCGCGGAGACGTTCAGCAGCGAGATGGCGTAGGGCTTGGTGCAGTCGGGGCCGCCGACTGTCACGCGGGGCTGCTCGGGGGTGGGCTGCTCCGGGGCCATCGAGTGCTCCAGGAACTCGTAGCCGGAGGCCTCCACCTCGAGTTCGGTGCCGAAGGCCTGGTCGCCGTGGACGCCTTTGGACCGCTCGTAGACGACGGTGCGGGTGTCGCGGTCGAAGGGACGGCCGTCGGTGTTGCGCTCGATGAAGTACTGCTGCACCTCGGGGCGGATGTACTCCATCATGAACCGCACGTGGCCGAGCACCGGGAAGTTGCGCAGGATCGACTTGCGGCGCTGGAGCACGTCGTGGACGCCGAGCAGCAGCAGGGCCGCGACCGGGATCAGGGCGAACAGCCAGAAAAGCGAGAAGGACACTGCCCACGCCGCGAGCAGCGTGAGCAGTGCCAGTGCCGGCAGCATGAGCAGTCCCATGCCGCCGCAATTTAGTGCACGAACGTTCCCAGGATCAGGATGCACACGATGGACACGCTCGACAGGATGGTCTCCATCGCCGACCAGGACTTGAAGGTCTGCTTGACGTCCATCCCGAAGAACTCCTTGACCAGCCAGAACCCGGCGTCGTTGACGTGCGACAGGAACAGCGATCCGGACCCGACGGCGAGCGCCAGCAGCGCGGTGGAGGTGTTGGTACTGGTCGCGGCGATCGGCGCGATGATGCCGGAGGCGGTGACGGTGGCCACCGTCGCCGACCCGGTGGCCAGCCGAATGCCGACGGCGATCAGCCAGGCCAGCAGGAGCAGCGACAGGTGCGAGTTGTGGGCGGCCTTGCCGATGGAGTCGGCGATGCCGGTGCCGACCAGCATCTGCTTGAACCCGCCGCCGGCGCCGATGATCAGCAGGATGCCGGCGATCGGGGGCAGCGCGGCGCCCATGATGCCGGAGGTCTGCTCACGGTCGAAGCGGAGCACGAACGCGGCGTAGATCACGCCGATGATCAGGGCCATGATCGGGTCGCCGACGAAGTCCATGACCCGGTGCAGCTCGGACTTGGCGTTGTTGTCCGCGACGTCGACGACCGTCTTGGCGAGCATGATGACCACCGGCAGCAGGATCACCGACAGCGTGGTCCACACCGAGGGCACCTTGCCGTCCTCGCGCTCGGTGACGGTGTACTGCTCGGAGAGGGTCTCCGGCGGGTGCGGATGGACGTGCTTGGAGACCCAGGTCCCGTACAGCGGACCGGCGATGACCGCAGTAGGGATGGCCACGATGACGCCGAACAGCAGCGTGGTACCGAGGTCGGCGTGCAACGCGCTGATCGCGACCAACGGCCCGGGATGCGGCGGGATCAGCCCGTGCAGGATGGACAGACCGGCCAGCGCCGGAATACCGATCCGCAGAATCGAACCACCGGTGCGCTTCCACACCAGGTAGATGATCGGGATCATCAGGACCAGCCCGACCTCGAAGAACATCGGAATGCCGACCACCATGGCGGCCAGCACCATGGCCCACGGCGCACGCCGCTCCCCGACCCGGTCCACAATCGCCCCGACCAACCGATCGGCCCCACCGGAGTCGACCAGCAACTTCCCGAGCATGGCGCCAAGCGCCACCACCACCCCGACATTGCCAAGCACGCCCCCGACCCCGGTGGTCAGGGTACTGATCAGCTTGTCGGCCGGAATACCACCGGCCACACCGACGAACAGCCCGCCGACCAGCAACGCCAGAAACGGATGGATCTTCGCGACAGCGGTGAGCACCACCACCAGCGCGATACCGAGGACGGCGACCACGACCAGCCGAGTGTCGTGGCCGGTCCAGTCAGTGTTCTTGGCAGCATCGGCCGCGGCAGCGGACAGCCGCGGCGCCAGGGAGCCGAGAGCCGGGGCTATCACGCGGTGGGCTCCTTGTCGGTGGTGGAGGTGGTAATGGAGGAGCCAGAAGCAGAGCCGGAACCAAGGACCGAGCCAGAACCGGAAGCAGGACCGGAATCAGAGCCAGCCCCGGAGCCAGAGCCAGAGAAAGAACTGTCATCGGATCCGGACCCGGAGTCGTCATCGAGGTCGGAACCGAAGTAGGAACCAGCCGCGTCCCCCACCTCCGCATCATGCGCCGCCTCGACCGCTTCCAGGTGCTCGGCGCGGATCAGCCGCTCGGCGATGGCCAGCGGGTCCTCGTCGACCGGGATCCGTACCGGGTGCTCGTCGGCGGCCGGGGGCTCCAGGTCCGCGAACTGGGTGTCGAGCAGTGCGGGTGGGAAGAAGTGGCCGTTGCGGGCGGTGAGGCGGCGGGCCACGAGGTCGCGGTCGGCGTCCAGGTAGATCAGGCGGACCTGCGGACGGCCGGTTCGTAGGCGGTCGCGGTAGACGCGCTTGAGTGCCGAGGAGGTCACCACTCCAGGTCGGCCCTTCGCGCCGGTGGCGTCGATCCAGGCGCCGATGGCGTCGAGCCACGGCCAGCGGTCCTCGTCGGTCAGCGGATGGCCGGCGGCCATCTTCTCGATGTTGGCCCGCGGGTGGAAGGAGTCCGCTTCGGCGTACTCCCAGCCCAGGCGCCCGGCCAGCAACGACCCGATGGTGGTCTTGCCGCTCCCGGACACGCCGGTCACCAGCAGGATGGGCGGCTTCTCAGATTCCATGACGGTCAGTCTCCGCTAAATAGTATGAAGATTGAAGCGTTGGTGATTGATTCGTAATACGACGATGGCACGGGATGATGGTCGAGCACGTCGAGCCACGGGAGGAACACATGCCGGAGTCGGGCAAGGGCCTGGCCGCCCAGGTCGCGGACAAACTCGGCCACGCCATCGCCGCGGGTACCCACGCGCCCGGCGCCGTCCTGCGCACCGAGGACCTGGAGGTCCGCTTCACGGTCAGCCGCACGGTGGTCCGCGAGGCGGTCCAGGCCCTCCAGTCCAAGCGCCTGCTCCGCAGCAGCCCCCGCGTGGGGCTGACCGTCCGCCCGGTCGCCGACTGGCACCTGTACGACCCCGACGTGATCCGCTGGCGCCTCGACGGCCCGGCCCGCACCGAGCTGCTCGACGACCTCACCGAGCTGCGCGGCGCCGTCGAACCCGCCGCCACCGCCGCCGCCGCCCGCCGCGCCGACCGCGACCAGCGCAAGCGCCTGCTGGAATGCTCGGCCCACATGCGCGCCGCCGCGGCCACCCGCGACCGCGCCGCGTTCCTCGAAGCGGACATCGCCTTCCACCGCCTGATCCTGACGATGTCCGCCAACCCGCTGTTCGCCCAACTCGCTCCCGTCACGGAGCAACTTCTGCGCGGTCGCGCGGCTCTCAAACTGCTTCCCGCCGCCCCGGACCCGGCGGACGCCGCCCGCCACGACGCCGTCGCGATCGCGGTGGCCGCCGCCGACCCGGCCACCGCCGAGACCGCGATGCGCGCCGTAGTCGCGGAGTCGCTGGCAGACATCCACATGCGATTGCACGCACGCGAGGTTCAGGTATGACATCAGTGGCTTGATCCCGTCGGCGCCGAAAACGGTCGAGGTGAGGTCCTCAACCGATTGTGGGGCGCGGCGGAGCAGGCCGCATGACAGTGACTATCAGTGAACGGATGAGTTCGTTCGGCTACATCGAATCAGGCGCTGGGAGCTGAGCCGCCCGCGACGTAGGGATAGTTGAGCGCGGCCACGTGCTCCGGGCACAGGAACATGACGCGGCGGTCCTCGGGGCGGCTGACCGGCGAGAGGCCGCCCCAGTTCTTGGAGTGGTCGGGATCGAGGCGCTCCAGAAGTTCGCGGAGGGCCCGGAGATTGGCGCCGATATCAGCCCACTGATAAATATGCGATGGCTTGACCTGCTTGCGAGCGATGGCGGCGGAATGGTCGGCGATGATCTCCATCGTCGCCGCCGCCGCCTCAATGCTGGCTTGCACGCGCTCGCTGAGTCCGGCCGCCAAAGCGGTGGGAGCGAGAATCCCCAGCCCTTGGATCAGGAAGCGCAGATAGGGCAAATAGCCGAGCAGCGCCTCTGGCAGAGTATTGATCGGATAGTCCCCGACACCGTCAGCGAGCACGTGGGCCTCGGTGGGCCACTCGCACCACAGGCTCAGCACCAGCTTGTCCCGGCGCATGATCCGAGTCCGTCCCCTGGCCTGGATACTGAACACCGCCGGGCACTGCACCCCGGCATTGGCCCGATTCTCCAACAACGAGCGGATGCCGTTGAGCATGGCCTGCTGTCCGGCGTCGATCCGATTCAGGGTATTGAACTGGGCAGCCATATGACGCTCGATGGTCTCAAGCTCGGCGATCAGACCGGTGCCACGCAGACCGTCCAGCATAAGGGCGGCTTCGATCTTCTTCCGCGTCTTGGGACACCGGACCTTGTGATCGGCGTCCGGATCGAGATCGGTCGCCTCGGCCAACAACTCGTCCAAGCCGAAGGCGTGGCTACAGCCGGCACCATCCACACCGGGGCAGGCACAGGGGATGAGCCGCTGCTCGACCAGGCCGGGATAGCGGTCTTCGACGATGTTGTCGAACGCCTCCGTGAGCACTGACAGGAACCGCACAGGAAACGCGCCACTCACGCGAATAGTGACGGTGGGTTGCTCACGGCCGTCGTCAGTAATAAGGGCCCAGGCCGGCGAATGCGGGTCCCGGTCGTGCAGCAACGCCCCACTGCGCCAGTGCATGCCGGTGGTGTAGCGGTGTTCACGCGCGATGAACCACGTCGGGATGCCCGCCTGTCGCGAAGCCAGCCGGTAGATGATGCTTATTTCTCGCGCCCGAGGATCGGCACTGTGTTCCCGCCACACTTCTTCAGCCTGCGGCGGCGGTGCTTCAGGCAGTCGATCGACGATCAGCGCCACGTCGTCGCTGTGCTGATCCCCGACGCGGTAGGCGAGGTCGAACGCCTCCATCATGCTGATCAGCCGATCGGGCAGCTCCGGGTCGTCCTCGGCGAGATCGCCCCACAGCCGCAGCCGCTCGACGCGAGAAAGCACCCCGCCGGAAGCGGTGACCTCGTCGCTGTCGATGACCTGGGTGATCCGCGCATCCAGCCACGCGGGTTGCAAGATGACCTTAGCGGCCAGTTCCGGACGATCAGCGAAGAAGACGATCTGACCCAAGTCGTGCAACACTCGGGCGACTCCACGCTGCGCCGACACGTCCTTAAGACCGGCATGAGCCATCGCGCCGAAGACGACTTTCTGAGTCGCGGTGAGCCCCGGCAGATCACGCACCGCCTGAGCCGCCGCAAGCCAGGAAGTCGGCCACCGCATCCCCATCAACGGCAGAGCCGCGGCGCGGTCGGCAATGATCCGAGAGAGGTCGGCAATACCCGTGCCAGTGCGGGAGTCGATGGCATGTATCGCCGAGATCTGCCGATAACGCCCCGAGAGATCGGCAGGCAACGTCGCCGGGGAGTGCTCGTCCGAGTGCGTGGCGACGATAATCACCGGCGAGCCCGGAGCGCGGGCAGTGACCACGTCCAACCAGGGAACGACCTTGCCATCAGCGGCTCGGGACCGGGAGCTCCAGACCAGGATGAACAACGATCGGTCAGTCAGATAAAAGCGCTGAGTAGCCCGATACTCCAGCTGCCCGCCGAAATCCCAGGCATCCAGCTTCATCTCGACCCCGGGTCGGCTCGGATGGGGCAAGACCAGCGGATGGATCCGCACGCCATGGGTCTGGCCCTCGTCGGCATCGAAGTCGTCGCCACGTAGCTGCCTGGCCAACGTGGTCTTTCCCACCGCGGCCTCGCCGACGATCAGAACTTTCGACTGCCAGAGCTCGACCGAGGAGTCAGCCAGAGCCTGCATGAAAGCCACTACTGCCACAGCGCCCTGGGCCTGAACCTCGGGTGGCGGAGTAACCAGATCAGGATTGCCATCGAGAAAAAGGTTTCTCAAATGGACCAGCTGGCCAAAAGAGCTCGGCAATGCTTCGATTGCATTATAATTGAGCGAGAGCGTATCCAACCTGAAAAGGTCACCAAAAGATTCTGGCAACACTGACAGCAGGTTACCACCAAGGAATAGAAATGCCAGGCGATGGAACCGCCCGAACCATTCCGGCAGCGCAGACAGTTGATTGTCATTCAGCTCGATCACTTCAAGGCCGACCAACTGACCAAACCATTCCGGCAGTTCCGACAGCCGGTTGCCTTCGAGACCGATCCGGGTCAAGGCTGTTAGGCGGATCAGCGATTCCGGCAGTTCGGTCAACCCCAGCCGCGAAAGGTCCAGGATCTCGCTGCCGTCTCGCAGCGCCTTCGCAATCCGCCGCTCCGCCTCAGCCCTGCCATCCAACCCCTCCACCAACACCCCTCCCCCAGCCCAGCATCAGACCTCAGACACCCACCGCACCCCAAAACCCTCCCACACCCCCACCCCACCCGCCGCCCTTTCACCGCATTCAAGCCACCGCGCTCACGGCGTCACAATGGCAAAGTTCTGATCCACATCGTCCAACACCCCCACGATCCGCCCCAACACCCCCGCGTCCCCGGCAACCTCCACCCCGTCCAGCCCCTCCCCCGCCAACAGCGCCAAGAACTGCGCCTTCGTCACCGTGAACGTGACATCCGCACCGCCGTCCGCAGCCACCTTCCCCCGCAACGGGCTATACGTCAGCGCTCCATTCCGCAGCCGCAACCGGTAATGCTCATCCAAATCCGTAAAGTGCCAATCAACAACCGCAGTCGAATCCCACGCCTTCGGCCCGTCCACGCGGATCGCCATCGTGTCGAACAGCTGCGGCACACTCAGTGCCGACGACATGTCGCCCGAGCCCAGTGCCACATCCACCACGCCCTTGCGCAGTTCCTCGGCGCCCATCAAGTAGCAGTTGCGCCATGTCGCGCACTCCGCGCCCTGTGCCAGCCGCTCGAAGACCTCCGCCAGCGCGTTCTTCGCGTCCCAGCCCTCGGGATCCGCGAACACCGCGTGCTTCAACAACTGCGCCGCGAACCGCAAATCCCCGCCCTCGGCGTACTCCCGCGCCTTCATCACCAGGTTCGGCACGCCGCCGAAGCAGTCCGCGTACCGCTTCGCGGTCTCCACCGGCGGCTGCTCCCACAGATCCGACGGGTGCCCCGAATACCAACCCAAGTACCGCTGGTAGATCGCCTTCACGTTGTGGCTGACCGAGCCGTAGTACCCGTGCGTGCTCCATGCCGCCTCCAGCGCCGGCGGCATCTGGATCAGCTCGGCGATCTCGGAGCCGACATGACCCTGATTCATCAGCCGCAGCGTCTGGTCGTGCAGATACGCGTACAGGTCGCGCTGGACCTCCAAGAAGTCGCGGATCCGGTCCGCGCCCCACGTCGGCCAGTGGTGCGAGGCGAACACCACGTCGGACTGGAGCCCGAACAGTTCCAGGGCCTCGTTGAGGTAGTGCGACCAGACGCGGGCATCGCGGACCAGGGCGCCGCGCAGAGTCAGGATGTTGTGAAGGTTGTGGGTGGCGTTCTCGGCCATGCACAGCGCACGGTGGTCCGGCAGCAGGAAGTTCATCTCCGACGGGGCCTCGGTGCCGGGCGTCATCTGGAAGACGAAGCGGACGCCGTCGATCGTCTCCTGCTGACCGGTCTCGGTGATCGACTTCGTCGGCGGCAGCAGGCTCACGGTGCCGGTGGACGCGCTGAAGCCCAGGCCCATGCCGACCGGCCCGGCGGGGCCGTGAGCCAGACCGGCCGCCGAGTAGTACATGCCGCGCCGGAGCATCGCCGTGCCCGCGTAGACGTTCTCCGCCACCGCCTCGGCCATGAAGTCCGCCGGGGCCAGGATCGGCACGGAGGAGCCCGGTTCGAGCACGCCGCTCGCGCCGCCGAAGTGGTCCAGGTGCGAGTGGGTGTAGACCAGGCCGACCACCGGGCGGTCGCCGCGGACCGCGCGATAGAGGGCCAGGCCGGAGGCCGCCGTCTCGACCGAGACCAGCGGGTCGACCACCACCACGCCGGTGCCGCCCTCGACCAGCGTCATGTTCGACAGGTCGAAGCCGCGGATCTGGTAGACACCGGCCGTGACCTCGTAGAGGCCCGCCCTCGCGCACAGCTGCGACTGCCGCCACAGGCTCGCGTTGACGGTGTCGGGGCAGTCCGCGTCCAGGAACCGCGTCGCGTCGAAGTCCCACGCCACCCGCCCGTCGGCGGTCTCGATCCGCCGCGCCTCCGGACCGGCGAGGAATCCCTTGTCGGCGTCGGCGAAATCAGCTCGGTCGCCGAAGTCGGCACTCCCCTGGGCGGTCGCGGTCACGGCTGCTCCTCACGCTGTACGGACGTCCATCCGCCATCCTCGGAGCCGCCGCGGACGCCCGCGACCGGGGAGCGCCAAACGGCTGGCGGGCCCCGGCCCTACCTCCTCGTCCGATACCGGATCATCGGCCCGAGCACACCCTGCACCGTCTCGAACGGCTCCATCCCCAGCTTCTCAATGACGTGACGCGACGCGGCGTTCCCCTCGTCGACCTCGGCGAGCACCCGGCTCAGCCCCACCGTGGTGAGTCCGTGGTCGACGACGGCCCGCGCCATCTCGGTCGCGTAGCCGCAGCCCCACGCCGAGGGCGACAGGCTGTAGGTGACCTCGATGCCCAGCGACGACAACGGCCGCAGCCCGACGGTCCCGACCAGGCTGTCGGCGTCCTGGGTGCGGACCATCCAGAGCCCGTAGCCGTGCGCGGCGAAATCGCGCTCGCTCACGGCCAGCGTCTCGACGATGTCCTCCTCGTTCAACACCTCGTCATCGAAAAGGAACCGGCGCACCTGCGCATCCCGCCAGTGCGCCCGCAGGTCCGCCAGGTCTTCGCCGGCGAGCGGGGTGAGCTTGAGACGCGCAGTGCTCAGCACGTGGTCCATGCCCCCCACGCTAGCGGCCCGGTCTGTGAATCCGCCGCTGAAACGGACCGCGTCACATCGGGTCGCGGATCCGGACCTGCCTGGGCAGGCCACGGACGTCTTCGCTAGCCTGGCATCGCTCGAAGACCCGGAGCACCCGCTTCGCGGTCCTTGACCTCATGGGGGGCGGACTATGTCCAGACATGCACAACGTTCCCGCACCACAGGAATCTCGCTGCTCGTCGCCGGTGCCGTCGCACTGGCCGCGGCGGCATGCGCATCGCAGGGGACGTCGGCGGCCGGGGGGACCGCGACGACTCCGGCGGCGAACAGCACCAGCACGGTCAGCGGCTCGGCCAGCGGCTCGGCCTCCGGCTCGGCGCCGGCCACCACCGACACCGGCTCGCCGTCGGCGGCCGGATCCTCGTCGAGCACCGACGCGGCGTCGGCCTCGTCCTCGGCACCGGCCGAGGCGTCCAGCTCGTCGGACTCCTCCGGCTCCTCGGACGGCGACACCAAGTCGTTCGTGGCCACCAACAAGATCGGCGACACCGTCACGCAGGGCGGGTTCCACGTCAAGGTCAACTCGGTGACCATGCCGTACACCCCGCCGGCCGGCGCGACCTACAAGCCGCGGGACCCGATGGTGTGGATCGTCGTGGACTTCACGGCGACCAACGCCACCGACAAGCCGCTCGTCTTCTCGTCCATCATGGGCATGGAGCTGTACGACTCCGACAAGAACAAGTACCTCGCCTCGATCGTCTACGAGGACTCGCTGCCGAAGGGCAAGGTGTTCCCCGACACCGACATCGCGCCCGGCAAGTCGGCGACCGGCGAGGTCGTCTTCGAGGTTCCGAAGACTTCGAAGGGCTTCCTGCTGTTCGTCGAGGGCGCCCTGTTCCACAAGAGCGGGCCGATCCCGGTCGTCGGCCTCGGCCGATAGTCCACCGGCCGGGTCAGGCCGTGGCACGGCCTGACCCGGCTCGGCTGCCGAGCCCGCGGCCCCGGGCGCCTCTATGCTCGAACTGTCGGCGACGCCCTGTCGCCCGGGCATGAGGAACGAGGTCGCCGATGTCGCAGCCGCATGTGTTCGAACTGGGAACCGACGGCCCCAAAGTGATCGTGGTGGGGATCGACGGCTCCGAGTCCTCCTTCCGGGCCGCCGCGTACGCCGCCGGGCTGGCCCGCCGCCAGCGCTCGAAGCTGGCGATCGTCTACATCCGCCCGCTGGCGGCCTCCATGTCCGCGGCGGCGGCCGCCGAGCTGGTCACGGTCCGCGACGCCATCGCCGACGATCTGCGCGACCAGATCGAGGCGGCGGCCCGCCAGCTGCCCGAGGGCAGCTTCGCCGACTGGGACTTCCACGTCGGCGAGGGCGACCCGTTCCGCGGCCTGGTGGATTTCGCGACGCGGTTGAAGGCCGACGCCGTGGTGATCGGCGCGTCGCAGCAGGCCGGGCACCGCATCGTCGGCTCGGTGGCGGTCCGCCTGGTGAAGGCCGGGAAGTGGCCGGTCACCGTGGTGCCGTGACCCGCCCGGAACCGGGCCCGGACGCGCGGATCGACACCTGATCGTCACGCCCGCGCCTTCTTGCAAGCAGGGCATCGAAATTTTGCGCTCGACTATCTGAGTCTTGCGACACCTTCTCGACATCTATACGGTGACCCACGCATGGATCCGTGTCACCGCACCACGTTCCGCCGCCACCTTCCGCTCCGTGTCGAGGAGTCGCGATGAGATCACGTCCCCCCACCCCGCGTCGTGTGCTGCCACGCCTGCTCCCCCACCTGCTCCCCCGCCTGCTGCCGATGGCGCTGATCGCGGCTTCCGCCGGGGTCGCGGCGCTGGCCGCGCCGACCGTCGCGCAGGCCGCGACCGTCGGCGCCAGTACACCGTTCACCAGCCTGGAGGCCGAGTCCGGCACGCCGCTCGGCGGCGCGTCGACGGCCGCCCTGACCGCTCCCCCGACCACCCGCTTCTCCAGCGCCGCGCTGGAGGCCTCGGGCCACTCCTACGTCCACCTCGCCGGCACCGGCCAGGGCGTGCAGTGGACCAACTCCACCGGCCAGCCGATCAGCTTCCTGAACGTCCGCGCCAGCATCCCGGACGCGCCGTCCGGCGGCGGCGCCACCGCCACCCTCGACCTCTACGTCGACGGCGCCTTCCGCCAGACGCTGAATCTCAACTCCAAGCAGTCCTGGATCTACGAGGGCACCAACTACAACAACGGCGACGACAAGAACCCGGCCGACGGCAGCCCCCGCGACTTCTGGGACGAGGCGCACGCCTTCGTCACCGGCGCCGCCATCGCTCCGGGCAGCACCTTCTCGCTGGTGAAGGACTCCGCGAACGCCGCCACGTCCTACGACGTCGACGTGGTGGACGTGGAGAACCCCCCAGCCCCGCTGGCCCAGCCCGCGAACTCGATCTCGATCACGTCCTGCGGCGCGGTCGCGGACAACACCCCCACCAACGGCAGCGGCGACCCCGGCGCCCAGGACAGCACCGCGGCCATCCAGAACTGCATCAACCAGGCGCAGTCCCAGAACAAGATCCTGTGGATCCCGCAGGGCACGTTCTACCTCAAGGGCACGACCGGCCTGAACGCCACCGGCATCACGATCGCCGGGGCCGGCATGTGGTACTCGACGATCTACCGCCAGGTCCCGCTGCCCAACAGCCAGCCGCTCGCCGCGGTGTTCTCGGTGACCTCGTGCGTCGTCCAGAACTTCCACATCGACTCCAACGCCACCAGCCGCGGCACCGCCGGCGGCGACGGCGGCGCGATGGACACCACCGGCACCAACTGGGTCGCCGACGGCATGTGGAACCAGCACGTCGAATCAGGGTTCTGGGCCTCCGGCAGCGGCGGCACGGTGAAGAACAGCCGGGTCACCACCGAGTGGGCCGACGGCATCAACCTGAACAACGTCTCGCTGACCGGGACCACCGGCAGCAACCTGACGGCCACCAACAACTTCGTGCGCGGCACCGGTGACGACGCGATGGCCATCAACTCCGTCGCCTACAACACCAACGGCAGCTCCACCACGTACTACACCGCGATGTCGAACGTCACTCTGACCAACAACACCCTGGTCGCGCCGTGGGGCGGCAAGGGCATCGGGATCTACGGCGGCAGCGGCCACCACGTCCAGAACAACCACATCAGCGACACCGCGCGCTACATCGGCCTGGGCGCCGGCCGGTTCGGCGTCAACGGCAGCGACCTGACCGGCGCCACCGTCTCCGGCAACCTCGTCGAGCGCTCCGGCGGCAACGGCTACGACCAGGGCCAGCCCGCCTTCCAGATCGGCAACGGCGGCGACGGCCAGAACACCGGCGTGGTCGACAGCGTCAACGCCACGAACAACACCATCAGCCACTCCCTCTACGACGGGATCGGCTTCTCGCAGTCCACGAACACCACGCTGGCGAACAACACCGTCACCGCGCCCTGGCGCAACGGCATCGTGATCCAGCCGCCGTTCTATCCGGCGCCCAGCGGCTCGGCGTCCATCACCGGCAACACCGTCTCGGGGCTGGGCAACGGATTCTCGCCGTATCTCAACAACTCCGGCGGCTTCACCGCGAACGTCAGCGGCAACAGCTGGCAGGGCACGACGACGCCCGGCGGCCCCTACGGCGGCACCCCGGCCGCCGTCCCCGGCACCGTCCAGGCCGAGAACTACGACACCGGCGGCGAAGGCGTCGGCTACCACGTGACCTCGGTCAACGGGTCCGGCAACAGCTACCGCTCCGACGGCGTCGACCTGGAGGCCACCAGCGACACCGGCGGCGGCTCGAACGTCGGCTGGACCTCGGGCGGCCAGTGGTTCCACTACACGGTCAACGTCGCGACCACCGGCACCTACACGGTGAGCCTGCGCGTCGCCGCGCCGTCGGCGGTGACCGGCGCGCTGCACCTCGCGAACGCCTCCGGGACCAACCTGTCCGGGGCCGTGAACCTGCCGCAGACCGGCGGCTGGCAGACCTGGACGACGGTCACCACGACCGTCACGCTCCCGGCCGGCAACCAGGTCCTGACCCTGGCCGAGGACGCCGGCGGCTGGAACATCAACTCCCTGGGCTTCGCCACCGGCGGCGGCACCCCGCCGAACCCGAACCTGGCGCTGAACAAGCCGGCCACGGCCTCCGGCTCCGTCCAGAGCTACGGACCGGGCAACGCGGTCGACGGCAACACCTCCAGCTACTGGGAGAGCGCCAACAACGCGTTCCCACAGTGGATCCAGGTGGACCTGGGCTCGGCGACGAGCGTCGGCCGGGTCGTGCTGGACCTGCCGCCGTCGTCCTCCTGGGGCGCGCGGACGCAGACCATCCTGATCCAGGGCAGCACCGACGGCACGACTTACACCACGCTCGCACCGTCGCGGGGCTACACCTTCGATCCCAACAGCGGGAACACGGCGAGCGCCTCGTTCGCCGCCGCGAACGTCCGCTATCTGAAGGTGACGGTGACGGCGAACACCGGCTGGCCGGCCGGGCAGCTGTCGGAGTTGCAGGCCTTCGCCACCTGATCGGTGCCGGCCAAGGCCGACCGAGGCCGACCGAGGCCGCGCCGGGTGCGTTCAGCGCACCGGCGCGGCCGACGCGGGCAGCACAGTCGACGCGGGCAGCACAGCCGACACGGCCGACGCCGACCAGTTCAACAGGAACCTGAGACCCTCGGAGGCCGGCGAGTCCGGCTCGGCGGTGTAGGCGACGAGCAGCTGGTCGGGGTGGGTGTCGACGGTGAACTGCTGCACGTCGAGGGTCAGCCGTCCGGCCAGCGGATGGTTGTAGGTCTTCGTGAGCTGACGTGCGCCCCGTACCTGGTGGCTGGCCCACCAGGTACGGAAGTCGGGGTCGCGGGTCGTGAGCTCGTCGATCAGCGCCCGCAGAGCGGGATCGTGCGGCGTCCGGGCGGCTTCGTTGCGCAGGAAGGCGACGCACTCCCGGGCCGCGCGCGGCCAGTCCGCATACAGAGCGCGCAGGTCCGGGTCGAGAAAGGTCAGCCGGATCAGGTTCCGCTCCGCCGGGGGCAGTGCGCCGAAGTCGGTGAGCAGCGCCGCCGCTCCCTTGTTCCAGGCGAGCACTTCCATGCCGCGCCGCAGAACCATCGCCGGGACATCGTGCATGGTGTCCAGCAGCTGCCGCAGCTGCGGCGCGACCTCGGGGCGGGCCGGGCGGCTGGGCGCGGCCAGGGCGACGTCGGCAACGGTGAACAGGTACACGCGCTCGTCCGGCGCCAGTTCCAGCGCGTCGGCGAGGGCATCCAGCACCTCGCGGGAGACCCGGCGGGTGCGGCCTTGTTCCAGCCGCACGATGTAGTCGACGCTGATGTGCGCGAGCTGTGCCAGTTCCTCGCGGCGGAGTCCGGGGACGCGGCGCAGCCGGCCGTCGTCCGGCATGCCCACGCGCAGCGGATCCACGGCCGCGCGCCGGGTGCGGAGGAAGTCGCCGAGTTCGTTGCCGTCGTTCGCCATGACTCCAGTCTCCCCTCGTTGACGCGATCCTGCCTGGTACTGGTCTGCATAGGCAGAACCGTCCCTGGAACAGGGTCTTTTCGGGGGCGATCGTTGAAGACATGCGAAACGACATCACGTTCCAGAGCAATGGTTTGAAGATCGCCGGCCACCTGTATCTGCCGGACGCCCCGGCGGGCTCGCCGACGAACGTCCCGGTGGACGGCCCGCGCCCGGCGGTCGTGGTCGGCCACCCCGGTACCGGGGTCAAGGAGCAGACGGCGGGCCTGTACGCGCGCCGGCTGGCCGAGAACGGCTTCGTCGCGCTGGCTTTTGACGCGGCTTACCAGGGTGAGAGCGAGGGCTTGCCGCGCGGTCTGGAGGATCCGGCGCAGCGGGTCGAGGACCTGAAGGCGGCCGTGTCGTTCTTGACGGCGCGGGGAGAGGTCGACCCGGAGCGGATCGGCGTGCTGGGCATCTGCGCCTCCGGCGGCTACGCGCTGACGGCGACCGCGACCGACCACCGGATCAAGGCGGTGGGCACGGTCAGCGCGATGGACATCGCCCGGCAGTTCCGGCTGGGCGCCGACGGGACGCAGGACCCCGCGGTGTTCCAAGGGCTGCTGGACGCGGCGGCGGCCGCGCGGACGGCCGAGGCCCGCGGAGCCGGGACGCAGTCCTTCCCGTTGTTCCCGGACTCCGAGGAGGCCGCGCGTGCCGGGGGGCGACACAACTTCGAGGGCTGGGAGTACTACTGCACGGCGCGCGGGGCGCATCCCCGCTCGACGAAGGTGCTGCCGTGGAGCAGCGTGGACCGGATCGGGACGTACGACGCGTCCCAGTCGGTTCCGCTGATCGGGCAGCGTCCGCTGATAATGGTGGCCGGTACCGAGGCGGTGACGTCGTGGGTCAGCGTCGACGCGTTCCAGCGGGCGACCGGGCCGAAGCAGACGGTGTGGGTCGACGGTGCCACGCACGTGGATCTGTACGACGTCGAGAAGTACGTGGAGACGGCCGTGGAGGCCCTGACCGGGTTCTACCGCGCGAGTCTCGCCGAGACGGCGAAGCACATCGAAGGCTGATCCGCTACCAACGTCTTCCGGCCTGAAAAGCTCATCGCGAACGAGCGAAAGCCCCGCCGCGGCCCGGACAAGGGCCGCCGCGGGGCTTCGATGATCCGGCGTTCGTGTCCTGTCACGCCTCGTGTCAGGAGTGCGTGCCCATCCCCCGCCGACGCGTGTACAGCACCATTCCCCCACCGGCTGCGACGAGCGCCAGCGCCCCGCCGCCGAGCGCCATCGCGTTCCCGGCGCCGGTGTGGGCGAGGTCGGTGCTGCCCGACCCCGAGTTGTCGGTCGTGGTGGTGGTCGTCGCGGCCGCGGTCGTCGACGTCGTGGAGTGCGTCGAGGACGGGGTCGACGACGGCGTGGTCGACGGGTGGCTGCTCGGGCTGGAGCTCGGCGGCGTCGAGGACGAGCTGGAGCTGGGCGGCGGCGTGATGACGGTGCCCTTGAAGCCGACCGTGGCGTCCTGCTCGACCGGCACGCTCACCGGCTGCGCGAGGATCAGGTTCTGCGACGCCTTCGAGCCGTCGGACAGGAAGACCCGGGCCGCGTCGATGGTCACGGTCCCCGTGGCGGAGATCGAGACGCTGCCGTCGGCGGACAGGGTCTGCGGCAGCTGGACGTAGACGGTGGAGCCGCTCTTGAACGTGGCGCCCTTCGCGATGTCCTTGCCGTCGCCGTCGACGAGCTTCGCGCCGACGCTGTTGGCCGTGAAATCGAACGATATGAAGGAGTCCGAGGTGTCGGAGCTCACGACCTTGTAGCCGATCTTGTCCCCGGCGTGGTGCGCGGTGTCCGGCACCAGCGGGGTCAGCTGCAACGAGGGCTGCGGCTCGTCGCTGCCGGAGCTCGACGCGTTGTCGTGCAGGTAGGTGTAGACCTTGGCGATGTTGGGGTCGCCGTTCTGGGGGTCGTCCTCGCCGGCGCCGAGCGTGCTGGACCCGGAGAAGGCCCAGATCGCGGCCTGCGTGCCGGCCACGGCCTCCGACTCGGTCAGCGGGTCGGTGATGCCGGCGGCCTTCTTCAGCGCGGCGGTGTCGACGGTCGGGAAGGAGTGGTTGAGGATCCACTTGATCGCTTGGAGATTCGACTTGCTGATCCCGACCTTGGCGTCGCTCCAGTCGGCCTCGCTGTAGGTCTGCGTGGTGTCGAGCCCGACGTTCTCCTGGAGGCAGTAGGCCAGGATGGTCTTGCCGTTGCCCGGCAGCAGAGTCTTGAGATTGGTGTCCTTGGCCGGGTTGTCCGACATGATCACGACACCGGTGTCCGTGACGTCCCCGACCTTCGCCTTGCTCACTCCGCCGTCCGCGTGCGCGGCGCTCGCCGCCACCGCGGCCGAGGTGGCCCCGAGGAGCATCGCGGCGGCCAGTCTGCGCCCGGAGCTGGACGTCGAGTTATGCATGGATTTCCCACCCTTTGTGTGTTTGGCCCCGCACTGCGATTCGCGCAGGCTTTCCGGTCCTCGGTCCCCACCGGGTTCTGCGAATCGCGCCGACTTCGGGATTATACTCAGCAGTTTCATCGAGCACTGATGCTTCATCATTATTGCGCCCGATGCGCCAGGCGTCTTGTGGGGTGTCGCGCGAGTTCTGGGACGCGGGACTGTTGAAATGGACGGGTGAGCACCACCGCATCCGCGTCCTCGCCGACCGCCGCCCCCTCCGCCGTCGTGTTGTTCACCCGCGACCTGCGGGTGCACGACAATCCGGTCCTGACGGCCGGCGCCGCCGGCGGCCGGCCGGTGGTCCCGTTGTTCGTGCTCGACGACGCAATCACCGCGCGGATCCCCGGCGGGCGGCTGAGGTTCCTCGTCGAGTCGTTGACCGATCTGGACGAAGCCCTGCGCAAGCTCGGCGGCCGCCTGGTGTTGCGCAGCGGCGATGTCGTCGCGGAGGTCTGCCAGGTGGTGGGCGAGGTCGGCGCGGACCGGGTGCACGTCGCCACCGATGTCACGGCCTACGCCCAGGAGCGGGAGCGGCGGCTGGCGGCCGAGCTCGACGCGCTGGGCGTGGAGTTCCACCGGCACGACCAGGTGCACACGGTGCAGGCACCCGGGGAGATCCGGCCCGGCGACCGCGACTACTTCTCGGTGTTCACCCCCTATTGGCGCCGCTGGGCCGAGGTGCCGCTGCGGGCGCCGGCCGCCGTCCGGAAGCTGCGCGTGCCGCCGGTCGACGGCCTGGAGCCGGCGGACCTGGAGCGCCTCGTCAAGGCCGGGGAGCCGGTCGGCACGCTGCGCGGCGGCGAGACGGCGGGACGGAAGCTGGCCCAGCGCTGGCTGAGCCGGACCGTCGACGAGTACGAGGGCATCCACGACGACCTGTCGGCCGACGCGACCTCGCATCTGTCGCCGTATCTGCACTTCGGATGCCTGTCGGCGACCGAACTGGTGGCGCGGGCGACACGCGACCATCCCGGGGCCGGGGCTGACGCGTTCATCAGGCAGTTGTGCTGGCGCGACTTCCACCACCAAGTGCTGGCGGCGCGTCCGGACGCGGCCCACGAGGATCTCCGTCCGCGCGGCGAGTGGGCCGAGGATCCGCAGGCGCTGGAAGCTTGGACGGAGGGCCGGACCGGCATTCCGATCGTCGACGCCGGCATGCGGCAGCTGATCGCCGAGGGCTGGATGCACAACCGGGCGCGGTTGATCACCGCGAGCTTTCTGAGCAAGTCGCTGGGAATCGACTGGCGGGCGGGCGCGGCGCATTTCGCCCGGCACTTGCTGGACGCCGACGTCGCCAACAACGCGTTGAATTGGCAATGGGTTGCCGGAACGGGCATGGACACCAGGCCGAACCGGGTTCTCAACCCACTGCGGCAGGCCGCGCGCTACGACCCGGCGGGAGAATACGTGCGACGGTACCTGCCCGAGCTGGAAGGGCTGACGGACGTCGCCGAGGCGCATCAGCCGTGGCGGCTGGGGGAACAGGCACGGGACCGGCTCGGGTACCCGGCGCCGATCGTGAGCGTCGACGGCGCGAAGGTGGCGGCGGTGAAGGGGAAAGGCGCGGCCGGCGCCGGAGCCACCCCGCTGTTCTGACGTGCCTGTTCTGACGTGCCTGTTCTCAGGTGCCCGTTCTCACAAAACGTTCTCGAACTACGTGCTCTGAACCACGTGCTCTGACCTACGTGCTTCGAGCTAAGCGTTCCGTCGCTCCGGTTCTGCTGAACTCAGCGACCAGCGACCAGCGACCAGCGACCAGCGCCGAGCGCCGGTCGCCGCTGCTCAGCGCGCCGCCTCCAATGGGTCCGCCAGAAGCCGGGCGAAAGCCAGCTCCGCGGCGCCGATCAGCGGGGCGTCGTCCTCCAGCACCGGCGTCCGCAGCCGCACCGACTCCCGGTGCGTGGCCAGCGTCGCGGTGCGCAGCCGGCCGCGGACGTGGGTGGCGGCGCCGAGGTACACCCCGCGGAGCATGCCGCCCATGATGATCATCTGCGGATTGAAGATGTTGACGAGGTTGGCCACGCCGAACCCGAGCCAGTCCCCGACCCGCAGCAGCGCCTGCTGCGCGTCGGTGTCGCCGAGCCGGGCGGCCAGCACCACCGACTCGACCGCCTCGCGCCCGACGCCCTCCCGGCCGGCGGCCTTGAGCAGCGCGTACTCGCCGATCTCGGTCTCCCAGCAGCCGCGGGCGCCGCAGCCGCACTGCTTGCCGCCCTCCATCCGGACCGCCATGTGGCCGACCTCGCCGCCGAACCCGTCGGTGCCGGCCAGCAGCGTGCCGCCGACGATGATCCCGGCCCCGATGCCGACGTCGCCGTGCAGGTAGATCACGTCGTCGCAGCCGGTGGCCGCGCCCCGGGCGTGCTCGGCCAGCGCGCCCAGGTCGGCGTCGTTGCCGACGCTGACCGGGCGGTGCCGGCCGTACACCTCGGCCAGCGAGTCGGCCAGGGCCTTGCCCAGCGGCTCGGAGGCCCAGCCGATGTTCGGGCCGAAGCAGACCTCGCCGTGCTCGCCGTGCACTATCCCGCAGAACGCCACGCCGGTGCCGACGTGTACGGCCTCTGACGGCGCGGCCGCGCGCAGCGACCGCGCGAAGGCGCGCACCGTGCCCACCACCGACTCCAGCGAGTACTCCTCGCGGGAGGTGCCGGTGTCCCGGCGGTCCAGGACCACCCCGCCCAGGCCCACCCGGGCCGCGGTGATCCGGTCCACGCCGATGGCCACCGCCAGGGTGTGGACCCGCCGCGACTCCGGCCGGACCAGCAGCGAGGGCCGCCCGGTCCGCCCGCCGCCGGCCTGGGCCTGTTCGGTCACCAGGCCGGCGTCGACCAGCTCCGAGGTCAGGGCCCCGATGGTGGACCGGTTCAGGCCCAGCCGGGCGGTCAGGTCGGTGCGGGAGATCGGCCCGGAGAAGTGGACCTGGCGCAGCACCGCTGACAGGTTGGAGCGGCGCAGGTCCTCAGTCGTCTGCGCAGCACGCACCAAGTGAAGACTCCTCTTCCGGACCGGCGACGGCAGCTGACATCGGCCGGATCACGTCCCGGCCGCGCCCCGTCTGCGCGAGAGGGCGTCCACACCGGCCGCCGCCAGCAGCACGATACCGGTGAAGACCGACTTCGTGCCCGCGGACAGGCCCAGCAGGCCCATGCCGTTGTCGATGATGGCGATCACCGCGCCGCCCAGGACCGCGTCCAGGGCGCGGCCGCGGCCGCCGAACAGGCTGGCCCCGCCGATCACCGCGGCGCCGACCGACTTCAGCAGGATGTCGCTGCCGCCGGTGTTGGAGTCCACGGAGTTGGCCCGGGAGGCCAGGATGATGCCGCCGACCGCGGCCATCAGGGAGCAGATGACGAACGCCGATATCCGGACCTTGTTGACGTCGATGCCGGCCCGGCGGGCCGCCTCGCGGTTGCCGCCGACGGCGTACAGGTGCCGGCCGTAGGCGGTGCGGTTCAGCACGAAGCTCCAGATCACCAGCAGCGCGCCGATCACCGGCACGATCACCGGGACGCCCTTGAGCGAGCGCGCCGGGTTCAGGCTGCGCTCCATGTTCAGCATGAACACCAGGCCGCCGAGCAGCACCGCCAGCGCGCCGACCCGGACCCCGGTCAGCAGCGCCGGCTCGGAGGACAGCCCGGAGCGGGTGCGGCGGCGGACCTTCAGGATCCGGACTCCGGCGTAGGCCACGACGACCAGCAGGTACAGGATCCAGCCGACCGTCGGGTCCAGGCTGGTGTTCTCCAGGCGCAGGATGTTCGGGTCGCTGATCCGCACGATGTTGCCCTCGCCGAGCAGCATCAGGATCACGCCCTGGAAGGCCAGGTAGGCGGCCAGGGTGACGACGAAGGAGGGAATGGCGATCTTGGAGACGATCCAGCCGATCAGCGCGCCCACCGCCATGCCGGTGACCAGCGCGGCCGGCACGCCGATCAGCCAGCTCTGGCCGTGCGGCAGCATGAAGCCGGGCTGCTTGGTCATCAGCAGGGTCATCACCGAGGCGCACAGGCCGGCGGTGAACCCGGCGGACAGGTCGATCTCGCCGATGATGAGCACGAACACCAGGCCCATGGCGATCAGCGTGACGCCCGCGCCCTGGGTGAACAGGTTGGCGACGTTGGCCTTGGTGAAGAACAGGTCCGGCTTGAGGATCTCGAAGATCGCCGACAGCACCACCAGGCCGGCCACGGCGGGCAGCGAGCCGATGTCGCCGGAGCGGACCCGGGCCCAGTAGTCGCGCAGATAGTCCGCCAGCGGGGAGCTCGGCGGTCCGGCCTCGGTCCGGTCGTCGGAGGCGGAGGCAGTCGTGAGGGTGCCCATGGTCGCTAGGAGTCCTTTCGGCCCAGGCTGTCGCTGCCGCCGGTCGTGATCAGCTCGACCACCTGCGAGTGCGTGACCTCGGAGGTCTTCACCTGCGCGGCCGTGGTGCCGAGGTAGAGGGCTGCGATGCGGTCGGAGACGGCGAAGACGTCGTTCATGTTGTGGGAGATGAGGATGACGGCCAGGCCCGTGTCGGCCAGCCGGCGCACCAGTTCCAGCACCTGCGCGGTCTGGGCGACGCCGAGCGCGGCGGTCGGCTCGTCGAGGATGACGACCTTGCTGTTCCACAGCACGGCCTTGGCGATGGCGACGGTCTGCCGCTGGCCGCCGGACAGGCTGGCCACCGGCTGGCGGACCGAGCGCACGGTGCGCACCGACAGACTGCTGAGCGTCTGCTGCGCCATCTGCTCCATCTGCTCGTCGTCCAGCACGGCGCCGCGCTTGGCCTCCCGGCCCAGGAACATGTTCCCGACGATGTCCAGGTTGTCGCACAGCGCCAGGTCCTGGTACACGATCTCGATGCCGAGGGCCGCCGCCTCGCGCGGGTTGCCGATGGTGACCGGGGCGCCGTTGTAGCGGATCTCGCCGCTGTCCACCGGGTGGATGCCGCCGATGCACTTGACGAGTGTGGACTTGCCGGCGCCGTTGTCGCCGACCAGCGCGGTCACCTCGCCGGCGTTGGCTTGGAAGGTCACGTCCCTCAGGACGTGGACCGGGCCGAAGCTCTTGTGGATCCCGTTCAGGGACAGGGTGGGTTCCGTTGACACCGCGGACACGGGTGCTGACACTCCTTCTTGATTCGAGGCCTGCTGCGCACGCGGCCGGGTCCCGCCGCCCGCTGCGGTGGGCGGCGGGACCCGGCCGGCTTGCTCAGCCGATGCCGGCGGCCGAGCAGGCCTGTGCGAAGTCCGAGGTGCAGACCTGGGCCTTGTCGGCCCCGCCGGCGGTGATCACGTCGTTGATGTTCGCCTTCGTGATCGCCTCCGGAGTCAGCAGCACCGACTTCACGTCCTTGTTGAGCTGCGGGTCGTGAACGGTGGCGGTGGCGCTCGTGGCCGGGGTGCCGTTGGCCAGGTCGATGGCCAGCTCGGCGGCCGCGGCGGCCTCCTTCTTGGTGTCCTTGAACACCGTCATGCACTGGTCGCCGGCCAGGATCGACTGCAGGCCGGCCACGGACGCGTCCTGGCCGGTGACCGGGACCTTGCCGTTGAGGTGGTTCTTCTTCAGGATCGCGATCACCGACTGGGCCATGCCGTCGTTGGCGACCAGCACGCCGCCGATGGTCGGCGTCGAGGTCAGCATCTGCTCGAAGTCGGTGCCGGCGGTGGGGTTGTCCCAGCCGGTCACGGACTGGTTCGGGCCCTTGGTCAGGGTGCCGTCCGCGTACTTCGGGTCCAGCACGCTGTTGTAGCCCTGGGCGAACAGCGTGGCGTTGTTGTCGGTCGGGGCGCCGTTGAGCTCGGCCACGACCGGCTTGCTCTGCCCGGACAGGCACTGCACCAGGCCCTGGCCCTGCAGCTTGCCGACGCCGACGTTGTCGTAGCTGACGTAGTAGTCGGCGCCGCCGCCCAGGGTCAGCCGGTCGTAGTCGATGGTCGCCACGCCCTGGCCCTTGGCCTTGTTCAGCACGGCCGAGCCGGAGCCGCTGTCCAGGTCCACGATCACCAGCACCGTGACGCCCTCGTTGAGCATCTGGTCGCCGATGGTCTGGAACTGGTTCTTGTCGCCCTGGGCGTTCTGGATGTCGTACTTCAGGCCCTTGGCCTTGAACGCGGCCTCCAGCGAGGGCCGGTCCTGGCTCTCCCAGCGGACCGAGGACTTGCTGTCCGGCAGGATCACGCCGATGAACGGCTTCTTGGCCGAGCCGCCGGCAGCGCCCGAGCTCGACGAGCCGGTGGTGCTGGAGCCCGACGTGCCGGACACGGACTTGCCGCTGCTGCACGCGCTGAGCGCCAGTCCGGCGGCCGCGGTCGCGACCAGGACACGCAGCATCTGCTTGTTCATCCGATACCCCTTCTGGGACGGAGGACGATGGGTGAGGGTTTCCGGGCTTCCCGGGGACCCCGGAGTGGAACATTCGGTACGGGACGAGCAAGGCCGGCCGGCCGTTTGTTGTTGACGGGAACATATTCGAGCGCAGGCCCGTCCGGAAGGGGGTCCGGGGTATCGACTTTGTTGTAGTCGATAACAATCCGGAAACGGGGGGTGGCCGGTCCGCGGCGGCGGTAAGGGGCGCACCCGCCCGGCGACCGGTGGCGGGGTTACCCTGCACCGGCCCGCGTTCTCGAACATTGATATGTCCTCTAGCGTGGGGAACGCGGGGACATCGGCGAGGGGGAATCCATGGGCTACTTGGGCGGGCCGACGGTCGACGCGGCGGCGGGACGGGTCCGCGCCCCGCTGCCGGCGGCCCCGCCGGGAACCCCGGTGCGAGTCCGTGACGTGTTGTTGAACTGCGGCCGGGTGCTGGACGCCGAGGAGCTGACCGCCTTCGGGCTGTACCGCCGCGCGCTACGGCTGCTGGAGGACGCCGCCGCCCGGTTCCGGCCGCTGGCCGACGTCCTGATGATCGCCGCCAGCCAGACCCACGGCGCCACCGATCTGCTCACCGGACGGCCGTGGGCCGACCCCGGGCGCAAGTTCGTGACCGTGGTGTTCAAGGGCAAGGTCCTGCGCTGTCCGCGGCTCCCGGAGTGCCGCCTGGGGATCGGCTGCCACAGCTGCCCTTTCCCGGCCGCCTCCGGCGTGACCCTGGAGGGGCCGCCGGCGGTCTACGCCGCCGACGCCAGCGCCCGCCGGGTGGCTGACGAGGTGGCGGCGGTCCGGCTGGCGGCCACCCTGATGCACGAGTACGCGCACGTCGCGCTGCGGCGGATGTACGACAACGTGAGCCTGCCGTGGTTCGAGCGGGAGTCGGGGCCGGCCGCCGAGGTGGACCCGCGGATCGTCCGGATCCGGGAGCACCGCAACGCCCGTGTCAGCGTCCTGATGCAGTCCTTCGACGGCATGAAGCCGGTCCGCCACCCGGACTCCGAGCCGAACCCGGAGCTGCGCGCCTACCTGGTGGACATCGCGCTGGACTGGTGCACGTACGGCGCCGGGACGCGGATCCGGTACCAGGAGGCGGTGCCGTACGTCGTCGAGGCGTACTTCCACGCCGTCCGGCTGCACCGGCCCGACGCGGTGGGGCTGCTGTTCGGGATGTTCACCAGCACCGACCCGTTCCTGCGGCTCGTGGCGCCGGAGTTCGCCGACCTGGCGGCGGTGGTGCGGGCCAGCGGCGAGATCACGGACAACTGAGGGCGACCACCGCGCCGCAGGCGGCGGACAGCAGCAGCGCCGACACCACGCCGCGCCGCAGGAGCAGGAGCCAGGCGGCGGCCAGGACGAGCAGCACGTACTGCCAGGGACGAGCCAGCGCGGCGGCCAACGGGACGGCCGAGCCCGCGATCGCCCCGATGACGGCGGGCCCGGCACCGGTGAGGAACGCCTGCACGGTGCGATTGCCCCGCAACCGGTCGAAACGCCGCGCCCCGGCCAGGACGAACACGAACGACGGCGCGAACGCCACCGCCGCGGCCAGCAACGCCCCGCCGACCCCGGCGGCCGCGTACCCGACGACGGCGACGGTCTGCACCACCGGCCCCGGCGTGATCTGCCCGAGCGCGACGGCGTCGAGGAACTGGCCGGAGGACATCCAGTGCCGGGTGCCGACGGCGTCGTGCTGCATGAGGGGGATGATGACGAAGCCGCCGCCGTAGGACAGCGCGCCGACCTTGAAGGCGGTGAAGGCCAAGGCCAGGAGCCCGCCGGTCCCGGTCGAATCCGACGCGAGGAACGCAAGCGGGTGCGCAAGCGGCTGCGCGAGCGGCTGCGCGAGCGGAAGCGGGAGAACCGAGCGGACGGCCAGGCCACGCAGACGAACCGAGACCTCGATCAGGCCGCAGGCAAGCAGGACCAGGACCAGCCACGGGCCGATGGTGGCGGCGGAGACGGCGCCGAGGGCCGCGTAGAAAAGCCAGCGGACTTTGTCCCCTATATGGGACGCATTGTCCTCGCTGTTCTGGATCCGCTTCCAACTGGCCGGCGCCAGCCCCCACGCCGCATGCAGCGCCACCGCCGCCACCGCCGACCCGGCACCCGCCGCCGCACCGAGCACGATCTCCGGCGGATGCTCCGCGAGGAACACCGCCGCCAGACCGATGATCATCAGCAGCCCGGGAAGGATGAAGCAGAAGCCGGCGAGCAGCGCACCGACCGTGCCACGCAGGCGCCAACCGCACCAGATCGCCAGCTGCGTGGAGGCCGGGCCCGGCAGCAGATTCACCGCGGCGATGGTGTCCTCGAACTCCGCCTCCCCGATCCACCGACGATCGCTGACGCAGAGCCGGCGCAGCAGGACAATGTGCGTGGGCGGGCCGCCGAATCCGGTGACGCCGATCCGAAGCCACTCTCGGGCTATGGTCGTCAGGGGGACGGCGCATGCGGGGTCGGACACAGTGCCGACTTTAAGGCGCGGATCGACGCACTGGACGATCTTCTCCGAACAGTTCCGAAACAGTTCCGGCGGACGACTCCGCGACAGCGATTCAAGCGCTCGCACAGAGTTCGGCGGCAGCAGTTCACACCGCTTGGGCGCTGCTCGGCGGCGACGCTCAGCTCGACGGTGACGCCCAGCTCGGCGGCATTGGTTCGCTGCGCCGGCGCTCAGCGCCTCACCCCTCGAACCGCGCCAAACTCCGCAGCATCGCCAGCGCGTCCCGCTGCGCCACCGGCGCGAAGAACTCCGCGTCGGCCTGCTCCACCGCCGCCATCGCGCGTGGGGCCAGCTCGGCGCCGGCCGGGGTCACGCGCAGGCACTTCGCGCGGCTGTCCGCCGGGTCGGGCTCGCGGACCAGCAGGCCCTTCGCCTCCAGGGTGCGGACCACCTGGGAGGTCATCTTCACGTCGGTGGCGGCCTGCTCGGCGACCGTCGACTGGTTGGGGTGCAGGCCCTGCTCGTTGAGCCAGTAAGTACAGGCCAGCAGGACGAACTGGACATGCGTGAGACCGAGCGGGCCCAGGACCGCCGCGACGGCGCGCTGCCAGTCCAGCGTCACGCGCCACAGCAGGAAGCCGGGGTGGTCCCCGGGCCCGCCGGGCATCAGGCGGCGGCCGCGAGGGTCAGGAGCTTGGCGACGACGTCTTCGAAGTCGCCGCAGATCTCCGGGCCGATCCGCGGGCCGAGCTCGTCGGCGGCGTCGCCGGTGATCTCGGTGCGGTAGGTGACGCGAGTGCGGCCGTCGCCGAGGTCGTCGATCAGGTGGTGGGTGGTGACCACGATGCCCGGCCCCTCGGCGACGTCCACGAACGCCCGGCCCTCGGTCACCTCGGTCAGCGTCATGAGGATCTTGTCCTGCCCGGGCGGGACCATGGTGAACGTGCTGCCGGCCGCGAACGGGCCGTTCAGCTCGACCTCGCCGACGCCGTCGTTCCAGGCGTGCCAGCCCAGCGGGTCGGCCCAGAGCTGCCAGACCGCCTGCGCGCTGACCTCGGCCTCGGCGGTGACTTCGTACTCCCACATGATGCGGCCCCTCCGTTTGTCGTCCGGCGCGTGTCGCCCGTCGTTGTTCTACGCACAGATTATCTGCGCGAAGAATATTACGCAACCCCCGCCGCCCGGGCTTCAGCCGCCTGATACCGGGTAAGGGCGCGGCTCGGCATGCGGGCCGTACCGGGGCTCGGAATGCGGACCGTGCGAATCGAGGAGAACATGGAGCGCGTGAGCGAGATCGACGCACGCAGGGCCGAGAAGATGGTGTCCGAAGGAGCTCCGGTGTTCCCGGAGGGCGTGGCACCGTCCCTCGGCGACGACGGGCTGCCCACCGGCGGCCCGGCCGACGACGACCTCTACGACGTCGTCGTCATCGGCGGCGGCCCCACCGGCGAGAACCTCGCCGAACGCGCCCACGCCGGCGAGCTGCGCGTCGCCGTCGTCGAACACGAACTCGTCGGCGGCGAATGCTCGTACTGGGCCTGCATGCCGAGCAAGGCGCTGCTGCGCCCGGCCGCCGCCCTGGCCGACGCCCGCCGCGTGGGCGGGGCCGCGCAGGCGGTGACCGGCGCGCTGGACGCCGCCGCGGTGCTGGCCCGCCGCGACTCCTTCGCCTCCGACTGGAACGACGACGGCCAGGTGCGCTGGCTCGCCACCGCCGGCCTGCACCTGGTGCGCGGCCACGGCCGCCTCGACGGCCCGCGCCGCGTCGTGGTCCGGACCCCCGACGGCGGCGAGCGCGTCCTGCGGGCCCGCCACGCCGTCGCCGTGTGCACCGGCTCCCAGGCCGCGCTGCCGGACCTGCCCGGCCTGGCCGAGGCGCGGGTCTGGACCAGCCGCGAGGCCACCTCCGCCAAGACCGTCCCGCCCCGGCTGGCCGTGGTCGGCGGCGGCGTCGTGGCCGTCGAGATGGCCACCGCCTGGCGGGCCCTGGGCAGCGAGGTCACGATGCTCGTGCGCGACGACCGGCTGCTGGGGAACATGGAGCCGTTCGCCGGCGAGCTGGTCGCCGAGAGCCTGCTGGCCTCCGGTGTCGACCTCCGCTTCGGCGAGTCGGCGACCGAGGTGCGGCGCTCCGCCGCCCACGAGATCGTCCTCACCCTGGCCTCCGGCGGCACCCTGACCGCCGACGAGGCCCTGTTCGCCACCGGCCGCCGCCCCACCACCTCGGACCTGGGCCTGGAGACCGTCGGGTGCAAGCCCGGCGACTGGCTCGCCGTCGACGACACCGGCCTGGTGGCCGGGGTCGAGGGCGAGTGGCTCTACGCCGCCGGCGACGTCAACCACCGCGTCCTGCTCACCCACCAGGGCAAGTACCAGGGCCGGATCTTCGGCGGCGTGATCGCCGACCGCGCCCACGGCCGGCCGCTCGACCTCGCGCCGTGGGGCCGCAGCGTGGCCACCGCCGACCTGGCCGCCGTGCCGCAGGTGGTGTTCACCGATCCGGAGGCGGCGGCCGTCGGCCTCACCCTGGAGCAGGCGCACCGCCAGGGGCTGCGGGTCCGGGCCGTCGACTACGACCTCGGCGGCGTCGCCGGGGCCTCGCTGTACGCCGACGGCTACCGCGGGCGGGCCCGCGCCGTCGTCGACCAGGACCGCGAGGTGCTGGTCGGCGTCACCTTCGTCGGCCCCGGCGTTTCCGAGCTGGTGCACTCCGCGGCGGTGGCCGTGGCGGCGGAAGTCCCGTTGAACCGGATGTGGCACGTGGTCCCGGCGTACCCGACCATCGGGGAGATCTGGTTGCGACTGCTGGAGACCTACCGCGGCTGAGGCCGCGGACGAAAGGGCGGACCCACGATGGCGATCGTCTCGCGCGGCTTCCACGGCCGCCGGCAGCCCTCGGACCACCGGCTGCCGCCGGGCCAGTACGAGACCCGGGACTTCCCGGTGCTCTCGGCCGGGCCCACGCCGCGGATCGCCCGCGACCTGTGGGAGTTCACCGTCGTCACCGAGACCGGGACCCGGCACAGCTGGACCTGGGCCCAGCTGATGGCGCTGCCCGCCGAGCGCCCGGTGGTGGACCTGCACTGCGTGACCAAGTGGTCGAAGTTCGCCACCACCTGGCAGGGCGTCTCGCTGGACACGCTGCTGGGCGGCGTCGAGACCGAGGCCGAGTACGCGCTCGTGCACTCCTACGGCGGCTACACCACCAACCTGCCGCTCAAGGACCTGCTCGACGGGCAGGCCTGGATCGCCTACGGCTACGACGGCGCCGACCTGGCCCCCGAGCACGGCGGCCCGGCCCGGCTGCTGGTGCCGCACCTGTACCTGTGGAAGTCCGCCAAATGGGTGCGCGGCCTCCAGCTGCTGGTACGGGACGAGCCCGGCTTCTGGGAGAGCGCCGGCTACCACGACTACGGAGACCCATGGCGCGAGCAGCGATACCAGGGCGACTAGCCGAGCGGCTGCGGTGGCGGGTCGCCACCCTGGTCGGCGAGCGTGCGGAGACCGAGGCGGCGCGCACGCTGGTGTTCGACGTGCCCGGCTGGCCCGGCCACCTGGCCGGGCAGCACGTCGACGTGCGCCTGACGGCCGAGGACGGCTACAGCACGCAGCGCAGCTACTCCATTGCCTCGGCGCCCGACGGCGACGTCGTCGAGCTCACGGTCCAGCACGTCCGCGACGGCGAGGTCTCCTCCTACCTCACCGACGGGGTGCTCGCCGGCGACCAGCTCGAACTGCGCGGCCCGGTCGGGGGCTGGTTCGTGTGGCGGCCCGAGCAGACCGAGCCGGTGCTGCTGGTCGCCGGCGGCTCCGGCGTCGTGCCGCTGATGGCCATGGTCCGCAGCCGCCGCCGGACCGGGAGCCGGGCGCCGTTCCGGCTGCTGTACTCGGTGCGCACTCCGGCCGACCGGATGTACCTCGACGAGCTGCGGACCCCCGATCCGGGTCTGGACGTCCGCTTCCTCTACACCCGGCAGGCCCCGGACGGCTGGTCCCGCCGCCCGGGCCGGCTGGCCGCCCCGGACCTGGCCGCGCTCGCGTGGCCGGCGGACGCCGGGGCCACCGTCTACGTCTGCGGGCCCACCGGCTTCGTCGAGCACGCCGCCGACCTGCTGGTCGCCCTCGGGCAGGACCCGGACCGGATCCGCACCGAACGCTTCGGCCCGACGGGAGGCTGACCGATGATGCCCGACGAGCGACCGCCGGAACCGGAGCCCTTCGCCGACGACCTCGTCGTCGCCTTCACCGAGGGCGACCACGAGGACGGCAACGCCCTGGCCGGGCCGCTGTCCGAGATCTTCGCCGTCGACGTCACCACCGCCGTGGGCCGCTGCGCCGGCTGCGGCACCGACGGCCCGATCGCGCAGCTGCACGTCTACGGACCGGGGCCGGGACTGGTCGCCCGCTGCCCGCACTGCCGCCAGGTCGTGCTGCGGCTGGTGCGCGGAGCCGATGCGGCCTGGCTGGACCTGCGCGGCGCGGTCAGCCTGCGGATCAGCGTCGGCGAATAACCGCAACTAAAGCGCTTCTAGTTAACTCCCTCCACTCCAGTCACGCGTGACTCCTGGCTTTGAGCCTCAACCAGCCATCCCTTGACACTCCTTCACCGCAGGTGCATATTCACGGCGCTGAATCGTTTTATCTCAGAGCGCTCCCATGTCACCGGCACCCAGTAAGGAGCCTGATCGACGATGACCGGATCCAGATCGAAGTGGACCGTGGCCCTCGCCGCCCTGCTGACGCTCGCGTTCTCCGCCGGCACCGCCACCGGCGCCACGCACCCCGCGTCGAAGAACCCTGTCGCGGCGAACAGCCCCGCCGTGGCAAAGAACGGCCCGCTGTCGGTCGCCTACATCGAGGTCAACAGCAACAGCATGGTGAACGTCGGCAAGTACACCCTCGCCGGCAGCGGTGCCAACGTCTTCGACATCGGCGTTATATTCGCCGCCAACATCAACTACAACGGCAGCCAGGCGTATCTCTCCTTCAACCCGCAGGTGCAGAGCGTGCTGGACAACGCCGCGACGCAGATCCGGCCGTTGCAGGCGAAGGGCATCAAGGTCGAGCTGTCGATCCTGGGCAACCACCAGGGCGCCGGATTCGCCAACTTCACGTCGAAAGCGGCAGCCACGGCTTTCGCCAAGCAGCTGTCGGACGCCGTCACCAAGTACGGCCTGGACGGCATCGACTTCGACGACGAATACGCCGACTACGGCGTGAACGGCACGCCGCAGCCCAACGCCAGTTCCTTCGTCTATTTGATCCAGGCACTGCGCGGCTACATGCCGAACAAGCTGATCACGCTGTACGACATCGGCCCTTCGGCGTCGCGGCTGTCGTACCGGGGCGTCAACGTCACCTCGATGTTCAACTACGCGTGGAACCCCTGGTACGGGTCCTTCGACGTCCCGAGCATCAACCTCCCGGCCGGCCATCTCGGCCCGGCGGCGATCGACTTCGGGTCGACGAGCGCGGCGGACGCGGCCGGCATGGCGCAGCAGACGATCAGTGGCGGGTACGGGGTGTATCTCACGTACAACCTGACGAGCACTGACATCCACAGCTACATCTCCAGCTTCACGAACGTGCTCTACGGCGCGAACGCGGTTTACACCAACTAGGAACGCTGGCCGAGAAGACCGTGGGGCAGATATCTGCCCCACGGCATGGCACGACCGCCGCAAGGCGAAGACCCCGCCGCAGTCGGGTGACTGAAGCGGGACACCGCGCGTCGCCGCGACCTTGGGGGCATGCCGAGCCCATCAGGACTGTCGCGACCAGCCCGGTCTTCCCGTCCAGCGATCCCCGCGCTGTCGCGAGGCGACGTCCTCGCCGCGTTGACGGCCTGCGCGATCCTCGTCCCCGAAGGCGTCGCGTACGCGGGCATCGCCGGGGTGCCGCCATCGGTCGCCTTCTACACAGCGCCGATCGTGCTGTTCCTCTATGCACTGCTCGGCACGTCGCAGACCCTCATCGTCGGCGCCACCGCCGCCGCCTCGGTCTTCTCGGCCGCGACGGTCGGCTCCATGTCCCACGATCCGGTGCGGGTGCTGCAGCTGACCGCTGCCCTAAGCGTGCTGACGGGATTGGTGCTGCTGGCGACCGGCCTCGCGCGCTGCGGCTTCATCGCCGACTTCCTCGAACCCTCAGCGCTGGTCGGCTTCCTGTTCGGCATGGCGCTGGCGATCGACGCGCGCCAGGCGCCCAAACTGGTCGGCATCGAGGGCCACGACGGCGACTTCTTCGACCGGTTCTGGGAGCTGTTCCGCCGGATCGGCGACTGGAGCATGGTGAGTCTGATGGTCGGCGGGCTCGCACTGTTCGCGATCGTGGTGCTGGAGCAGCGGTTGCCGCGAATCCCCAGCGCGCTAGTGGTGCTGGCAGCGGGAATCGGCGTATCACCGGGTTTTGATCTCTCCGCTCACGGCATCGCAGTGGTCGGACGGATCCCGGCCGCAGTCCCGAGCTGGCGACCGCCGACCGTCGACCGATCCTCTTGGACCCACCTGGCCGGCGGAGCGCTCGGCCTGGCACTGATCGTGTTCGCGGTGTCGTTCGGCTTGGCGCAGCGTCTGGATCGGGAGTCCGGTGGCGGCGATGGCAACGGCGATCGCGATGGCGCGGGCGCGGGCGCGGGCAACGTCCCGGCCACAACTTCAAGATCCGCTGGCTCGTGGCTCGCTTTCCGTCCCCTGGACGCGAATCGCGAAATGATCGCCCTGGGTGCCGCCAACCTCGGCGCGGGACTGGTCGGCGGGTTCGCGGTGACGGGGAGCGCTTCGGCGAGTCCGGCGGCGGTGAAGGCCGGTGGGCGGACGCGGGTCGCGTCGCTGGTGGCCGCGATGGTCGCGCTCGGGGTCGGCGCGGTGGCCACGCCGGTAATTCGGCCGTTGCCCGAGCCGGTGTTGGCCGCCATCGTCGTCGGCGCGGTCCGCGAGTTGGTGAATTTCAAGACCCTGATGCGGTATTGGCGGACGTCGCGTCGAAGCCTGCTGATCTGCCTGACCGCGGTGTTCGGGGTGCTGCTGTTCCAGCTGCTGGCCGGGTTGCTGATGGCGGTGCTGTTGTCGCTGATCCTGTTCATCGCTGAGGTATCGCGCCTGAAGGTCTCGGTGATCGGCCTGCTGCCCGGCACCGACGACTACGTCGCCGTCGACCGTTACCCGGAGGCCCGCACGGTCCCCGTTCTGCTGATCCTCCGCCCCGACGGCGGCGCCTTCTACGGCAACGCGCGCCGGCTGCGCGGGGCGGTGGTGTCCGAAGTGCGAGCTCAGGAGGGCCCGGTATCGACCGTGGTCCTGGACCTGGCGGCCAGTTTCCATCTCGACGCCCCGACGCTCGACATGCTCTCCGAACTGCGCGCCGACCTCGACCGCCTCGGCATCAGCCTTGCGTTCGCGCACCTGTATCGGGGCAGCGCGACCGCCGTCGCCGCCGGGAAGCTGGCCGACGTCCGCGTGTATCTGGGGCTCGACGAAGCCATGGCCGATGTGGCCCCAGAAACAGAGACAGCCACCACCCCCTGAATCCGCTGTCGCCTCCGCAGTCAACCGACCCAAGCCCAGGCAGCCTCGCCGTCCATACCGTCAAGACATACACCGAACCCGATCCTCAGGAGTCCCAATGCCCGCCAAGCCTCCCGTCCTCTTCGTCCACGGCCTGTGGCTCCACCCCGCCTCCTGGCAGCCGTGGATCGACCTGTTCACCGAGCGCGGCTACGACTGCGCGGCCCCCGGCTGGCCCGGGGTCGCCGACACCGTCGCGGAGTCCCGCGCCGACGCCGACGCGATCGCCGACCACGGCATCGACGACGTCGACGCGCACTACAGCACCATCATCGAGAAGCTGCCCGCCGCGCCGATCGTGATCGGCCACTCCTTCGGCGGGATGATCGCGCAGAAGCTGCTCGGCGAGGACAAGGCCGTCGCCGCGATCGGGCTGGACGCCGCGCAGATCAAGGGCGTTCTGCCGCTGCCGCTGTCGTCATTGCGCTCGACGCTGCCGGTGTTCAAGAACCCGGCGAACAAGCACCGCGCGGTGTCGCTGACCGCCGAGCAGTTCCGCTACAGCTTCGGCAACGCCCTCACCGAGGAGGAGTCCGACGCGCTGTACGAGAAGTGGGCCATCCCGGCGCCGGGCCGACCGCTGTTCGAGGCGGCCACGGCGAACTTCAGCCCGCATTCGCCGGCGGCGGTGGAGACCGGGAACTCCGGCCGGGGACCGCTGCTGCTGGTGGCCGGCGGCCGGGACCACACGGTCCCGGAGGCCATCACGAAGGCCACGCTCAAGCAGTACCGGCACTCCGACGCCGTCACCGACTACGAGGTCTTCCCCGACCGCGGCCATTCGCTGACGATCGACGGCGGCTGGCGCTCGATCGCGGCGTTCTGCCTCACCTGGCTGGCCGAGCAGGGCTTGTAAGCACCCTGCCGCCCGACGGCCGCAGGTCCGAGTTCGGGCCCAGCCTCTGGATCAGCTCGCCACCTTGTCCCCGTCGGACCGGCTCAGCGCGTCCCGCAGCGCCGCCCGGGTCGTGATCCCCAGCTTCGGAAAGATCCGGTACAGGTGCGAGCTGACCGTCCGGGGCGACAGATGCATCCGCTTCCCGATCTCCTTGTTCGTCAGTCCGCTGGCCGCCAGGTCCGCGATCCGCCGCTCCTGCCAGGTCAGCGACGCCAGGTTCAGGATCGAGGCCCGCGGCGCGGACCCGGTGGCCCGCAGCTCCAGGTGCGCCCGCTGGGCCCAGGCCGTCGCGCCCAGCCGGTCGAAGGACTCGGCGGCCTGCACCAGCAGCTGGCGCGCCGCGACCCGGCCCTTGACGTGCCGTACCCGGATCCCGTGCGCGAGCCGGATCCGGGCCAGCTCGAACGGGAACCGCGCGGCGTCCGGGTGGGTCTCGGCCCGCGCGAACATCTCGTCGGCCTCCTGCTCGCTGTCGGCGGTCATCGCCAGCGCGCCGTAGGTGAGCAGCGCCAGACGCGGCGAGACGTCCGGCAGCCCGGCGTCCCGGGCGGCGAGGGCGTGCTGCCGGGCCTGTTCGGAGCGGCCGGTGTGCCGGGCGGCCTCGACCAGGTCCAGCAGCATCCGCGGGGCCTGATACGTGTACGGCTGGAAGGTCCCGGGGGCGGTGACACCGACTGTGTACAGGTACGCGGTCTCGTAGTCCCCGGTGGTCAGCGCGGCCAGCGCGCCGGCGGCGTCGGCCAGCTGGGTCAGGAACCCCAGCCCGCGCGGCCGGGCCCAGGCGTCGACCTCGGCCTGGAGGTCGCGGGCCTGGCCCACCTGGCCCCGCAGCGCGGCCAGGTGGGCCAGGTAGCCGCGGCTCTGCATGGCGAACAGCTCCAGGCCGTGCTCGACCGCGACCTCCAGGGCCCGCCGGCCGCGCTGCTCGGCCTCGTCCCACTCCCCGACCGCGAGCTGGTCGAGCATGACCAGGTGCAGCATGACGATGCCGCTGGCCACCGCGCCGGTCTCCAGTTCGCGGTCGACGACGCGTTGCAGGTGCGGCCGGTACTGGCCGAGCACGTCGAGGTGGTAGGCCGAGACGCCCAGCCGCGTGACCGCCCACGGCTCCAGCTCCGCCAGGTCGGCGGTGGCCCGCTCCACCGGCCCGGCGCAGGCCGCGCCGTACCGGACGACGTCGCTCCAGGTCCGGCCGAACAGCCGCGACCGCTCGGAGAGCGTCTCCCCCAGCGAGTCCAGCAGCGCCAGGGTGTGCTCCCAGCCGGCGGCGTCCCCGGCGTACTGGCTCATCGCCAGCAGCAGGTCGGCCAGCCGGCCGAGCACCTCCTCGGACTCCGGCGCGCGGCCGTCGCGCAGGTGCTCGATCGAGGCGGTGACCTGCCGCCAGGTGGAGCGGACGTCGCCGTTCTGATACAGCGCCTGGTAGGCCGAGGCCAGCACGGCCGCCGGCGACTCGTGCGGCCCGGCCCAGGGGTCGGCCAGCACCAGCCGGTGCGCCTGGCCGAGCTGGGCCGCGTGCCCGGCGATGAACGCCGCGTCGGCCAGCCGCCGGGACCGGTCGGCGTGGCTCTCGCTCAGCTCGGCCGCGCGGGTCAGCCAGGACACGGCGGCCAGCGCGCCGCCGCGCCGGGTCACCGACTCGGCCGCGGCCTCCAGGATGTCGGCGACGTCCTCGTCCGGGTCTACGGTGGCCGCCGCCAGGTGCGTGGCCCGGCGCTCCAAGTGGTCGCGGTGCACCTGGGCCAGCACCCGGTGCGCGGCACGGCGCTGGTTCGGCGTGGCCATCTGCACCACGGTGGAGCGCACCAGCGGGTGCCGGAACGTGAAGTCGCCGGTGCCCGGCTCGATGTCGAGCAGGCCGGCGGCGACCGCCTCGTCGGCGTCGCGCATGCGGTAGCGCGCGCCGCGGGCGGCGCTTTCGCCGGTGCGGCCGCCGGCGCCGTCGAGGGCGCCCATGAGCAGTTCGGCGCGGACGCCGTGGCTCAGGGCCGCGATCCGGGTGCCGTAGAGGTGCTGGAGGCGCCGGGGCACCGGCACGGCGTGGTGGCCGAACAGGTCCTCGGGCAGGTCGTCGCCGAGGGCGCCGTGGCCGCCATGACCGCTGTGACCGCCGTGACCGCCATGGCCGCCATGGCCGCCTCCAAGCCCGCCGGGCCCGCCGGCGCCGCCGCCGGTGAAGTGCGCGGGCAGTTCCAGCAGCGCCAGCGGGTTGCCCTGGGCCTGTTCCAGCACCAGGCGGCGGACCTGGGTGCTCAGGTGCGGATGGGCCCGGTCCAGCAGCGCCGAGGCCTCGTCCTCGGCCAGCGCGGCCACCGCCAGCTCCGGCAGGGCGGCGGCGTCGAAGCGGCAGTCGACGTCGGCGCGGATCGCGGCCAGCAGCGCGACCGGGCTGCCGGCCAGCCGGCGGCCGACGAAGCCGCACACGTCGGTGCTGGCGTCGTCGAGCCACTGGCCGTCGTCGAGCACGAGCAGCAGCGGCCGGTCGGCGGCGGCCTGGGACAGCAGCGCGAGGACGGCGATGCCCAGGGCCATCACCGAGGGCGGTTTGCCGCCCTCGGTGTAGCCGAAGACGGCGTCGAACACCGCGCGGCTGCCGTCGTCGAGGTGGCGGGCGTCGGCCAGCAGCGGGTGCAGGAGCTGGTGCAGCCCGGCGTAGGGCAGTCCGGCCTCGGCCTCGATGCCGGTGGCGCGGATCACCCTGCGGCCGTCCTGGAGCGCCAGCCCGGCCGCGTGGTCGAGCAGCGCGCTCTTGCCGACGCCGGTCTCGCCGCGGAGCACCAGCGACCGGCCGAGGCCGGCGGTGACGAACTCGGCGAGCCGTTCCCGTTCGCCGGAGCGGCCGATGATCGTCGGCGGGGCCGGCGCCTGGGTCGACGGCTGGGCCGGCGCCTGGGCCGGCGTCTGGGCCGGCGTCTGGGCCGACCTCCGAGCCGGCTCCCGGTCCGGCGCCGCGCTCGGGGCTGACGCCGTGGCCGGCGCCGTGGTCGTGGCTGACATAGTCACCTCTCCTCACTGCTGAAGGCGGGTGGCCGCCGCTACTGGAAGACCCGCAGCTCGGCGACCGACCACCAGGCCCCGCCGGTCCCCGTGCCCTGGGTCAGGGTGACGCGGACGTACCGGTCCTGGGTGAAGGGGAAGTTCACGGCCGTCCAGGCCCCGGTGCCGAAGCCGTTGGCGACGGTGGTCCAGGTCGTGGCGTCCGTCGACACCTGCACGGTGAAGGCGCGCGGGTAGTCGTTGGTGGAGGTCCCGGAGTCCAGCACGACGTGGTTGAACCACTGCTGGCCGCCCATATCGAGCTGCACCCACTGGCCGGCGGCCTGGGCCGCGCCGCCGGTCCAGCGGGTGCTGCCGGAGCCGTCGAGGACGTTGGCGGTGGCCGAGCCGCTCCCGGTGGCGGAGGCGGTGACGGCCCAGCCGGTGCGGGCGTTCTCCTGCTCGCCGTAGACGTTCAGCTCGGCGATGGACCACCAGTTGGCGGCCGTGCCGGTCTGGGTGACGCGCAGATAGCGCGCGGTCTGCGGCGCGAAGGTCGAGACCACCTGCTGGCCGGATCCGGTCCCGGTGGCGGCGGTGGTCCAGGTGGTGCCGTCGGCGGAGGTCTGGATCGTGTAGCCGCGCGGGTAGTCGCCGCCGAAGGCCGCACTGTCCAGCAGGACCGTGTCGAAGGTCTGGGTCTTTCCCATGTCGACCTGGTACCACTGGCCCGGGGCCTGGGCCGCGCCGCTGTTCCAGCGGCTGGTGGCCGAGCCGTCCAGCGGGCCGGCCAGGGTGGTGCCGGGTCCGGTACCGGAGGCGGTGGCGGTCCAGCCGCTGCGCGCCAGCGGCGGCTCGGTGTAGGCGTGGAACTCGGCCATCGTCCACCAGGTGCTGGAGGCGCTGGTCTGGGTCAGTTTGAGGTAGCGGGCGTAGACCGGTGCGAAGGCGAGGTTCTGCTTATAGCCCCAGCCGGGTCCGGTGCGGACCGTGGTCCAGGTGGTGCCGTCGACCGAGGTCTGCACGGCCAGGCCGCGCGGGTAGTCGAACAGGTCGGTGGCGCGGCTCTCGATGGAGACGGCGCTGACCAGCTGCGCGGTGCCCATGTCGACCTGGAACCACTGGCCCGGGGCCTGGTCGGCGCCGGAGGCCCAGCGCGTGGTGGTGTTCCAGTCCAGCGCGCCGGACGGCGGCGCGGTCGCCGAGGACGACGACGCGGTCGCGGTCCAGCCGGTCTGGCTGATCGGCGTGGCCTGCGCCATCGGGGCGCCGGCGGCGACCTTGGCGACGTCGTTCTGGAACGGGATGTTCGGCTGGAAGTTCGCGGTGCCGAAGGCGCCGAGCTTGGCGATGACAGTGGCCGCGGTGTCGTTGTTGATGATCGGCGCGGGGCTGGCGTCGCCGTTGTAGAGACCCCAGTAGCCGCCGCCAACGTCGCTCTGGCTCTGCGTGACCTTGTAGGTCCAGTTGCTCCAGGACACGTTCAGGGCGTTGAGTCCGGCCAGCCAGCGGCGCCAGACGTCGTCGTACTGGTAGAGCTGGAACTCGCCGGCCAGGATCGGGGTGCCCCAGGTGGCGTCGGCCTGCTTGGCCGCGAGCGCCGCGAGCTGGTTGGTGACCAGGCTGTTCTGGGCGTCGGCGTTGAGCGGGTCGGCCATGTCGTAGGGGTGGACCTCGTACATGACGTTGGTCCAGCCGTAGGTGGCGGGCTTGGTGGTGCCGCTCCAGCTGAAGAAGGCCTCCATGATGACGACGTGGTCCGGGTCGGCGGCGCGGACGGTCTGGTAGAGGCGGTTCTGGTAGGCGGTCTTGGCGGCGTTGTCCGCGGCGGTCTCGCTGATCGCCAGCAGCGGCTCGTTCATCAGGTCGTAGGCCGCGACGGTCGGGTTGCCGGCATAGCGGGCGGCCATCTGCTGCCAGATGGTGTTGACCCAGTTCTGGTAGGTGGTGTTGCTCCAGAACTCGTTGGGGCTGTTGGCCTGGCGGCCGCAGCTGGCCCAGGGGCAGTCGCCGCCGGGCAGGGTGTGCAGGTCCAGAATGACGTAGATGCCGCGCTGTCCGGCCTGCTGGACGAGCCAGTCGATACGGTCCCAGGCGTTGGCCTTCCAGGTGCCGTCGGGGTTGAGCAGGGTCTGCCAGCCGATCGGCAGCCGGACCATGTTCAATCCCAGGGCTTTGATGTTGTCCAGGTCGGCGGCCTGGATCCAGGTGCTCTGGTGGGCGTCGACGACGCTCTGCGCCGTGGCGGCGCCGAACCGCTGGTTGTAGGTCAGGTTCATGTCGTAGTCGTCGCCGAGCAGCGCGACGTCGACCTTGCCGATGGTCAGGGCGGCGGTCTGGGCGCCGGACTCGGTGAGTTTGAAGTAGCGGGCCCGCACGGCCGGGAAGTTGATCGGCGTGGACAGCGGGTACCCGGAGCCGGCGGCGACCTGGGTCCAGGCGGTGCCGTCGTCGGAGACCTGGACGGTGTACGAGCCCGGATAGTCGGTCGCCGAGGAGGAGGTGAACTGGACCTGGTCGAACGTCTGCTCCGAGCCCATGTCGGCCTGGATCCACTGGCCGGCGGAGCTGGTCACGGTCCAGCCGCTCTTGGTGAAGTACGGACTGGAGTAGATGTTCACTCCGGTGACCGACCACGGCACGCTCTTGGTCCCGACCTGCACCAGCTTCAGGTAGCGGAAGGTCTGCGAGGCGGGCAGCGTGGAGGTGGTGACCTGGCCGGCGCCGATGCCGTCGGTGTACTTCGTCCAGGTGGTGTTGTCCGGGGAGCCCCAGACCTCGTACTCGGCCGGGAACTGGCCGGGGGTGGCCGCTCCGGCGTCGAACAGGACCTTCCAGACGGAGGTCTGCGCTCCGAGGTCGAGCACGCAGGTCTGCCCGGAGACCTGGTTGCCGGCTGTCAGACAGCTCGGCGCGTAGGTCAGGACCGGGTCGTTGAAGGCATTGATCTCCGCGACGGTCCACGGCGAGGCGCCGGTGCCGGTCTGCGTCACCCGCAGGTAGCGGGCGACGCGCGGCGGGAAGGCTATCGACTGGCGCTGCGCGGTGGCGGCGCCGGAGGTCACGGTGCTCCACGTGGTGCCGTCGCTGGAGACCGCGACCTGGTAGGCGGCCGGATACTGGCCGGCGTTGGCGGCGGCGTCGACGTAGACCCGGTCCAGCTGAGTGGGCGCGCCCAGGTCGACCTGGAGCCATTCGCCGCCGGCCTGGGCCGCGCCGGAGCTCCAGCCAGTGGTGGCGTCGCCGTCCAGGGCCGCGCCAGCCGTGCCGGCGGAGGCCGAGGCCGTGGCGGTCCAGCCGGTGCGGTCCAGGGCGAACTCCCCGAGCGGGGACATCCAGTCCTCCTGGGTGAGCCAGCCGCCCAGGTTGGTGCCGTGCAGGTCGACGACGCCGCCGGTGCCGGAGGCGTTGCGCAGCACTGTTCCGTTGGTCTTCAGGAAGTCGCCGGAGGCGAACGCGGCGTGTGCGCGTCCGGGCGCGGCGACCGGCAGGACCGCGGCGGCGGCCAGCGCGGCCGCGACGAGGGCCAGTCGGGGACGGGTGATCGGACTGTTCGGACTGTTCGGATGGTTCGGACGGATCGGCATGCGTCAGGCCGTTCTGACGTCGAGATGGTCCACGACGGTCGCGTCCGCGGTGGCGAGCAGCCGCAGACGGTGGTCGCCGGCCGGCAGGGCCGCGGGGCTGACGTAGCTCCAGGTGCCGCCGGGAGCGGCAGCCGCGGAGGCGGCCGGGTCGACGACGACGGAAACGTATTCGGTAGCGATGTGCTCGGTGGCGATCCCGTCGAGCAGGACTTCCGGAGCCTGCGCGGCGGTCTGGTAGGACACCGTGACGTGCACCGGCCCGGGCTGGGTCAGCACGAACCGGTACTCCACCCAGTCCCCGGCCTCCAGCCGCAGGTGCAGGTGGTCGGAGGGGTCGCGGGCCTCGCCCCAGATGTGGTGGAAGTTCGGCTTCCCGTCCTCGCTCTTGTCGGCCAGGATCGTGACCTGCTCGTCGGCCCGGAACCCGGCCAGCGGCCGGGCGCCGCCGGTCCGGTAGGACACGCCCGGGCCCTCGAACCCGAAGCCCCAGGCCGGGATGCGCACCGGCGCGGTCTTCAGCAGAGCGCTGACGACCTCCGGCCGCCAGCGGCAGCGGGCCACGTCGAAGCGCGGGATCAGCTCCGACAGCGTCGCCCAGGCCGCCTCGGAGTCCGGGCGCGGACCGGTGCCGGAGGCGAAGGCGACGATGTCCCACCAGCCCTCCGGCGCCTCCACCGAGCACGGCGAGGACAGCGTGTCGATCTTCTTCCAGGGCCAGAAGTTCCAGCCGATGCCGTGGTCCTCGTACATGGTGAAGGCGGTGAGGATCCAGTCCGGGTTGTTCTCGCCGCCCTCGCCCATGTACAGCGGCAGGCCGAGGCGCTCGCCGACCTCCAGGTAGGGGCGGATCCAGGCCCGGTCCGGCGGCTGCCAGTAGCCGTGGAACTGGAGCAGCGAGTTCTCGTCCCAGAGCTCGAAGCCGGTGAAGTTGGTGGCCCAGTGCGAGCCTTCGTACATCAGCAGGTGGTTCTGGTCGACCTCGCGGATCACCGCGGTGAGGTCCTTGTACATCGCGACCAGCCGGTCGGCGTAGGAGTACTGGTACTCCTCCGGCAGCGGCTCGTTCAGCAGGTCGTAGGCGGCCACGACGGTCTCGTCGCGGTAGCGGACGGCGATGTACCGCCACAGGTCGAGGGTCAGCCGGCGGTAGCGCTCCTCCTCGAACAGCGCCGGGGTGCCCAGCGAGTCGTCGATGTTCTTGCCGGTCTGGCCGCCGGGCGCGCCGTGCAGGTCCAGGACCACCCACAGCCCGTACAGCCGGCACCAGTCGATGAGCCGGTCCACCAGCGCGAACCCGGCCTCGATGGGCTCGCCCTCGTCGGTCCACACCACGCGCGCGTTGATCGGCAGCCGGACGTGGTCGGCGCCGAGCGCGGCCATCCGCGCGATGTCGTCGCCGGTGATGTAGGTGTCGCGGAACGCCGTCCAGAACTGCGCGGCCCGCTCCTCCCCCACCAGGTCGGCGAACAGCGCCTCGATCCCCCGCGGCGCGGTCGGGCCGGGCTCCACGAACTTCCACATGTAGCCCTCGGGCAACAGCCAGTTGCCGAGCCCGAAGCCGCGCATCAGCAGCGGCCGTCCTGTTCCGTCGTGGACCTCTCGGCCGACGCGGTGGACGAACCCTGTGAACTCCGCTGTCATTTCCCCTGATTCCCCTGATCTCATTTCAACCCGGACATGGTGAAACCCCGTACGATCTGCCGCTGGAACACCACAAACACGACGAGGACCGGCAGGACCATGAAGGTGGCCCCGGCCAGTTGCAGCGACGGGTCCACGCTCTGCTGTTTGTTCAGCAGCGACAGGCCCACCGCCACGGTGTACTTGCTCTGGTCATCGGCCACGATCAGCGGCCACAAAAAGCTGTTCCAGCCCGCGATGAACGTCAGCACGGCCTGCACCGCCAGGATCGGCCGGGACATCGGCAGCACGATCGAGCCGAAGGTGCGCCACGGCCCGGCGCCGTCGATCCGCGCCGCCTCCAGCAGCTCGTCCGGGATGGTGCCCATGAACTGGCGGAACAGGAATATGCCGAACGCCCCGACCAGCGTGGGCAGTGCGACCCCGAGCAGAGTGTTGGTCAGCCCGAGGAAGTTCAGTGTGAGGTAGGTCGGGATCATGGTGATCTGGACCGGCACCATCAGGGTGGCCAGCACCATGGCGAACATGACGCCGCGCCCCCGGAACCGCATCTTGGCGAACGCGTACCCGGCCATCGCCATCAGCAGCAGCCCGACGAAGTCGATCGCCACCACGATCAGCGTGTTCCCCAGGTAGGTGCCGAACTGCTGGTCCTCGAACAGCCGCTGATAGGCGTTGACCGTCGGATGGTGCGGCAGCAGCCCCGGCGGGTCGCTGCGCGACTCCGACAGCGGCTTGAACGAGGAGGACACCATCCAGATCAGCGGGAAGGCGACCAGCAGCGCACCCACGCTCAGGAGCATGCCGCTCACCCGCGGCCGGCGCTTGGCCGCCGCGCTCATCGCCGCTCTCCCGACCGGCGGGCCAGCCACAGCTGGAAGGCGGTCACGGCGAAGATGAGGACGAACAGCACCAGCGAGGCCGCCGAGGCGAAGCCGAACCGGTCAAGCTCGAAGCCCTCTTTGTAGATGTAGAGCGACGCCGAGGTGGTGGCGCCGACCGGGCCGCCGCCGGTGAGCACGAACGGCTCGTCGAAGAACTGCATCCAGTTGATCAGCGTGGTCACCGTGACGAAGAACAGCGCGAACCGCAGCAGCGGGATGGTGATCGAGAACGCCTGCCGGGTCCGGCCGGCGCCGTCGAGCGCGGCCGCCTCGTAGTACTCGCGCGGGATGTCCTGCTGGGCGGCCAGCAGGATGATGACGTTCAGCCCGAGCGCGCGCCAGACGGCGACGAGCGCCACCGACACCTTGGCCCACGTCGGATCGGCCAGCCACGGCACGGTCGGCAGGCCGACGCTGTCCAGCAGGTGGTTGATCAGCCCGAACTGCGAGTTGTAGAGGTTGGCGAAGACCAGCGACACCGCGACGATGCCGGTGACCGCGGGCACGAAGTAGAACGCCCGCAGCGCCCGGAACAGCCGCGACCGGCTCCGGTCGAGCCCGATCGCGACGGCCAGCGAGGTGGCCACGACGACCGGGACGCCCATGACGATGAACAAGGCCGTGTTGCCCAGCGCCGGCCAGAAGTCCGAATCCGGGGCCAGCAGGCTGGTGAAGTTGTCCAGCCCGACGAAGCGCACCTGGCTCAGGTCCCCGAGCCCGGCCACGTTCAGGTCGGTGAGGCTGACCACCGCCGCCAGCCCGATCGGCAGCACGCCGAAGGCGAACAGCAGCAGGAACGCGGGGCTGACGAACAGGTACGGCGCGGCGCGGTCGGCGCGGGCGGTCCAGGCCGCCCGGCGGGACTGGCGGTCCCGGCGGTCCCGCCGTTCGGAGACGCCGCCGCGGCCGGTGCCGGAACCGCCGGCACCGCGAATTCGGAAGGCTGCGGTGCCGGAGCGCTGCTCCGGCACCGCGGCGCGGGTCACGGCCGACTCACTTCTGTTGCTCCTGCGCGTCCTGGGCGAGCTTGGCCAGGGTCTGGGTGACGTCCGCACCCTGCAAGGCCATTTTGTTCAGGCTGTCCAGCAGATCCTGGTCGACCTTGTCCCACGCCGGGTTCAGCGGCAGCAGCTTGGCGTCGTCGAGCTGCTTGACGTAGACCGCGACGTTGGGGTCGGCGGCCAGCGCCGGGTCGCTCAGTGCCGACTTCACCGAGGGCAGGTCGCCGTCCAGCTGGAACCATTTCACCTGGGTGGCCGGGGCCGCCAGGAAGTCCAGCAGCTTCAGGGCCGCGTCGGTGTTCTTGCTGTTCTTCCACACCCCCAGGCCCGAGCCGGCGAACAGCGAGGTCCCGCCGGCGGGCCCGGCCGGCAGCGGCACGGTGGCCCATTTGCCCTTCAGGTCAGGGGCCTGGGTCTCGATGCTCTTGGCCAGGTAGGGGCCGCTGATCACCATCGGGGCCGCGCCGGAGACGAACCCGGCGACCTGGTCGAAGTCGGCGGCGGTGGGCACGGCCTTGTCCTTGTAGAAGGACAGGTAGTAGTCGACGGCGCTGCGCAGCTGCGGGGTGTCCAGCTTGATCGCGCCGGAGGCGTCGGTGACGTCGCCGCCGGCCTGCCAGGCGAACTCCACCGGCAGCGCCAGATCCCACTGCGGAATGTAGTACCCGTATTTGCCCGAGCCGCGCTTGGCCAGGGTCACGGCGTCGTCGTGCAGCTCGGCCCAGGTGGCCGGGGGCTTGCTGATGCCGGCAGCGGCGAGCACGTCGGAGCGGTAGAACAGGACCCGGGTGTCACTGATCCACGGCACGGTGTCCAGCTTGCCGTCCGGGTTCAGGGTCTTGGGGGAGGCGCCGGCCAGGTAGGCGTCGTTCTGCAACGCGGGGTGCGCGGCGGCGTACGAGCTCAGGTCGGCCAGGGCGCCGGCCGCCCGGAAGGTCGGGACCAGGGAGTAGCCGACCTGGACCACGTCCGGGCCGTTGCCGGAGGCGACGGCGGTGGTGAGCTTGGTGTGGATGTCCGACCACGGGATGGCCTGCACGTCGACCTTGATCCCGCTCTGCTTGCTCCAGTCGGACGTCAACGTCTTGAACGCGTTCCCGGCGTCGCCCATGACCCACATCTTCACGGTCGTTCCGGAGGCGCCGGAACCGCCGGCCTTGCTCGATCCGCAAGCGGTCAGCGCGGCGGCCGCGGCCAGCGCCGTGACCGCGGCGGCCGTTCTTCGCCACGTCGTCGATCGTATTCGCATGGGGCTGCTCTCCTCAGTCCTCAGTCCTAGGTCGTCCGGTTGCGCGGGGGCGGGCGCCGGGCGGGTCGCCCGAATCGCTCGGGACACCCGAACCGGCGGCCCAGGGGGCTCGCAGCTCTCCGTTGATCAGGCGGTCCAGCGGCAGCAGGGCCGAGCCGGTGGCGATGGCGTCCTCGCCGAGCTGGCACGGCACCACCGCCACCTGCTCGGCAGGGCGGGCCAGGGAGTGGGCACGCACGGCGCGCTCCAGCTCCGCGCCGCGCACCGCCATCAGCCGCTGACCCAGCCAGCCGCCGACCACGATCCGCTCCGGGTTCATCATGTTGACGAGGTTGGCCAGGCCCAGGCCCAGCACTTCGACCGCGTCGTCGAGGATCCGCACGGCGCGCGGGTCCTCGTCGGCGACCGCGGCCAGGAACCGGTCCACGCCGTGGGTGCCGGTGAAGGCCAGTTCGTCCTCGTCCGGCAGCCAGCGCCGCACGATGGCGTCGCCGCCGACGTGCGCCTCCAGACAGCCGCGCGAGCCGCACTGGCAGCTGGGGCCGCCGATCGAGATCTTGGTGTGGCCCCACTCCCCGGCGCTGCCGGCCAGACCCTGCAGGATCCGGCCGCCGTTGATGAAGCCGGCACCGATGCCCCGGCCGACCAGCACCACGGCCGCCTCGTCGCTGCCCCGGGCGGCGCCCAGCCAGTGCTCGGCGATGGTCAGCGTCTTGGCCACGTTGTCGGCGAACACCGGCACGTCGCCGAGGTCGAAGACCTCCGCGATCGGCATCCGCCGCCAGCGCAGGGTCTGGGCGTACAGGAACGGCCCGTCGTCCTGGTGCTCCACGATCCCCGGCAGCCCGAGGCCGATGCCGACCAGCGAGGCCATCCGCTCCGGGTGCTCGGCGCGGAACCGGTCCAGCGCGTCGCGGATCGCCGAGGCCACGGCCTCGCCGGTGACGGTGCGCCGGTCCAGCTCCACCCGGACCTCGGCGTGCCGCCGCAGGCCCAGGTCGAACAGCTTGACCGCGACCCACTCCTCGCCGAAGTCGGCGCCGACCACGTGCGCGCCGTGCGCCACCACGCCCAGCCGGGCGATCGGCCGGCCGCCGACGGAGGGCACGTGGCCCAGTTCGGCCACCAGCCCCTCGCCGATCAGATCGTTGACCACGTTGGTGACGGTGGCGGCCGACATCCCGCAGGCGGCGGCCAGATCGGCGCGAGTGGTCTCGCCGTCGAGCACCATCCGACGGAGCACCGCGGCGCGGTTGCGCAGTCGGAGATCCTTCGACGTCGCGCTGTGCGTCATCACCGCCCCTGTCGTTTCATGACTAAAGTTAAGCCTTGAAATTATGGGGCGCGGGCTCCCGCGATTTCAACCCGCACCGGGGAAAACGCAGGTGAAGCAGGCTTCTTAGGCGCTGGGTGACTCGTCTTCACACCGTCAACGGTATAGAAGGAGGGGCCCGGAGCGACCTAGGTCAATCGACTGTGGTCGCGGTGCAGCCGGTCGGTCGACGGACGGGCACCCCGGTCGACGCCGATCACCGGCGACACCCCGGTGAACAGACAGCATCGCGCAGATCTCCGGCGCCCGCTCAGCGACTCACCGTTCGCACATGACCGAATTGCCCAGGGATGCCAGGGCTTTCGTCCGGCCCCGCACTGTGCAACACTGATATTCCTGTACTTAAAATAAGACGGGGTGGAACCGGACATGACTGATCTCCTCACTGATCTGCTCGGGCGTGACAAAGAGCTGATCCGGATCGGGCAGCTGGTGGCGCGCACCGGCGACGAGAGCGCGCTGATCGTCAACGGCCCGGCCGGAATCGGCAAGTCGGTACTGCTGGCCGCCGGCGCCGACCGGGCCGCGCGGGCCGGCCACACCGTGCTGGCCACCCACGGCGTCGAGTCCGAGGTGCGGCTGCCGTTCGCCGGGCTGCACCAGCTGCTGCTGCCGCTGCTGCACCTGGTGCCGCGCCGGCCGGCGCCGCAGCGGCGGGCCCTGGCCGCGGCGTTCGGCGAGGCCGACGGCCCGGCGCCGGAGCCGTTCCTGATCGCGCTGGGCGCGCTGAACCTGCTGACCGACGCCGCCGCCGAGCGGCCGGTGCTGCTGTGCGTGGACGACACGCACTGGCTGGACGAGCCGTCGCAGGACACGCTGGCGTTCGTGGCCCGGCGGCTGTCCGGGGCCCGGCTGGCGCTGCTGGCCACGGTCCGGGAAGGGCATCCGAGCGCGATCCTGCGCGCCGGGCTGCCGCAGGCCGACCTCTCGCCGCTGGACGACCGGGCGGCGCGGGCGCTGCTGGAGCGGGCCGCGGCCGATCTGGGCCCGGCCGACCGCGACGTGGTGCTGCGCGAGGCCGCCGGCAACCCGCTGGCCCTGGTCGAGCTGCCGGTCGCGCGGCGGCACGCGGCCGGGGCCGGGCACGGCGCCTCGCCGCTGGCCCAGCCCCTGAACGACCGGCTGGAGCAGGCGTTCGCCGGACGGCTGGACAAGCTGTCGGCCGGCACCCGGGCGGCGCTGCTGGCCGCCGCGGTCGATCCGGAGGACGCGCTGCCGGAGATCCTGGCCGCGGCCGGCACCCTGGCCGGCGCCCCGGTCGGCGTCGAGGTCGTCGACGACGCGGTGGCCGCGCAGCTGGTCGCCTTCGACGGGCTGCGCCTGCGGTTCCGGCACCCGCTGGTCCGCTCGGCGGTGATCCGGGCCGAACCGGTGGCCCGGGTGCTCGCCGCGCACGCGGCGCTGGCCGACTGCCTGGCCGAGGAGCCGCTGCGCCGGGTGTGGCACCGGGCGCAGTCCATCGTCGGGTTCGACGACGCGATCGCCGAGGAGCTGGCCGCCGGCCACACCGAGTCGCTGCGCCGGGGCTCGGTGCTCTCGGCGATCCGGACCCTGGAGCGGGCCGCCGAGCTCACCACCGACTCCGCGGCCCGCGGCCGCTGGCTGCTGCTGGCCGCCGAACACGCCTTCGGCCTCGGGCACGGCGGCCTGGTGGCCGACCTGCTGCGCCGGGCCGGCCACACCGAGCTGTCCGACCTGGACCGGGCCCGGATCTCCTGGCTGTCGGAGATCTTCGACGACGGCGTGCCCGGCGACGCCGAGCGGGTCTTCGAGCTCTGCGGCCTGGCCGAGCTGGCGCACTCCCGCGGCGACCGGGACCTGGCGCTGAACCTGCTGCTGGCGGCGTCGCTGCGGTGCTGGTGGGCCGATCCGGGCCCGGCCGCGCGGGCGCTGGTCGCCGAGAGCGCCGCCGCCCTGCCCGGCGCCCGGCCGGACCCGCGCGCGATCGCGGCCATCGCCACCGCCGAGCCGGTGCGCTGGGGCACCCGGGTGCGGGAGATGCTGGCCGCCGTCCGGATCAGCCACGACGTGGACCCCGACACCCTGCGGCTGCTCGGCCAGGCCGCGCACGCCGTCGGCGACCTGCCGCGCGCGGTGGAGCTGTTCGGCCGCTGCGAGCAGCTGCTGCGCGAACAGGGCCGGCTGGGCCTGCTCTCGCACGTGCTGACCATGCAGGTGATCGACCGGCTGCTGCTGGGCGGCTGGGAGCAGGCGGCGCGCGCGGTGGAGGAGGGGCGCCGGGTGGCGGCCGAGACCGGCCAGCCGATCTGGACCTCCGGCTCGGCCGTGCTCGACGCGATCGGCCGGGCGCTGCGCGGCCGGGCCGCCGAGGCGCTGGAGCTGGCCGCGCAGGTGGAGGACGACGTCCGGCACAGCGGTCTGAGCAACCTGCTGTGCTGCGCGCAGCTGGCGCGGGGCATCGCCCGGCTCGGCGCCGGCGACGCCGAGGGCGCGTTCGCCGACCTGCGGCGGATGTACGACCCGGCGGATCCGGCGTACCACGAGCGGGAATCCTTCGACGGCGTGATGTTCCTGGCCGAGGCGGCGGTCGGCGCGGGCCGGCCGGACGCCGGGCGCCGGATGCTGGCCGGGCTGCGGGCGGCGGCAGCCGAGACCGACGCGCCGCTGCTGCACGTCCAGCTGCTCTACGCCGAGGCGGTGCTGGCCGACGACGCCGACGCCGAGGTCGCCTACCTCAGCGCCCTGGGCCGGGACCTGACCCGCTGGCCGCTGGTGCGGGCCCGGATCGAGCTGGCCCACGGCGGCTGGCTGCGGCGCCGGCACCGGGTGGCCGAGGCCCGCGGGCCGCTGCGGTCGGCGCTGACCGCGCTGGACCTGCTGGGCGCCGAGGCCTGGGCCGAGCAGGCCCGGGCCGAGCTGGGCCGGTGCGGCGAGCACGTGGGCGAGGCCGGGGAGCCGGCGGAGCTGCTGAGCGCGCAGGAGCTGGAGATCGCGCGGCTGGCGGCGCAGGGGATGTCGAACCGGGAGATCGGGCAGCAGCTGTTCCTGTCGCCGCGGACGATCGGGTCGCACCTGTACCGGATCTTCCCGAAGCTGGGCATCACCTCGCGCGGCCAGATCGCGGCGCGGCTGGGGCTGGTGACGATCCCGGACCGGGTGGCGGTCGGGGCCGGGGTCGGGATGGCGGCCGGGGTGACGGCCGGGGCCGGGATGGCGGTCGGTGCGGCGGCCGGGGCCGGGGCCGAGATATCAGAAGCCTCCTTCACCTGACCGACCGCACAACGCTCCGAAGTCGCATGACTCAAGCCGTCCCGTCCGGTGCGCCTTAAGGTCGTCGGCGACGACACCGCCGAGGGGCGGCACCGGAAGGGGAAGAGACCTCGATGAGTCCACGGCTCCTGGTCGGGCGGCAGCGCGAGACCGATCTGCTGACCGGCGTGCTGGCGGCGGACGGCGGCGGCGCGGTGCTGCTGATCCTGGGCGAGCCCGGCATCGGCAAGTCGGCGCTGCTGGCGGTCGCCGACAGCCAGGCCCGGGCCCGCGGCCGCCAGGTGCTGTGCGCGGTCGGGGTGGAGCCCGAGGCCGGCTATCCGTTCGCCGGCCTGCACCAGCTGCTGGCGCCGTTGCTGTCCCGGGCCCAGCGGCTGCCGGCGGCCCGGCGCGACGCGCTGCTGGCGGCGTTCGGCCTGGACGAGGCGCCGCCGCCGGATCCGTTCCAGGTGGCCCAGGCCGCGTTCGAGCTGCTGGCCGCGGCCGCCGCCGAACAGCCGCTGGCGGTGCTGGCCGACGACGTGCAGTGGCTGGACCCGCAGACCCAGGAGGCGCTGACGTTCCTGGGGCACCGGGCCGACGGCGCCGCGATCGCGGTGGTGGCGGCGATGCGGACCGGGCACCGCGGACCGTTCCAGAGCGCCGGCTTCCCCGAGCTGTCGCTGGACGGCCTCGGCCGGACCGACGCCGTCGACCTGCTGCGCGCCGACGCGCCGCAGCTCAGCGCCGGCCAGCGGGAGCGCGTACTGGCCGAGGCGTCCGGCAACCCGCTGGCGCTTCAGGAGCTGCCGCGGTTCCTGGACCAGGACCCGCGCCCGGCCTCCGGCCTCCGGCCGCTGCCGCTGTCGGCCCGGCTGGAGAAGGCGTTCGCCGGGCGGGCCGCCGGGCTGCCGCCGGCCACCGCGGACATCCTGCTGGTCGCCGCCCTGGACACCGTCGACGACCTCGACGAGGTGCTGCGCGCCGCGCACGTCCTGCACGGCGGCCCGGTCGGACCGGAAGACCTGGCCCCGGCCCAGGACGCGAACCTGGTGACGGTCCGCGAGGACCGGCTGGAGTTCGGGCACCCGCTGATCCGCTCCGGCGTGATCCAGGCCGCCGGCGCCGCCCGGGTCCACGCGGCGCACACCGCGCTGGCCGGCGTCCTGCCCGACCAGCCCTACCGCCGGATCCGGCACCTGGCGCAGGCGGTGGTCGGCCCCGACGACGACATCGCCGACGCGCTGGAGGAGATCGCGGCGGTCGCGGCCGGCCGCGGCGCACTGCTGTCGGCCATCGCCGACCTGGAGCGCGGCGCCCAGCTCACCTCGTCGTCCCGGACCCGCGGGCGCCGCCTGCTCGACGCCGCCGAGCACGCCTTCGCGCTGGGCCGCGCCGATCTGGTCGACGAGCTGGTCACCGAGGCGTTCCACACCGATCTGGGCGAACTGGACCGGGCCCGCGGCGAGTGGCTGCGGGAGATCTTCGACGACGGCGTGGCCGGCGACGCGCCCCGGGTGTTCGAGCTCTGCGCCATCGCCGAGCGGTCCGCCGCCGCCGGGGAACCCGGAATCGCCCTGAACCTGCTGCTCGGCGCGGCCCTCCGGTGCTGGTGGGCGGACACCGGGCCACAAGCAAGGGAACGGGTCGTGGCCACGGTCGAACGGCTGGCGCCCTGGACCGCGCGCGATCCGCGACACGTCGCCACCCTGGCCGTCGCCGAACCGGTGGACGAGTGCCGCACCGTCCGGCAGCGCTTGGACGAACTGTGCCGCGACGGAGCCGGCGACGCCGACACACTGCGGATGCTCGGCATGGCCGCCCACGCCGTCGGCGACGAGGTCAAAGCGGTGCAACTCCTGGAAGCCGCGGCGGAACTGCTGCGCGCCGACGGCCGGCTCGCGCTGGTGTCGCAGGTGTTGAGCATGCAGGTCATGGCCCGCCTGGACCTCGGCGACCTGGAGCGGGCAGGCGACTGCGCGCAGGAGGGCGAGCAGCTGGCGCGGCAGACCGGGCAGCCGGTGTGGCGCACCGGGACCCTGGCGTGCGACTCGATCCTGGCGGCGTTGGCCGGGCGCGCGCCGATAGCGCTACGGATGGCGGCGGAGGCCGAGCTGGAGGCCGGAAGGCGCGGGCTCAACGACCTGCTCTCGTGCGTCCAGTTGGCGCGCGGACTCGCGTGGTCGTCCTGCGGCCGCGACCGCGACGCCTATATGGCGCTGCGCCGAGCGTTCGACCCGGAGGACCCTGCTTTCCACCGGCGCGAGCGATTCGGAGCCCTGATGTACCTGGCGGACACGGCGGTCCGGGCCGGGCACACGGAGGACGCCCGGGAGGTGCTGACCGGTCTGGAGCTGGTGGCGACAACAGTGGACGCGCCGATCCTGCACGCACACCTGGGCTACGCGCGCGCAGTGCTGGCGGCGGACAGCGACGCCGAGAAGCTGTTCCGGGCCGCGCTGGCCGACGATTCGGCGAGCGCCTGGCGATCCGTGCGAGCGATGACGGACCTGGCATTCGGGACGTGGCTGATCCGCCAGGGCCGGGTCGGCGAGGCCGAAGCCCACGTCGCCAAGGCCAGGGCCGAACTGGACCGCATGGGGGCGCTGCCGTGGGCGGACCGCGCCCGGGCCGTGGCGGCGGAGGCCGGGCTCGCGGTGGTGTGGCCGTCGGCGGGGGACGCGACGCGGGCGTCGGTGGAGGATCAGGCGCTGGCTATCAGATCTCTGCATCGCGCCGACCTGTCGCCGGAGACACTGGCGCGGCGGGTGAGCCTGCCGGCGGAGGTCGTGGCGCTGTATCTGGAGCGCCGGTGAGGCTGCCCGGAAGGTGATCAGCGACGAGCCAGCCGCCCGGCGAGCAACGAGATCGCGAGCAGAACCACTGAGCTCGGAACGGAAACAGCGCAGCGCCGCCTGGAACCTCCTCCCCACAGCCGTCCCCGCACCTGATCGCAGTCACCTGACTCAAGAACCGCGACCAGCCCGCCGCCTACCGTTGGAGACGCGCCACTCTCCCGGCGCCCCGGGGCCCGCGGCCCTCCCCTGCGGTCGGTTCCCTCCGACCGGCCGTGGGTCCCGGTGGAGAATCCGAACCCTGACGAACTCTCCGTGCCGCACAAGGTGCCTCACAAAGCGCCGCACAAGGCGCCGCCCCCGGCACGCGCCCTGGAGAGGGTCGGCGCACGCCGGGGGCGGCTTTATGAACGGCGCTCGCAGGATCCCGCGGGCGCCGGCTCCGCGAGTCGGCAGCTCAGCTGCTGACCCAGGTGTTCTCCTCGGTGAGCGTCCAGTACGCCTCGTACACCCCCGGGTCGAACACCACCTTCTGCAGAGCGGTGGTGGTGGTCAGGTCGGCCATCTGGCCCTGCTCGATCTGGCCGGCCTGGATGTAGTAGGTCGGGTGCAGGTCGAACTGGTGGCCCAGGTTGATGCCGCTGTTGCCGGCGACGGCCGGGCTCGGGGTGCCGTTGTCGCCGACGGCGATGGCCAGGGCGACGGACGGGCCGGCTTCCGGGGTGTACTTCGGCACCTGGGCGGTGGTGTCCAGGTAGACGTAGCCGTTCTTCACCGCGTGGGCGCCGGCGTTGTACTTGAACAGGTAGTCGCCGTCGTAGTCGAGCAGGACGCTGTTGTGGCGCTTGCTGCTGTCCTTGACGTCGATCGAGCCGTTCTCGGTCCAGACCGCGCCGGCCTGGGCGCCCTGGGTGGAGAACATGAAGGAGTAGTCGAGCGTCCAGGAGAACGTGACCTTGTTGCCCTTGTTGAGCCGCTTGGTCTGCCAGGCGAGCGGGAAGGTCTCGGCGTTGGCCGTGACCATGTCGATCACGGTGTAGACGGCGAAGGTCAGGCCCGGCTGGTCGGACTCGTTCTTCAGCGTGAGCTGGTACTGGTCACCCATGGCAATTACTTCCTCTCGTGCACGAAATTGATTCTCAAAAAGCGGGTCGCGCCGAATCTTTTTGCGCTTCTCGGGCGTGCGCCGCCATTGCCGACTCTTGCATTTCTTGCGAATCCGAAGCGGGCGGATCCGGCTTTCTCGGCCTCGATCCACAAATCGTCGTCGGGGAGCGGGACGGTGCCGCCGACGCTGCCCTTGTGGCCGTACACGCGGCACTCGCCGCCGCGTTCCGCCCGCAGCCGGGCGGCGAGCGCCGTCGCGAACCCGAAGTCCGTGCCCGGCCCCGGGTCCGCGCTTTCGCAGGCCGAGATGTAGACGCCGGCGCGGTAGCCGGGCGGGAAGATCGGTCCGACGTTCGTCCAGAACGTGGAGGCGTTCAGGTACAGGGCGTCGTGGGCGTCGCCGAGGAGCGGCTCGCCGTCGTCGCCGTCGGTGGCGCCGTGCGCGAGGACGTGGAGGTCTTCGGTGGCGCCGAGCATCGGGATCTCGGAGGCGAAGACCAGGTGCACGTGGCGGAAGACGTCGGGGTGCGCCTGGAACGACTGTCTCCCCACCTCCCAGGTGCCCCTCAGGTCGTCCCGGCAGACGCACAAAATCATGGCACCACCCCACCCCTTCATTTTCCCGGCTTATTGACAATCGCGGTTTTTGTCCGCATCCCGCTGATACCCGAGGAGATTCTCCGTTAATCGCATGATCGAACCTCCAAGGAGTGGATCACTCGAAGGTGGTAAAGCCTCGGCGGGCGCCGGTTGGACAACACCTTTATGGGCATCCGAACGAATATTGATAACGCGTTCTGCCAATTCCGTGACGAAAGGCGAGGACCGGCCGTGGAGTGTTCGATGTGCGGAACCCCGACCGGCGACACCGGCACCGGGCGGCCCCGCCTGTACTGCTCGGCGGCCTGCCGGCAGCGCGCCTACCGGGCCCGGACCTGGCAGGGCACCCCGCGGCAGACCATCGTCCTGCGCAACCGCGCCGCCCACCTGGCCTGCGCCCTGATAAACAAGGCCGCCTGCCTGCACGTCCTGCTGAACGAGCCCGAACCCGGCGTCGTCCGGGCCTCGGCCAGCGCCCTGACGGAGGCCGCCCTGGACCATGCGCGCGAGCTGCTCCAGGTGCTGGAACGCCGATGACGCCGTGACGAAAAACAGTGCCGTGACGCACAGCAGCGTCGCCCGGTGACGAATCGAAGCACGGCGAGCCAGCACACCCTCACCAGAGCACGGAATGTCATTAATTCAGTACTCTGTGTCAGCCCGCGCCAGTAGAGTCCGGCTGCCAGCGTCCGTCCTCGTCCCACCGGGAGTCGCGATGCCCAGCCCCGCCGCCGCAGCCGCCACGGCACCGGAACCCGCACCGGAACCCGCACCGGAGCCGGAACCGACCGCCCCCTCCGCCCCCGACCCGCTGTTCGGCCACGCCGGCCACTACAACACCTCGTGGTCCCGCCACGACCGCGCGATGGGCACCTCCACCTTCCGCACCGTCGCCGCGCGCCTGCCCCGCCTGATCGCCACCTGCCTGCGCCTGGCCTGGGCCGCCGACCGGCGCGCGGCGGCCATCATGCTCGCCGCCGAGCTGGCGACCGGCGCGTTCACCGCCTTCGGCCTGCTGGCCGTCAACGGCGTGCTGCGCTCGCTGCTGGCCGGCGGCGCCACCACGGCCCGGCTGCACGCCGCGATCCCGTCGGTCCTGCTCGCCGCCGTCGCGGCGGCCGCCAACCGCTGCTGCTCGGCGGCCTCCACCGGGCTGGCGATCCGGCTGGAGCCGAAGGTGCGGCGCCTGGCACAGGACCGGCTGTACCAGTGCACGAACGACGTCGAGCTGCTGGCCTACCAGCAGGGCGACCTCAAAGACCTGATCGACACCGCCCAGTTCGGCGCCTCCTGGATCGAGATGGCCATCAGCCGCCTGGTCGACCTGGCCTCCGGCCTGATGGCGCTGATCGCGGTGGCCGGCGTGCTGGCGGTGCTGCACCCGGCGCTGATCGTGCTGCTGCCGCTGATCGTGCTGCCCGGCGGTATCGCGGCGGTGAAGGCCAGCCAGCAGATGTACCGCTCCCGGCTGTCGATGCTGACGCCGAACCGGCAGCTGTTCCAGCTGGCGTTCCTGCTCACCAACGCCGACACCGCCGAGGAGATCCGCGTCCACGACACCGGCGGCTTCCTGCTGCGCCACTATCGGCGCCTGTCCGACTCCCTCGCCACCGAACAGGACCGCCTGGCCCGGGTCCGCATCCGCTCCTCGCTCACGGCGGGCGCCGCCACCGGCCTGGCCACGGCCGCCGCCTACTGCCTGCTGTTCGTCCTGGTCGACGACGGAACGATCGCGCTGTCCTCGGCCGGCGCGGCCGCGTACGCGCTGCGCACGGGTACCGCTCAGCTGGCAAGCCTGGTCCGCAGTATCAATGCCCTGTATGAGCTCGGGCTCTACATCGGCGACTGGGAGGCCGCGTGCACGAAGGCGCAGGCCCTGGCCATCCCGCCGGGCGGTGCGAAGGTCGACCGGGCCCCGGAGGTGATCGAGGTCCGCGACGTCACGTTCACCTACCCCGAGGCCGCGTCCCCCGCGCTGTCGGACATCAACCTGACCATCCGCGCCGGCCAGACCATCGCCCTGGTCGGCCACAACGGCTCCGGGAAGACCACCCTGGCCAAGATCCTCGCCGGGCTCTACCTCCCGGACGACGGCACCGTCTCCTGGGACGGAGCGCCGCTGCACACCCTGGACCGCCGCGCCGTGTTCCAGCACATCGCCCTGCTGTCGCAAGGCTTCTTCTGCTGGCCGTTCTCCGCCTCCGCGAATATCGGCATCGGCCGCCACACCCGGTTCGAGGACGCCGAGGCCATCGACGCGGCGGTGCGCGACGCCGGGGCGGACTTCGTCCACGACCTGCCGGAGGGACTCAACACCCTGTTGTGCAAGGACTACGACAAGGGCGTCAAGCCGTCCGGCGGCCAGTGGCAGAAGATCGCCCTGGCCCGCTCCGGCCACTTCCGCGACGGCACGCTGGTGATCCTCGACGAGCCGACCGCAGCGCTGGACCCGAAGGCCGAGATCGACACCTTCGAGACCGTCCGGCGCCTGCTGGCCGACAAGACGGTGGTCATGATCACGCACCGGCTGGGCTCGGTCCGGCAGGCGGACTACATCTATAGCCTGGACAACGGCCGGGTCGCCGAACAGGGGACGTTCGAGGAGCTGATGGCCGCGGACGGCGCCTTCGCGCGGCTCTACCGGTTGCAGGCCAGCCAGTACGTGCTCGGTGAGCCGAACTCGGTCACGCTCAGCGAGTACGAGCGCTGATATCGCCCTGAGCGGTGGTGGCGCGGATGGCGAGCTGAGCCCCGGAGCCGGTGTTCTTCAGGGCGTTCGTGACGCGGCCCAGGGCGGTGCCGGCGTCCAGGGTCGCGGAGGACTCGGCGGCGGCGCCGACGGTCACGTTCCCGACCTGCGTGGTCAGGGTGACGGTACCGGCGACCGCCTCGTCGACGGTGATGTCGCCGCGCCGAGTGCTCAGCTCCGCCGCCCCGCCCAACCGGCCGACCGTGATCGCGCCGTCCAGCACACTCAGGCGCGCTTCGGCGGTCTCGTCGAACCGGATCGGACCCTGCGCCGCCTCCGCGCCGACCTCGCCGAACCGCCCGACGCCGCGGATCGCACCGGCGGAGGTCCTGGCCCGCACCTTCGACCCGGCCGGCAGCGTGACGGTGACGTCCACCGAGCCGTTGTGCCCGATCAGCTTGTGCTTGGCCGGTTCGGCGCCGACCCGGAGCACGCCGTCCACGAACTCGACGTGGATCTGTTCCGCCAGCTTCACGTCGCGGTTCTTGGCCGCGTCGGCCGGCCGGACCTCGACGGAGGCCTGCGTGCCGGCACCGGCGACGAACCGGACGGCGCCGGCCGGGATCTCGACGACGGCGGTGATGGCGGCGGCGGTCTGGAAGGTCTGCATCGTTCTGCTCCTCGGGCTGTGACTCGTTGTTTCCGACACCACGAACGCTACGTTGCATTTATAGTTTCGGCAACTACTTCGTTGCACAGTTTCATTAAACTGGCAGCTCAGCGCCCAAAATTCGTTGCATTGAGCCCGACGGTTAACGCAACACGCACCTCATCACGTTGCAATGGATTGAAGGCGAACGCTATGCTGGACCTCCACCGCCACGAAGGAGACCGCGATGCCGGGAGGCAGGCTCACCCAGCAGGAACGCCAGCAGATCGCCCTGGGGCTGGCCGACGACCTCGCCTACGCGGAGATCGCGCGCCGCCTGGACCGGCCCACCTCGACCATCACCCGCGAGGTGATGCGCAACGGCGGCCCCACCGCCTACCGCGCCGACCTGGCCCACCGCGCCACCGAGCGCCGCGCCCACCGCCGCAAGCCGGCCGCCGCCGCGAGCACCGACACGCCCGCCCAGGCCGAGGGCCGCGACGCCGAGGCGCTGCGCGAGTACGAGGAGACCTTCACCACCGTCCTGATGGCTTCCGGCCTGTCCAAGATGATGGCCCGCGTCCTGACCAGCTTCTACCTGACCGACGCGGCCAGCCTCACCGCCTCCGAGCTGGCCACCCGGCTGCACGTCAGCCCGGCCTCCATCTCCAAGGCCATCAGCTTCCTCGAAAGCCAGGGCCTGGTCCGCCGCGAGCGCGACGAGCGCCGCCGCGAGCGCTACATCGTCGACGACGACGTCTGGTACCAGTCGATGATGGCCAGCGCCCGCTCCACGGCCCAGCTGGGCGACATCGCCCGCTCCGGCGTCAGCGTCCTGGGCCGCGGCACCCCCGCCGCCGCCCGCCTGGAGAACATCGCCCGCTTCGTCGACTTCGTCTCCGAGAGCATCACCCGGGCCGCCGAACAGGCCCGCGAGGTGCTGTATACGAAGCCTGAGACCGCGGACGCGCCCGAGACGCCCGACGAGTCCTGACCCATTCAGCCAGCAAAACGCCCTACGGCGTCACCACGTGACCATCAGAGGTCTTATTGCCCGACCAGACATTGCCCGCCCCGGACGCGTTCCACTTGGCGACGAACCCGTAGTAGCCGCCGTTCGGATGCACCTCGGTGGAGAAGACGTTGTTGGTGACCTTGATGTTGTGAGCACCAGCATCACCGCCGTAGAACGCATACGAACCGCCGGCCAACCAGTTGTCGTCCACCGTCGTGTTCGCCACCGGACCGTCGTCCGCGAACAACCCCACCGACGCCGACGCACCCTTGTCGATCGGATCCTCGTTGATCAGGGTATTGTGACGGATCACCAACCCCCCGGTGTCATCCCCACTGGAGATGATCGAGTCGGTGTGCACCCACTCATGGCCGAGGTTGATGAACATCGCCTGATTGTGCGCGAAGTTGTCATGCACATTGCCATGCCCGGTGGAGACAGCCGCCCCGAACTGCGAGATGTCACACCACCCCACCTCGAACGAACCATCACTGTTGTTCGAGACACCGTAGTCAGCACCACCGTTGTCGATCCCCCCGGTAGAGGTACCGATCAACGTCGTGTGCAGCACCCGCAGGTTCGTGTACCCCTTCCGCAGGTTGATGGCCCACCAGTTCTTCGACGTGATGCGGCTGTCGATGATGGTGACGTTGTTGGCGTAGACATCGAGCGAACCAGTCAGATCCCACCCACTGATCACCGCGTTGTCCGTAGTGACCTCCTGATCACCATGCTTAGGCGTCAGCGTCTTCAACCGAGCCCCAGCCGTCGCAGCACTGGGAAACCCACAACTCACCGACGTATTGCACCCCGCCGGCCGCGCCGTCCCCGCCACCGAAGTGGACGGCGCAGCACTGGCCGACGTCGACTTGGCAGACGCAGAAGCAGAGGAGGCAGAAGCGGAAGCGGAACCCGACGTAGCCGAAACCGAGCCCTTGGCCGAACTGGCCCCCGACGCCGAAATACTCGCAGCCGAACGCGCAGCAACCTGAGCCGCAGTAGAAGTCGGCGCCCCAACAACAGGACTAGCCGCCACCGACGACCCAGAACCACCCGCCACCACCGCAGGCGCCCCGGCCGAAGAACACCCCGCAGCCAATCCCAACGCCACTACCAGCAAGAACACCCGCACGTATCCCAAAACCCTGCCTCGCTCCCTACAGATGCGGCAGTTGCGGAACGAACGGTACAGCTGACCCTCCACATGATTCGACCAAACTTACGAAGAGGGCCGGAACCGGCCATGCCGAACCCGCACCCGGCTACCGTGTGCAGCGTGGGCGGCAGCCCAGCTCACGGCATCGGTCCTTACAGACGCCGAGCGTGCCCTCCCCGTCATTCGGCACCCAACAGAGCCGGCCCGTACCGCGAGGGATACGGCCCGGCCTGTCGCCGTGCGCAGTAGGCGCACTGCGCGATCAAGAGTTTCCAGGTGATGAATCAGACAACGAATCAGGCCGTCGCGAAAGGCGTCGCCAGAGTCGTGTTGCCACCGAGGTTCCGCTGTCCAGAGCCGTCAGCGTTGATGGCCCACAGCTTGTCGTCCATGCCCTGGAAATAGACGACGCCGTCAGCCGCGAACGGCGCGGACTTGGTAGTGTTGCCGCCGAGGTTGTGCTGGTCGGTGCCGTTGGCGTCGATGGCCCACAACTGGTTATCGGTGCCCTGGAAATAGACGACACCATCGTGCGCGAACGGCGTCGAAGCCGTCGAGTTGCCTCCCAAGTTGCGCTGATCGGTGCCATCGGCGTTGATGGCCCACAACTGATCGTCCGTCCCTCGGAAGTAGACGACGCCATCGGCCGCGAAGGGCATCGAGGCCGTCGTGTTGTTGCCAAGGTTGTGCTGATTGCTACCGTCGGCGTTGATGGCCCACAGCTGGTTGTCAGTGCCCTGGAAATAGACGACACCATTGTGCGCGAACGGCGTCGAAGCCGTCGAGTTGCCACCGAGGTTGTGCTGCCCGGAGCCGTTGGCGTTGATGGCCCACAACTGGTTGTCAGTGCCCTGGAAATAGACGACACCATCGTGCGCGAACGGCGTCGAAGCCGTCGAGTTGCCTCCCAAGTTGCGCTGATCGGTGCCATCAGCGTTGATGGCCCACAACTGATCGTCCGTCCCTCGGAAGTAGACGACCCCGTCGTCCGCGAAGGGCATCGAGGCCGTCGTGTTATTGCCGAGGTTGTGCTGATCGCTGCCGTCAGCGTTGATGGCCCACAACTGGTTGTCAGTGCCTTCGAAATACACCACGCTGCCACCCATGGAACTCTCCTAACTTTACGAGAGCGCTGCCGCGGTCTCCCTACAGATATATGGGGAGGCTAGGACAAAGCGGAGTTCCGCCTTCACGACAACACAACACGACGCTAGGTACGGCCCTGCGCAGCTGCATGCCGCATCGGCCATCCAGGCGAGCGAAACCCGTTCGAACAACGCGCCCCCGACCCTGTCACACCGGCTACGGACCCGCAGAACACATGGGCTGGTGTAGGCAGACGCGGAACGTCTGCCTACACCGAGGCGCAATCACGCGATCACGCGATCAACCGCCCAATCAGGAGTGCCGACCGCGCCGAGTCCGACCCGCCACCGTCACCAGGACGACACCAGCACCCAAGGCCAGGACCATTCCGAACCCGTACTCCACCAAGTGGACACCAGTCATCGCCAGCGGATGCGGCGCCGTGGGCTTCGGTGCCGGCTTCGTAGGCACAGTGGTCGGCGGGACGCTCGTCGGCGGAACAGTCGGCGGCGTGGTGGTCGGCGGCGGGCTGGTGGACGGCGTGGTAACCGGCGGCATGGCCTGATCGACGTTTGTGAACATACAAGTGATGTCTTGACCGAGATCCGGAGTCAGAACGCCGTTCGGCGTCGAAACCGCGGTCGTCGTCCCGGTCAGCACACAGGCAGGCCCGCCCAACTGGTGGTACCCCGTCGACGGACCGTCGCTCTCAGCGAGCTGGTAAGCGATCCGCGGCACGGCAGTCGCGCCGGTGACCGCCACCTCGCCGCTGTGTCCGGAAACAACCGGAGTCTGCTCGTCGACGATCGACGGCGTGGCGCTGAGAACCCAGTCGGTGGGGACCGCCGTGCCGCCGTTAGAGTTATCAACACTCTTCTTCAGCGTCAGCTTCGCCGGCTGCGCGGTGTTCTTCGCCGTGCACTCCGCATTCCGCCCCAGCTCGACGGTCACGCCGCCGTTAAGGCCGTCGAACTCGGGGCCGAGTGTCCCGCTCCGCGTGCGCAGCGCACAGTGCCAGGATCCCGTCGAACCGCTGACAGGGTTCGAGAACGCCGACTGCTCCTGCGCGTACCCGGGAACCGAGGTCTCCGCGAGCGCGTAGGTCACCTGCGGAGCGATGATCCCGGAGATCCCGGTGGTGCCGGTGACGACCGGGGTCGCGGACCCCACCGGGAGCGCGGACAGCGTCCAGGTGTCGGGCGAGGCGGTGGGCGGCCCGTAGGGGTTGATGACCTGCTTGAACAGCTTCAGCCCCGTCGTGCAGGTCACGACGTTGGCCACGCGGAAGACGTTGAGCCCGGCGACCAGCGTGTGCGCGCCGAGGTCGCCGCTGGCCGCGTCCGTGCAGCCCGGCGGCAGGAGGGTGAGATCGACCTGCTCCCCGACCGTCACCGAGTCGCCCTCGGAGTAGCCGCTGAACAGCTGACCCCAGGTCGGGGCCGTCTGACCGGTCAGGCTGAGCGCCGACTCGAAGGCCGTGGGCTGTGCCGGGTCGGCGTAGTCCGTGCCGTTGATCGTCCAGTTCTTGACCACCCGGACGCTGGCGGACGGGATCGGCGCCCGGTTGTACACGGTGCACGTCACGATGGCGTTGGCCAGCGCGTCGACGGTGAACCCGTCCGTCCCGCTGTTGGTGGCGGTCACCGGCGAGCCGTCGGAGGTGCAGGTGGCGTTGGCGCCGGCGACCTGCTCCAGCGTGAAGCCGGGCTGCTGCGTCTCGGTCACGGTGACCGGGAGCGTGGTGCTCCCGCTCAGGTCGGCCTGGAAGCTGACGGCGCCGGAGTCGCCCGCGGTCTGGCTGCTGGGCGGCGTGACGTTGGGGGTCGCCGTGGAGAAGGTCCAGCCGCCGGCGGGCAGCGCCGTGTCCGGCGTCCCGTTGGGCTGGATGACCTTCTTCACCACGTTGACGGTGCCGGAGCAGGACTTCAGCGCGATCGAGCGGAACACCGCGCCCAGCGCCGGGTAACCGGTCTGCACGTAGTCGGTCCCCACCACCGGACCCGAGATGGCCTGGAGGTTGATCGGGGTCCCACTGATGCCGGCCCCGACGCCGACGGCGACAACCTTCGTACCCAGCGCCTTGAGCGCATTGGCGGAGAAGATCCCGTTCTCGACCTCACGGAACCGGGTGAAGTCGCCCGGCCCGGCAGCGTTCGGACCGTAGTAGGTCGGCTCGCCGTCGGTGAGCATGATGACCGCGTCATAAGTGCTGCTCGCAGCGGCGATCTGGAACAACCCAGCGTCCCAGTTGGTGCCGCCGCCGGCAGTAAGCGCGTCGATCTTGGCCCGCACAGTGTCGGCGTTCGCGGCGGTGGACACGGCAGTCGGGCCCAGCAGGGTGGTCCCCTGGGCCGCGAACGAGTAGAGCGAGATGTGCGACGGCGTACCGGTCAGCGCGTCGACGAAGCCGTCCGCCGCGGCCTTCACATCCGGCAGGGACGGCCCGATCGACCCCGACACGTCGATGAGCAATGCGATGTTCAGCCCGCAGTGATCCGGCAACACGGGATTGTTGCGAACATCCGCCCAGACGCTGCCCCGCGCGGTCGGGTTGGCGTTACCGGTCCCGGCCTGCGGGAAGGAGTACGCGACGTTGTTCGACACCGGCCCGGTGAACAGGCTGTTGTAGTCCGTCGGCGTGGTGACGGCACCGCCGGTGGCAAGCTGCGGCGGCGCGGTGAACCCGGGCGGAGCCGTCCGCTCGACGATCCAGTAACCCTGATCAGTCCCGGCACGACCGGGAACGTCCACACTGCAGGTCCCAGCCGGCGCCGTCGTCGTGCAACTGGTCAGCGGGATGGCCCCGGACGCCGGAGGCGCCCCGGCGACACCGGCGTAGAAGTCGAACGTCGCATTGCCGAGCCCCGAGACCGTCTGCGGCCCGATACGGTCACCACCCTTGGAAACGGTGAGAGTGGTATTGGTCGGCGACGGCGCAGCGGTCGACCGCGGCGCGTCCAGATACAGGCCCGCACTGACGACAGCGGTCATAACCGCAGCGCAGGCGGACCATCGGCGAACAGAACGATCTCGACGGGACAAGGCGACTCCTAGGGAAACCGGACTCCTGGTGATGTCCCGGCACCGTCACATCCTTGGCCGACATATCGGGGCAAACCGCCCATTGCTCCGAAAGCGGGAGTGTCACACCCGGTCCCGCTGCGCGCTCGGCATCGCCGCCGAGCGCCTAAAAGGTGTGGATAACTCGTTCGATTTTGTGGACGCAGCTGTGGATGAAGCTGTGGACAAGCGTTCGAGCGTGCCGCTCACGACCGACGCCTACGTGAAGCTGCACGCCGCTGGGATTGCCGACCCGACCGTCCGACAGATCGCAGTGCGCGCCGCCCAGCGCCCGACGAATCCGACCGCCAAGTCTGACATGCCCGCGATCACCTGAGTCCGGGGTCGCCGACCCCCAGGACCGCCGGTCAACCGGCGGTCCCACCAGCCGCATCCGAGATCCCCAGCGCGCCCAGGACGAACCGCAGCTCCTCCGGATGCACCGCCAGCTGGAAGCCGCCCGAACCGCCGACGTCGATGCTCGCGATGCGAAGCTCAGGATTCACCGACGACCAGGCTTCGCGGCCGGTGGGTTCGCGCACCCCACCAAGGGTCAGCGCGCCGCCCGCGAGCCGATACTGCCTGTCGATGCCCGAGTAAGCCCAGGTCGGCAGCCCGGAGTTGATCGTCGCCTCGCCATGACCCCACTGCCCGCGGGTGATCGCCGGATGCCACAGACCGCAGGGCACCTTGACGACCTCGCCCTGCTCCAGCCCGGCGACCCGAGCACGGCGCTTCCGGCGTTCACGGACACCGACGAACCCGCCGCCGATCAGTCCACCCAGCAGCTCGACGATCATGATGACAGTCTGGGCATGATCAGCCGCACAAGCAATCGACGACCACCCCCACCTCGACGTCAGCTGGAGAAGCGGGACTTCAGCCTGGGGAATGGTCACTGAACGCTCGAAGCCGCCCAGCGAAGTCGCCGCGATCATTTCGTGCGTTGCCACCAATGGAAGGGGGCTTGCTCGGGACTGCCGTTCGGCAGTCCCGAGCAAGCCGGGCAAACCGAGAACTAGATCCCGATACCTTCCATTCCGCCGCCCAGCGTCCCGGTACCGACGCTGACCGTCGAGGTGGTGGCCGACACGGCGGTCGTGATCACCGAAACCGTGTTCGAGCCGCGGTTCGCGACGAAGACCGACGTGCCGTCGGGGGTGACGACCAGGCCGCCGGGACTCAGGCCCACAGCGACGGCCACCACCGGGGCGATGGTTGCGGTATCGATGACGAACACGACGTTCCGCGTCGCGTCCGTGACATAGACCAGCGTCCCGGACGCATTGAACACGACCGCGTTCGGTGCGCCGCCGATGTGCAGCGCCTTGATGACGGTCCTGGCGGCGGTGTCGACGACCTCGACACTGCCGGTCTTGCCTGACGTCACGTAGAGCCTGGCACCGTCGGGCGAGATCGCGAGCCCTGATGTACCCGAGACGGCGGGGTTCAGCGCGATGCTGCCCGCCGGGGTGTCAGTGCTGAGGTCGACCACCAACACCCGCCTCCAGAAGTCGAACACATAGGCGGTCTTGCCGTCCGGGGAAACCACCACCGACTGGGGCAGGTCCACAGGGAGGGTCGCGGTGACCTTCCCGGTAGCGGTGTCGACGATCGAGAGCCTGCCCTGATATTTCGTGGTGACCAGGGCCGACGCGCCATCGGGGGTGAACACGATCGACGTCGGATATCCCCCCACCTCGACGGGAGCGCCGATGATCTTGTGGGTCGCGGTGTCGATGACCCGGATGCTGCTGCTCGCGGTACCGCCGACGTAGAGCTTCCTGCCGTCCGGGGTCACCGCGACGATGGTCGGCCCGTCCACCGCGTCCGCGATTGTCGCGGTGGCCTTCGCGGACGCGGTGTCGACGACCGTCAAGGTCCCGTCGGAGGTGTTGGTGACGAAAGCCACCGCACCGGACGGGCCGAACGTGACCGAGCTGGGGCGTGTCCCGACAGTGACGGTCGCGGTCACGGTGTGCGACACCGTGTCGATGACCGACACGGTGTTGGACGTGGTGTTCGGCAGATACGCCAGCGCACCGTTCGGGGACAGCGAGACCGGAGCCGGATGGGTATAGGCATCGCCGGAGATACCGATCTCGGCCGTGACGGACCCCCTGGCGGTACTGATCACCGCCACGGAGTCCGCGCAGGTCACGAACGCCTGCGTCCCATCGGCGGAAAGGACTACCTGCTGCGGCTCCCACGCCACGGCGATCATCGCGACGGTGTCGGTGACAGTGTCCAGCACCCCGATCGAGGAGGCGTAGGGACTGGTGATGTACACGTGGCGACCGTCAGCCGTCACCGCCATCACACCCGGCGAGAAGGAAACCGGGATCGTGGCGACGACCGTGTCCGTCGCCGTATTCACCACGGTGACCGTGCGGGCCCCTGTGCCCCCGGAGATGTAGGCGCGGCCACCGTCCGGGGCCAGCGCGAGGTAGCTGCTGTAACCGCTGACGGCCAGGCTCGCGCTGACCTTGCCGGTGGCAGCATCGATGGTCAGGAACTGCCCGGCGGTGGTGACGGTGTAGAGCGTGGCGCCGTCGGGCGACAGGGCCGTCGAGGCGGCGGAGGACACGTTCTTGATCGCTCTGACGATCTTGTGAGTGCTGAGGTCGACGGTCAGCAGATGGTCGTCGTTGGAGACATAGGCCATGGCGCCGTCGGGGGACAGCAGGAGTTGCTCCGTCTCGGTGCGGGCCGGCATGGCCGTGGCCCAGGCCACGGCGCCGGTCGCGATGTCGTACTCGGCGAGCGAGTCCCCGAGCACGTAGACCTTCCTGCCATCCGGCGACAACCGGGAGATGTGTGCGTTGATCGGGATGCCGCGCGGATTCGTGGTCGTGGTGGTCGCGGTGACCGTGCCGGTGGCGGGATCGATCGCCGAGACGGTTCCGGCGGAAGCGTTGGAGACATACACCGTCTGATGCGCGGCGGCGTTAGCCGGACCAGCCCGGCCTACTGGACCTGCCGGACCCGGTCGGGCTGCGGCGTGCGCGGTCAGGGGGCTCGCGATCACGGCGGCGCTGACCGCGAGGACTGCGAGTGTTCGAAGATGAGACTGCTTGATGCGAAACATCGGCCGGCTCCTCCTTCAGCGTCCGATGACGATGCCGACGGGACCCATGTGGTCGCCGGGGGAACCGACCGGGATCGTGGCGGTGACAGTGCCGGTCGCGGGGTCCAGGACCGAAACCGAATCGGCGCCGGCGTTGTCGACGAACAGCTTGGTCCCGTCCGGTGTCATCGCCAGGCCCGCGGCGTCGGCGCTGTCGGCGATGCGCATGGCGATGTTGTGCGAGGCGGTGTCGACAGCGAGAACGGAGCCGGCCGCCACATAAGCGGTTCGGCTATCCGGAGCGAACACGACAGCATGCGCGCCCTCGGAAGTGAACACGGTGGCGACCAGCGATTCGGTGGCCGCGTCGATCACCGACACCGACCCCGAATCGTCGGTGACGACCACCTCGGCACCGTTCGGACTGACCGCGACCGACCCGGCCCCGCCGTCCAGCAAGGGGATCTTGGTCTTGACGGTGGACTTGGCCGGGTCCAGGACCACCAGATAGCCGGAGTCGACCAGGTAGAGCTTGCTGCTGTCCGGGGCCTCGGCGATACCGGACAGGCTACCGCCGATCATGATCCTGCCCCCCGTGCCGGTGGCGGTGTCCATCATGACCAGCATGCCGCCGGCCGTCGCGACATAGGCGTAGCGGCTGTCGGGGGAGAACGTGATGGCCCGCGCGGTGTCCGGCAGCGAGATGACCGGGCCGAAGACTTTCATGGTGGCCGGGTTGACCCTGCGCATGACGTTGCCGACACTGCTGGCGACCAGCATCAGCTTGCCGTTCGGCGCCTCGGCGATCGCCCCGGGCTCGTTCAGGATGCTCGAAACGGTGTTCACGACCAGGTCGACGTCGGCCTCGATGATGCTCAGGGTGCTGTGGTCCCGGCTGGCCGTGAAAACGTACGCGCCACCGTTGCCGAACACCACCGGCAGCGGATGCGAACCGACCAGGATGGAGGTTTTCACCCTCCGCGTCGAGGTGTCGATGACATCGACCTTGCCGCTGTGAAGATCGTTGACATAGGCCAGCGTCCCGGCCGCGTTGAAACGAACCGTGCCGCCGAACGTCGCGAGCCAGATCGTCGCGGCGACGGTGTTGGTCGAGGTGTTCACCACATCGATCGTGCGGTCGCACGATATGTAGATCTCGTTGCCCGTGGTCGCGCTCTCGTTGTCCGGCTTGTCGCCGAGGTCGATCGTGGCCGTCTGGGTCTCGGTCGCCGTGTCGATGACACTGGCCTTGCCCGAAGCCCGCTCCAACACATACGCGCGGCGTCCGCCGTCGACGAAGAGGATCTGGCCGGCGGGCGCCCCCAGGGCGATGTGCGCCACCGCCTTGAAGGTGGACGTATCGAACACCACGATGTCACCGCTGGTTTTGCCGCCGACATAAGCCCGGGTGCCGTCGGGGGAGAGCGTGACACGGTCCGGACCGAAGGCCGGGTCCATCCGACCTGAGATCGTAGCGCTGGCGGTATCGATGACCGACACGGTCTGGGCGGCCGTGTTCGTGACGTAGAGCTTGGACCCGTTCGGCGCGAGGCGCTCGCTGTGCGTGTCCTGACCGATGGCGATGTCGGCGGTGACGGCGTCGGAGACGAGATCGACCACCACGACCTGGGTGGGGGTGAGCACGTATGCGGACTTGCCGTCCCGCGCCACATCGAACCCCAGCGGCCCGAAGCCGACCGGTATCGTCGCGGTCACCGCACCGGTCGTGGCCCTGACCACGCTCACCGTCCCGCTGTCCCGGTTCAGGACGTACACCTGGCTGCCGTCAGGAGCCGCCGCCTCAGCGATCGGCGAGTCACCGATGCCATAGTTCTCCGCGACCTCGATGTTCCCCGCGACCGCCCCGGTGGCGGTGTTGACGACGGCGACGGCGGGGCCGTGACCGGTGACGTAGGCCATGGGCGGGAGCACAGCGGCGCGCGCGGGCGGCGCTGCCGCGACGGCTGCGCGTGCACCTGGCGCCGCGCCGACGGCCAGACCCAGCGCACATGCGCAGGCCCCGACCAAGGCCGACCAACGGGAGAGCAGAGCAGACGTCATCGGAAGCCTCCATCCCGCACCGACCCCGTCGGACCGCCCAACGCGACCGCCCGAAGCCGTGCTACGACGGGGCCGGGCCCGCACGCCACAGGTATCGCAGAACCCTGACCCCCATTGGCGCCCCAGTCTGTGCGCGCTTCGCAGGGCTGTCGAGGCGCGGAACGTGGCGGAATGCCCCCTTGGCGGGTTTACGGCACCGCCCACGACCACCCCGCCGATTTCAGGACAAGGTATCGATCAGGACGGAGGGAGCGGCTCACCCCATCACCCTGACCTGCACCAGCCAGGGCCGACGCGGTATTTCGTCGAGCAGCGGACCGCCGTGTCCTGTCCCAGCGGGGCCGACGAGATGGTCAGCGATTTCGTCGAGGCCCGCGGCGGCCTGACAGGCCGCTTCCACGTGAGGCGTCGGTCCGTGTTCAGTCGTATCTCGCCATACGGTGCGAGGTGGGTCCCCAGAACAGAGGGGTGGGGCCGCGTAGGTCTTCGTCCGTCAGCGTGTTCTGCCACTCGGGTTCGGCCAGGATGTCCTGGATCAGTAGCGTCTTGACGTACGCGAAAATCTGGTCGAAGATCCGCAAACACGTACTCACCGAGGCCGAGTTCGCCACGACGCCGGGCCGACGCCCGTACGACCTGCGCCATGCAGCCCTCTCCACCTGGCCCAGGTGCCGGACCGTCTCATTCACGGCAGGCGCATCGACGAACCGGACCGAGGTGCTGTCGCACGGCGACGCAAGTATTGACACCGTCCCGGGTGAGCAACCAAGCCCTGACCCAAGGAGAGCGCGCAAAAACGGGGCCGCAAATGGACCGCGGACACCGACGGATCGTGATCCACAATGGGGCATGGTGACGGATCGTCAACCCCGAGCAGGTTTCAGTAAACCAGCCCTGACCTGGCCCTTAGGCCTCTCACCAGCTGCGGAGGGCCAGGTCATTCTGTTACGAAGTGGAGCTGATGTTGCACTACTTGAACACCGCTGACCTGATGGAATACCCCTGCATGAACTAGACCCGGGAAGAGACCCACTCGTGGGAGGCAGGGCGGCCGGTCGATGGCTCAGTGGTAGTCCAGTGGCACTTCAGCGGCAGTGCTCAGTGGCAGTGCTCGTGCCTCCCCAGCGACTCCTCGGGCGTCGCGCCGGGCCGGGTCCACTGCGGCGCCGGCCGGCTGCGGTCCCACAGCGACCCGTCGGCGTTGCCGTTCCCGTCCGCGTCGGCGCGCCAGTACCAGCACGGCCCGTTGCCCTCGGGCCAGCCCTCCGGGGTCTCCTGCCAGGCCTCGCGGCGGCCGTAGGGAGTCATGTCGAGCAGCGCGAAGGTCCCGGAGTGGTTCTCGGTACCGCGTCCGGTGGTGTAGTAGGTGAGGAAGACACGGTCGCCGTCGCGCAGGTAGCTGGTCAGCACCCCCATGTCGCCGCCGACCGGCTCCTCCAGGCCGCGCACCGAGTACCAGGGCGTGGTGTAGCCCATGAACTCCACGAACGGCGCGACCTCGCTCCACGTCCCGGTGGTGACGATCGCCAACGAGACGCCGCGCACGTTCAGGTAGGTGGCGTCGCGCAGATGCCAGGCCGCAACCGTGCAGCCCTCGCACTGGCCCTGATGCGGCGCGCCGTCGTGCCACATGTGCTTGTAGACCAGGAGCTCGTCTCGACCCTGGAACAGGTCCAGGAACGGCACGGGCCCGTCGGGGCCGACGACCTCGGTCTTGCCGTCGAACTCGAACATCGGCAGCCGGCGCCGGGCGGCGGCGATGGCGTCGCCCTCCCGCGTGTGGGCCTTCTCCCGGATCAGGAGCTCGTCGCGGGCAGCCTGCCAAGCGGCCAGGTCCACGATCGGCGGCCGGCCCGGCAACTGCTCGGCCGACTGGGCGCTCTCGGTACTGATCATCGCTGTCTCCTAGAGTCTCCACGCCGGGGCAGCCGTCAGCGCCACACCGGTCTTCCCGTACAGACGACCCGGGCGGCCGAAACTCATCGGCGCGCCGACACTACGCTATTCCTGCACTTCAGCCGCCATCCGCCGAAGCTCGGCGACCGCCCGCCGAACCGATCGAGCCGTTCGTCACCGTCCACCGCATGACGGCCGTCTCGACGGCGTCCGGGAACGACGAAACGGCGGCATCATCGAGGATGATGCCGCCGTTTCGGTGTAAAGCGTCACAAAGTGGACTCACCGGGATTCGAACCCGGACCAGCCGCGTGCAAGGCGGCCGTGCTGCCGTTGACACCACAAGCCCATGGCGGGAGCCGGATTCGAACCGGCGACCTCGGATTTATGAGACCCGCGAGAACGACCGAACTTCTCCACCCCGCCTGGACCATAGTCGCTGGTGAGCAGCATGAAGCGCGAACGGTTTTCCTGCGGAACCCCGGGGTTCGGGAAGCTACTGCGGCGGAGCCCCACACGGCATAGCAGAACAATGGTTTGTGTCAGTGGTCTGCGAGATGCTGGCCCTCGTGGGGTGCACACTCGATCCGGCGGTGGTGCCGCCGCACACCGACGCGAAGACGTGGGCCCGGTTCTGTGCCAAGACCGTGGTCACCAGCGACCACGTCATCTGGGTGGCCGGCCCGTCCGACGGCTACGGCACTTTCTACGACGAGCGCTTCCGCGACGTCGACCTGGAGCTGCTGAACCACAAGCCGACAGTGACCGCCACCCGGTGGCACTACACCGCCTGAAACGGTCCGATCGAGCAGCGTCAGCGCATCATGCACCGGTGCGAGCTGCCGATCTGTGCCGGCTGGACCACCTTGGGGGTCTGACGCACGCAGACATCCCGAAGATCGTACGTGTCCTGGCCGATATCGCCGACAACACCGAGCCGCAGCGGTGGGACTACCTGCTCAGTCGCGAGCAGGAACAGCCAATCTCCCGGGCCTCTCAGGTCCGGCGCCAAATGGACGCCGATCGGCCCGCGCTGCTTCCCGAGCTGACCGGCAACGCGCTGGAGTCCCTGCTGGTCGCCGCCGGGCTCACCCGATACGGACTGATCAGCGCCGGGCCCCGGCACATCGACCTGATCGTGGAGACCGCCATCGAAGCCGTGCTGCTGCCGAACGGATCGGTCTTGTACATCTCCCAGTCTCCGTCCGGCTGCCGCCTCCACCGCGGGGACGGCCCCGTGATCACCATGGACATCCGCGAACTTATCGCCGCCGACGGCGGTTCGATCCCAGCAAGCGAAGCGGCTCGGCACATCCTCACCGTGCTGCACAACCGGCGGCTGACCGCCGCACTCGTGAGCCTGCCGCCGCTCGGCCTGCCCAACGACGCGACCTGGGGGTTACTCGATGCCCAATCCCCAGGCTGCACCCCGCCCAGTGGGCTCTCGATCAGAAAGCGGGCCGATGCCCATCCTGGAGTTGTGCGCTGGCTACAGCGGCCTGGCCGTGGCCGTGGCCGTGGCCGTGGAAGCCTTCACCGGGGACGTGACAACGGTGGTCGCCGAGGTTCACCCGGCGGCCTGCAAGATCATGGCCGTCCGGTTCCCGGACCCCCCCAACCTGGGCGACGCCCGGGATATCGACTGGAAGCAGCTGCGCGGGAAGGTTGACACGGTCTCCTGCGGCTTCCCCTGCCAGGACATCTCCGACTCCGGAACACGAGAAGGAATCACCGGTGAGCGATCAGGACTGTGGTTCACCATCGCCCATGCCATTCGGATCATTCGACCCCGACACGTCTACCTGGAGAACGTCAGCGCTATCCGAAATCGGGGACAAGCGGCAGTGCTCACATCGCTTCACACGATCGGGTATGACACGAGCTGGACGACTCTACGAGCTTCAGATATCGGCGCCGCCCATCACCGTGACCGGTGGTTCGCCTATGCCACTCCTACCCACAGTGCGGGCCGCTGACGGCAACCGCGGGCCCACCCTCAACAGTCCCACCCACGCCGGCGGCGAGGACCTGGTCACCACCGTGGTGAAGCTCTACCGGGACAACCCGGAGAACTACCCGCTGCTGCCCACCCCGACCGCCCGGGACTGGAAGTCCTCGGCCTCCAACATGCACAGGGTGAACAGCCGCCCCCCTCAACGAGGTGGTGGCCAAGCTCTACCACGACAACCCGACGGTCTTCTTCAAGACGGCCACGGCGAACCTTGGCCGCAACGGATCCGCCCAGCACCCGGACTGCCGCAAAGCAGGCGGACACGGGCCCACCCTCCAGGACGAGGTCTGCTTCCTGCTGGACGTCACCCCCGAGGACACCGCGGCGGACGGACCCCACTCCCCGGCGCAGTGGTGGGGCAAGTTCGGGCCGGCCGTACACCGCTGGGACGCGCTGACCGGGACGGCCGCGCCGGTTCCGGTGATCCGAGGGCCGCGAGGCGGCATCAAGCTGTCCCCCCGGTTCTGCGAATGGCTCATGGGACTACCCGACGGCTGGGTCACCCAGGTACCCGGCGTCTCCGTCAACGAGCAGATCGCCCACATCGGCAACGGGGTCGTGCCCGCGCAGGCCTACGCCGCGTTCAAACTGCTGCGCGAAGCCCGGCAGCAGTGGGAACACGACCACGGCCCGGCACCCGCGCAGCCCACCGACGAACCGATCAGCGACACCATTCAGCCCCCGGCCGCCGACACCCCGCCCCGCCCGGCCGTCCAACTGGCGGCCTGAATCCCTGACCCGAGGAAGGCCTTCGTGACCGAACCCGACGACTTCGCCGGCTTCGACACCCCCGAGCACCGTGCGGCGCAGTCCGGCTGTCACCACTTCGTGCACTGCGCCATGGACGCCGTCACCCGCCGTGCCATCAGCGCGGACCTGGACAACGCCCGCGCCACCACCCCGAACCTGATCCCGGTGTACATGGCGATGCTGACCGGGCTGTGCACCCGGCCATCACGCGTCGCCAACCCCACCGATCCCACCCCGCAGGACGCCGTCACCACCGGACCTCCGCGCGACAGCAGGACTTGGGCCAGGCGTACAGGCTCGCCGCAGAGCCGTGCAGGTGTGAGGACTTGCAGTGCGGACCCCTGCGATGACGTCGGCGCCGTCACGCTGCGCCTGGAAGAACGTGACGCCGTCGGCCAACAGCTTGCCGAACAGCGTGCCAGCGGCGGCGATCTTGAATGTCTGCGACGTCGCCGAGGCGCTGCCCGCAGCCTTGAGGCGATAACGGGACCGTGGGACGCCCGGCGAATGAGGGGGAAACAGCTTTTAAATCAGTTCTCTGTGTTATGGTGCCCCGTCCCGCCCGGTCCTATGCTCACCGCTACGGGGCGCGCACCGTCCGCGACCGATCAGCGGGGCGTGCCCGTCCCCTCCACGCCGAGAAGACCTTGGACAGGAGAACCGCTGATGCAGAGCAGGACGTTCAGACTGGGCGCCGCTACAGCCGCGCTGGCCCTCGGAGCCGGGCTGGGATCGGGCACCGCCGCAGCGAGCACCGCAACCTCCGCGCACCACGCACCCGGCGCAACCATCCGCCAAGTGGCGCTGGTGCTGTCGGACACCATCAAGTTCAGCGGCACCGCCACCCCGACCGGGAGCGGGAACTACACCCTCACCACCAACACATGCACCCTGACGTCGGATGGGGAGACGCCGGTCTACCCCTGCACCGTCAACCTGACCTTCAGCCTCGCGACGCTGACCGGCACCATCCACGTCATGAGCCCGGACGGCATCATCAACGGCACCTTCCGGATGAACCCAGGCCCGGTGGCCATGAGCTACACCCTCACCGGCCTGTGCACCACCGGGGGCGTCTGCTACGAGATCGACCAGGACGACCCGACCCCGATGTACCCGTTCGACGACATCACCGGGAACATCACGCTTGCCCCCATCGCCGGCACGCCGAACTTCAAGGTGACGGCGACGGTGAACATCTGGGAGGACCCGAGCAAGCCGTAACGATTCCAAAGCCGCTCGCTTTCTAGGCTTCGCGGTGGGGCTGGGCCCCGGACCCGCCGCGAAGCTGCGCCCTGACCCGGTACCGACACGGTGTATGTGATCGTCAACGCCCAGGCTGATGCCTGGGTCGGCGAACGCTGGATTTTGAAGGTGCCGCGCGGGCTGTGGGACGGCCCCGACAGAAACACGGTCTGGGACTGGATGCAACACCCACTTGCACCACCACGCCGAGCTCCTGGATGAGGAATACGGCGACAACGAGACAGACCGGCAGCTGCTCCCGAGCTCGGCCTGGAACTCACCGAACCGCCAGCCCCCGCGACCGAGCGCACGCCCCACCAGATAGCCGGGCGCCACGCCGGCCTGTGCAAGGCGATCTGGTCGAGCAGGGAAACCCTCGGCGAGCAGCTGGACCCGCACCAGTGGCGCCTGCTGGGCCAGGCCATCCGCCATTCCGGCGTGCCGCGGCTGCTCGCCGACGTCGTGGCCGCCGCGCTGCGCCGGCTCGGCGACGGCACCCCGCCCGACGCCTCGCAGCCGTCCCCGCCTTCATGAGAGGAATCCCCCGCTGCACTCCGCTCTGCGCCCTGACGACCCGCCCGGCGCCCGCTTCCACCCCTACCCGGGCCCGCCGCTGCCGGAGGTGTGGGCGTACGTCGTGGACGACTACGCCATCCTCTACGGCCCCGGCATCTGGCCGTTCTGGCGCCGCCCGCCCAATGGCAGGCTCCTGGAACCGGCCAGTGTGCGGGTCGCGCCCGACATGTCTGCGGCGGTTTGAAGTGGATCTGGCTCTGGCCCACATGCCGTGAAGGCGCTGTCGGCGGTCGATCGTTCGAGGCTGAACGCTGCTGCTGAGCCAGTCACCTGCTCTACCGGATCACGGAATGTGGGCCAGATCCGCATGAAGCCGCCACAAACAAACCTGTCCAGTCGATCAAACCGGTCGACAAGCGCCGACTGGCTGACCCCGCCACCGCTGAAGCCCTGGTCGACGCCGTCGCGCATAGCAGCCGCAACGGCGAAGCCCAATCTTTGGCGATCGAGGTCATGTATCGAGCCGGGCTCCGCCCCGAAGAAGTCACCCCACTGCTGGTCGAGAGCTTCACTGCGCCCGTCACGCCAAAGGGCTGGGGCGAGCTGACGTTCGAGGAGGCGGCCCCGGAGACCGACAAACGGTGGACCGACGACGGGTCACGCCGTCAGCGCCGCTCGCTCAAGGCCCGACCCAGGGGGGCGACCAGGACCGTCCCGGTACATCCCGTACTAGCGACCAAGCTCGCGGCCTACATCACGAACAGGGAGCTCAAAGCCAAGAACCGGCTGTTTTCCGGATACCGAGGCGGCGAGCTGAACTACTGCGTGCTGGACAAGGCTCTCAAACGGGCCCGCGAACTCGTCTTGACTCCAGAACAGGTGGGCTCCCCGCTGGCCAGGACGCTCTACGACTGGCGCCACTTGTGCCTGACCAACTGGATCAACACCGGCGTCCCGCCGGCCACCGCAGCCCGGTGGGCAGGCAATAGCGTGACGGTCCTGATGGCCACCTACGTCAACGTCATCGACAACGAGGTGAGCTTGCGGGCACGCCTGGAGGGAATGTACGACATCCCGACCGCAGCCTCGAATAGTGATCCACATAGCGACTGAGCTGCGAAAGTGCCCAAGATCGCGTGCCGCGTATGTGCCGCGAACAGCCACATACAGTCGTGGAAAGCCGGGTACAGCCGGGTACAACAGCCCGGGGGGAGCCTCTCCAGTATTCAAGTAGTTGATAGATGGCAATCGGCCCTGACCTGCATACATGCTGGTCAGGGCCGCCATTTTCATTCTGTTACGAAGTGGGGCGTGAGGGACTCGAACCCACGACCAAGGGATTATGAGTCCCCTGCTCTAACCAGCTGAGCTAACGCCCCTTGCGCGAAGTGCTTCGCCGCCTGCGACGGCGATGGTGGGCATCTGCCCAGCGCCGTGGCGGATCAACCCTCCCCAGTCACCAACTCCCCCAGTGACGGCAAACGTCCCCGGCATCGCGCTGGATTTCGCGCGAGCGGAGACGCTCGTCGTGCGCTCCTGCAATAGGACTCGAACCTATAACCTGCCGGTTAACAGCCGGCTGCTCTGCCAATTGAGCTATGCAGGATCGTTCTGGCGCGGCGGGTGGCCCCGTTTTGCGGCGGTTCCGGCCCGGCGTGCGTGACTAGGTTAGCGCATGACGGGGGGAGATCCGCAATCGGCTTTCCGGGGCAGGTGGGGCCGGGTGCGGGAACCTTGGGTGGTCGCCCGTCCGTCGTAAGTTCGGTTCATCGGATGCCTATGGGTGGGTAGAGGGGTTGCCATGAAGGCTGGGACGAAGCTGACGTTGGCGGCCGGGCTCGGAGCCGGGTATGTGCTCGGGTCGCGCGCCGGACGGGAACAGTACGACAAGATCGTGGCGGCGGTGCGGAAGGTGGCTGAGGCGCCGGCCGTGCGGCAGACCGCGAACGTGATCCAGGTACAAGCGTTCGAGATCACCCGGACCACCGCCCACAAGGGCCGCGAGGCGGTCGGGTACGTGGTGGAGACCGTGCGGCACCGCGGCGACCACGACGGGGAGAGCGAGGGCGAGGATGGCGAGGAGAACAAGAACGGCGCCACGGACCTCACAGGCCCGCCACGACGCTCAGGCGCCCAAGCCGGCCGATAGGGCCTGATAGGAGCTGACAGGACCTGACAAGGCCTGACGAAGCCCCGGCAAGGACCAAGAACCCCCTACCCCCTGCTCCCCCGCTCTGCCGTGCGTCTGCCCTCCGCCTCCAGGAGGGCAGACGCACGGCAAAGCAGGGCAGGGACCGGCCCCGGCACGACAAGCCGGTAATCAGCTGTGTGTTGACGTCGGGTCGGATGACGCCTCTTGGCCGCGGTTCGAACCGCCGACCGACCGAACCACTCCCACCCGCACTCCCACTCGCACCGCCGCCTCCACCGCCGCCTCCAAGCCAACCCTCCCAAGCCAAACCCCGCCCCCAAGCCAACCCCTGCCGCCTAACCAACCCCCGCCCCGACCAACCCCCACCCCTGCTCCCCCACCAACGAACCACCCCTCACCGCCCAGCATCACCGCACCTCAGCCAGTCCCTCAACCCACCCCCACCCCACCCCCTCACCCCACCGCAGCCCCCGGCGCCGCCAAAACCTCCATCGAAGCCGTCGCCGCCTCCCGCGCCCCCGCGAACTGCGCCCGCACCCCGGCCCCGATCCCGGACTTGGCATTCGGTGAGTCCTTGAACATCACCGCCTCGTTCCACGTCGGCGGCACCGTCAGCGCCTCCCCCGCCGGCGACGTCGACGCCGCCAGCACCCACGCCGCCTGCCGCGCCGCGCCGATCGCCATGATCTCGCTGCCGCCCATCATCGCCGCGCCGGTCGGCCGACCGGATCCGGGCCGCGGCACCCCGGTGGCGTCCAGCGCGGCGAACACGCCGGTGGACGTCAGTCCGCCCCCGGCGTTGTCCTCGAACGAGGCCGACACCGCGACCGCGACCGGAACGCCGAAGATCGCCGGCGCGATCAGCCGCACCGCGTCCAGGCGCGCGCCCTTGCCGGTGAGGATCACCCGCCGCAGCGGCGTGCCCACCGCGGTCATCTGGTCGGCCAGCGCGTCGAGGCCGTCGGCCAGGCCGCACAGCAGCCCCTCGACGGCGGCCCGGGCCAGGTTCGGCGCCGTCATCCGGGCCAGCCGCAGCCCGGTCAGCGATCCCGGCTGCCCGGCCGTCGGCGGCACCAGCACCACGCCCTGCGCCCCCGGCGTCGACTCCAGCGCCAGCCGGGACAGGGTCTGCAGGTCCACGCCCATCATCTTGGCCGCCGCCTCCAGCGTCGGCATGGCCTCGCCGGTCCGGGTCATCGCCAGGAAGCCGCCGGTGGCGTCGGCGAAGCCGGAGACCGCGCCGACCGGGTCCGCGACCGGGCGCGGCAGCCCGCCGGCGAACAGCGTGCCGGTGGCGCCGATGCTGATCACGACGTCGCCGGGCTCGGCCGACAGCCCCAGCACCTGCGCCATCGCCGAGCCGGTGCCCGGCGCCACCAGCACCCCGGCGCTGGTCGTCCCGGCCGGCTCCACCGGCCCCAGCACCCGCGGCACCGCGACCTCGCGGCCGAAGGCGTGCTGCATCAGGGCCATGCGATAGTCGCCGGAGAACGGGGACCAGTAGCCGGTCCCGGAGGCCTCGCCGCGGTCGGTCATCGGCGCGGCCGCGCCGCCGAGCAGCAGCCAGGTCAGCCAGTCGTGCGGCTGCAGCACGGCCGCCACCCGCGCGGCGTTCTCCGGTTCGCGCTGCGCCAGCCAGCGCAGCTTGGCTATCGGGAAGGCCGCGGTCGGCACCGAGCCGACGGCCGCCGTCCACGCGCCCGGCCCGCCGCCCTCGGTCACCAGGTCGTCGGCGGAGTTCGCGGCCCGGTAGTCCGAGGACATCAGCGCCGGGCGGACCACGCCGCCGGCCGGGTCCAGGGTCACCAGCGCCTGCCGCTGCCCGGAGACGGCGACCGCCTGGACGCCGTCCAGGATGTCGCCGTCACAGGCTTTGACCAGGGCGTTCCACCACTCGTGCGGGTCGTCGTCGCCGGCGGCGGCGTGCGCCACCGCCGCCTTGCGCATCACTTTTCCGCTCAACGCGTCGCAGACGACGACCCGAGTGGTGCTGGGCGAGGAATCGATACCCGCGACGATCGGCATGACGCCAGATCATGCCGTATGCGCCGCGCGCCGGAAACCGGTGTCGCCCAACCGTTTCGGACCAAATTCAGTGCGATTGAAGCTACCTGATGGTGACCCAGCGCTATCGCAGGTAGTCAAGCAGCTGATCGGCGTAGGTGTGGCCGCGCAGCTTGGCCAGGGTCTTGGCCTCGATCTGGCGGATCCGCTCCCGGGTGACGCCGAAGGTGCGGCCGATCTCCTCCAAGGTGTGGGGCTGGCCGTCGGTGAGCCCGTAGCGCAGCTGCACCACGCGCTTCTCGCGTTCGCCGAGCGTGGACAGCAGCGCGTCCAGGTGCTCGCGCAGCATCACCACCGCGACCGAGTCGGCCGGGGAGACCGCGTCGGCGTCCTCGATGAGGTCGCCGAGCGCCACGTCGTCCTCCTCACCGACCGGCGCGTGCAGCGACACCGGCTCCTGGGCCAGGCGCAGCACCTCCACCACGCGCTCGACGGCCACGCCGAGCACCTCGGCGATATCGTCGGGCGTGGGCTCCACGCCGTTCTCCTGCAGCAGCCGGCGCTGCAACCGCACCACGCGGTTCATCAGCTCGACCACGTGCACCGGCACCCGGATGGTGCGGGCCTGGTCGGCCAGCGCCCGGCTCATGGCCTGCCGGATCCACCAGGTGGCGTAGGTGGAGAACTTGTAGCCGCGGGTGTAGTCGAACTTCTCCACGGCCCGGATCAGGCCGAGGTTGCCTTCCTGGACCAGGTCCAGGATCGACATGCCGCGGCCGAGATAACGCTTGGCTATCGACACCACCAGCCGCAGGTTCGCCTCGATCAGCCGGCGCTTGGCGGCCTGGCCCTCCAGGACCAGGATGGCCAGCTCGCGGCGCAGCTGCGGCTTGAGATTGGTCTCGTAGGTGAGTTTCTCCTCGGCGAACAGGCCGGCCTCCACGGCCTGTGCGAGCTCCACCTCCAGGACCGCGTTCAGCAGCGGTACCCGCCCGATCTCGCGCAGGTACTGCCGGAACAGGTCTCCGGCCGGTCCGGCGGAATCGGCCCAGGCATTGACTTTCGAGTCGGCCTCGGCCTCTTTCTCCGGCTCGGTCTCCGCTTCCTCCTCCAGCGCCGCTTCGAGCTCTGCGATCTCGGGTGCGGCAGGTCCCGTGATCCGCAGGGAACCGAGCTCGTCCGGTTCTTCGTCCAGACCCAGGGTGGCACCGGCCTGGAGGGGGGACGAGGGAGAGGGGCGGGTCGGCGCGAGGGTGTCGAGGAGGGCTACCGGTCCCTGTGCGACAGCACTGTTCACGACAAGCTCCAAGTGGGGGGTTCGCGACGTCTTCGCCACACGCTTACCCCACCCGTCGCCCGGATATCCCAGATGGCGGAAATCAGAACATGATCACTGACGCGTTATCAGCCGCCGCCCAGCTCTCGGCACGCGTTCGCGCGCCAAGATTTTTTCATCGACGGTTCACCGGCCCGTGACCGTTATGAGACTTCGGCCAGGCCACGCTTATATTGCTCCAGAGCGACCAGCTCGCCGAAAAGTTTGTTGTATTCCTCTTGCTGGGCAACGGGATTGAGCCGCTGCAACCGTGATCTCACGTCCTTGATACGCCGGTCCACGGTGTGGATGCGCACCCTTGTCATGACTTCGGCGACATACCGCTCATCGGCCGGACCGCGGGAATGGACGGCCTCCACGGTGAGCTCGGTGACCAGACCGCGGATGGCATCGTCAGGGGCCTGATCCTGCACTCTTCCGGTCCAGTTGTTGTCATTGCCGGTGACGCAGCCGCCGGCGCCGCGCACGGCGGCGCAGACCGCCGCGTAGGCCGGGACCGTGAACTCCTCAGGGGCGAGGCCGTCGAAAGTCGCACCCGCGAGCTGCGGGTACTGCAAAGCCATTTTCAAGGCCTCGCGTTCGGCGCCCGCCACCGGATCACGGTTGCTGGGGACAGTCGCGGCTTCCACCCCGAAAAGTCCGTCAGGCCCGGATGGCGCACTGTATCCGCCTTCATAACCTCCGCCGCGACCGCCCCGGTTTCCACCGCGACCGCCGCCGTATCCGCCTTGCCCGCCTTGTCCGCCCTGTCCTCCCGGGCCTCCGAAGCCGCGCTGGCCCCCTTGGCCGCCTTGTCCCCCTTGGCCGCCGTAGCCACCGCCCGGGCCGCCGCCCGGCCCTCCGTAGCCCCCGCCCGAGCCGCCTCGACGGTTGTTCGAGCCCTGACGTCCCTGCCGGTCCCCGTACTGGCCGCCGCGCCCGCCGCCGTCGCCGGGCGGGATCACGATGTCGTCGACACGGCTGCCGGACGCCGTCACGAGCCGCCGCACAGCGGGCTGCACGTCCCGCTCCTCCAGGCCGAGCCAGCCGGCGAGGCGGCGCGTGTAGTCGTTGCGCAGCGCCGAATCGCGGATCTTCGCGACAATCGGGGCGATGGAACGCAGCGCGTGCACCCGGCCCTCGGACTCGTCGAGATTGTGCTTGGCCAGCTCGGCGCGGATCACGAACTCGAACAGCCGGGTCCGGGTCGCGACCAGCTCCCGCACCGCGGCGTCGCCCTTGGCCAGCCGCAGATCGCAGGGGTCCATCCCGTTGGGCTCGACGGCGACGAAGGTCTGCGTGACGAACTTGTCCTCGTCGAGATAGGCACGCATGGCCGCCTTCTGTCCGGCCGAGTCACCGTCGAAAGTGAACACCACCTCGACACCCAGGAACTGGTTCCGGTCGGCGAGCAGGCGTCGCAGGATCTTGATGTGCTCCTCGCCGAACGCGGTGCCGCAGGTGGCCACCGCCGTCGGCACGCCGGCCAGATGGCAGGCCATCACGTCGGTGTAGCCCTCGACGACGACCGCGCGCTCCTGCTTGACGATCTCGCGGCGGGCCATCTCCAGGCCGTAGAGCACCGAGGACTTCTTGTAGATCGGAGTCTCGGGGCTGTTGAGGTACTTGGGGGTCTCTGGATCATCGGTGAGCCGGCGGCCGCCGAACCCGATGACGTCGCCGGACAGATCGGCGATCGGCCACATCAGCCGGTTCCGGAACCGGTCCATCGCGCCGCGCCGGCCCTCGGAGGCCAGACCGCCGGCGAGGATCTCCCGGTCGGTGAAGCCGCGGCCGCGCAGATGCCGGACCAGCGCCTCCCACGACTCCGGGGCGTAACCGACGGTGAACTTCTCGATCGCGGCGGCGTCGAAGCCGCGGCCGGCCAGGAACTCCCGGCCCTTGACGGCCGCGGGGGTGGCCAGCTGGTCGACGAAGAACTCGGCGGCGACCTTGTGCGCCTCGATCAGGCGGGTGCGCTCGCTGCGCTCCCCCTGCTTGGTGTAGCCGCCCTCGGTGTAGCGCAGCTCGATCCGATACTGGCTCGCCAGCCGCTCGACCGCCTCGGTGAAGGTGAGGTGGTCGTACTCGATCATGAACTTGATGACGTCGCCGCCGACGCCGCAGCCGAAGCAGTGGTAGAAGTTCTTCGCCGGGCTGACCTGGAACGACGGCGACTTCTCGTCGTGGAACGGGCACAGTCCCTTCAGGTTTCCGCCGCCCGCACTGCGCAGTTGGACGACCGCGCCGACGACGTCGACGATCGACGCCGCCTTGCGTACCCGCTCGATGTCGTCGTCGTTGATCCGTCCAGCCACGATGAGAGTTTAACCGCGCGTTCAGACGGTTCCGAGCCGCCTGCTCAGGCCGTACGCGGCGTCGTCGGTGAGGGAGGCCACCTGGTCCACGACGACGCGCAGGCGGGTGCCGTCGTCGGTGGCGTCGGCGTACCAGGAGCGGAAGGCCGGTTCGAGCGCGTCGGGCGCCGCGGACAGGCCCTCGACCAGGCCGGAGACCAGTTCACGCTGCCGGCGGCGCAGCTCGCGGGCGTCGGCGCGGGCCATGACGTAACGCGCGGTGATCGCCTTGAGCAAGGCGCATTCGAGGCGGATTTCCCGGGGGACGACGAGATCGGCGACGTACCGGGTGAGGGGGGCGGTGGTCGGGAGGTTGGGGTTCGTGGGGGTGGCGAGCGGCCTCGCCGGGGCGGCGGTGGTCCCGTTAGTTGTAGCCGCCGCAGCCGCAGCCGCCATCCCGGTCGCGCCCGCAGCCGCTGCCTCGGCGGCAGCCGCGCGGGTCGCCGCAGCCGCGGTTTGGCAGAAGCGGCCGATCAGGCTGCTCGTCGTGTTCTTGAGCGCGGCCTGCGCGGCGAAGGTGCCGTCGTAGTCGCCGGGCCAGTAGTCGAGCGTCAGCAGCCGGGTCAGCGCCTCGGCCAACTCCGCCGGCTCGGCGCCCGGTGCGTACCGGACCTCGGTCAGCTCGAACAGCTCCGCCTGCTCGTCGCGGGACAACAGGGCCTTCGGCACCAGGTGCCCGGCGTGCAGGGCGTCCTCCAGGTCGTGGACCGAATACGCCACATCGTCGGACCAGTCCATCACCTGCGCCTCGAAACAGGTCCGGCCGGGCTCGACGCCGCTTCGCATCCAGGCGAACACCGGCTCGTCGTCGGAGTAGACGCCGAACTTGCCCGTGCCGCGCGCCTCACCCTCCGCACGGGTCCAGGGGTACTTCGTCGCGGCGTCCAGGGCGGCGCGCGTCAGGTTCAGGCCGCCGGGCTCGCCGCCGGGGCCGAGCGCCTTCGCCTCCAGCCGGACCAGGATCCGGAACGACTGCGCGTTGCCCTCGAAGCCGCCGCAGCCGACCGCGGCGAGCGCCAGCGCCTCCTCGCCGGTGTGGCCGAACGGCGGGTGTCCCAGGTCGTGGGAGAGGCAGGCGGCCTCCATCAGGTCCGGGTCGGCGCCAAGTTCCTTGCCGAGTTCCCGGCCGATCTGCGCGCATTCGAGACTGTGGGTCAGGCGGGTGCGGGGGCTGTCGAGGTAGGCGCCGAACGCCGAGTCGCTGGAGCCGGGTTCCACGACCTGGGTCTTGGCGGCCAGGCGGCGCAGGGCGGCGCTGTGCAGCACCCGGGCGCGGTCCCGCTCGAACGGGGTGCGGCGCACGTTGCTCGGGTTGTCCGGGAGGTGGCGCTCCCGGTCGGCGTCGGTATAGGCATCGCTCACCGCCCCACGGTAACCCCCGGAGGTAACCCGTCCGGGCCAACACGGTCTGAAGACTCGTCGCGGGGCGGCGTGGCGCCGGTGTCAGAGCAGCGATTCCGGGGCGCCGACGATCACTGCGCGGCCGTCTGTATAGCGCAGGAGGTTCTCGACGTCCTGGGCGCAGGCCAGGCCTTCCGGCGAAGCGAAGGAGGCTTGGAGGTCCTCCATGGAGTCCCAGCAGAGTTCAGCGACGCGGAAGAATGCCTCGCCGCGAACGGCGACTGCGTTGTCGGTGATCGTGTAGCTGCGCAGGCCGGGGAGTCTGCGCGCAAGGGGGATGTGGACGTCGCGGTAGTGGCGGTCGAACGCCGCCGGGTCGGTGGGCTGCTCGTAGTAGAAGTAGAAGCGGGCGGTTGTGGTGGCGGTGCCGGCGCTCGTGTTGGTGTTGGTTTGGGTATCGGTGTCGGTGTCGGTGTCCACGGGATCTCCTCGCTAACGTCGTCGACGGTCTCGCGAATGAATACCGGCGAGACCGTCGAAACGAATCGCTAGAGACCGAAGAGTTCGAACACTCTCGTGCCCGCAGCTCCGAACAGGCTCGAATCGGCGAAGACAATGTTGGCCGTGACCAGCCCTTCGGCGACGGAGAACACCTGCAAAGTGTGCGGTAGGTGCGCGCCGGGGTTGGCGGGGTCGGGGAAGTAGGCCGCCATCGCAGGCTGGCCGTTGGCGGTGGTGAGCCGAGTGCGCCAGCCGGTGCCGAGCAGCCGGAAGACGCGCTCCATGAAGCGGGCGTAGTCGTCGCGGCCCTGGTACCAGAGCGGAACCGGGGGCATCTCCATGATGACGTCGTCCGCGAGGAGGCGGACCAGGCTGGGGACGTCGGCGGCCTCGAAGGCCTGCATGTAGCGTTCGATCACCGCGCGCTGGGCAGGATCGTCCACTTCCCGCAGCGCTTCGGGCTTCTCGACACCGCGCACCGTGGCGCGAGCCCGTTGCAGCGCGCTGTTGACCGAGGCGACGGTCGTGTCGAGCTGCTCGGCGACCTCCGCGGCCGAGAAGTCGAGCACATCACGCAGAACCAGCACCGCCCGCTGGCGAGCCGGCAGGTCCTGGACTGCCGCGACCCACGCCAGACGCAGGTCCGCGCGGGCTTCAACGCTAAAGCGCGAGTCGGGGAACGGCTCCAGCCACGGGATGTCGAGCGCCGGCTGGAGCGGTGCCTCGGTGTCCTGACTCGCGGCGCCGATGCCGGAGGGCAGGGGGCGGCGCTTGCGGGACTCCAGGGCGGTAAGGCAGACGTTGGTCGCGATGCGGTAGAGCCAGGTGCGGACGGAGGCGCGGTTCGCGTCGTAGCGGTCGCGGGCCTTCCAGGCGCGGAGGAGGGTTTCCTGGACGAGGTCCTCCGCGTCGTGGACCGAGCCGAGCATGCGGTAGCAGTAGGCGGTGAGTTCGGCGCGGTGCGCTTCGAGGTCCACGGCGGAAGCCTACTGACTACGGAAGTTCGAGGTAGCGGGTCGCGGAGCCGACCACGAACCCGGCGCCGATAGCCGCAACCCAGATCGCTTGGTAGCGGTTGGCCCAGGGCCTACGCGCCCCTTCCCGCCACTTGATGACCTTGGCAGGACTCCCAAGCGTTGCCACCACAGCAGCCCCGAAAACTACGCCAGTAGTCCGCAGCTTGATAGTGGAGAAATCGTCCCCGCCATACGACGACACCATGTTCCACCCGATGTACAGCACCGCCGCCACAAACATCCGCGTACCCTCAACCGCCAACCCACGCTGCATCCCCCACCACAACGCCCCAAAGAACACGACAAGCACCGCGCCGAACACGCACCAGTCCCGCCACCCTGCCGCCGACACCGCACCCCCACCCACCCGCTCCGCCCAACACACAACGATCTTCCAAGTCGGGCCACCCTACGGTCGCACCCACCACCCACGCCATAGCCCTCACTACCGTTTCCCCATGACCGACATCGGCCCACCCGCCATAGCCGCCGGCGAAAAAGAAACCCTGGTCGCCTTCCTCCACTACCTCCGCGAAGCCATCATCCGCAAAGTCGAGGACCTCCCCGATGACATAGCCCGCACCCCCACCCTCCCCTCCGGCACCACCCCCCTCGGCCTGATCAAACACCTGACCGGCGCCGAACTCGTCTGGCTCGAATGGGCCTACCTAGGCCACGACCCCATCCCCGAACTCAGCATGACCCTCACCGAAGAAGACACAGTCAAGTCCTGCATAACAGCCTTCCGCAAAGCCTCCGCCCACGCCGACGAACTCCTAAAACCCCTCACCAACCTCGACACCACCTCCCACCGCGAAAACCGCACCCTCCGCTGGATCCTGATCCACACAATCGAAGAACTAGCCCGCCACGCCGGCCACCTCGACATCCTCCGCGAGCAGTACGACGGCCAGACTGGCCGGTGAGTTGTCTTACGGGGTGCGGCAGGGTGCGGTGGGGTGCGCGGCGGTATGGCGGCGCGGCCCACGGCGGCAGGGATGATGCGCGGCCATGTGGCGGTCTAGCAACGCACTGCGGCGGCACTTCGGCACCCATGTCGCTACCAGCTCAACCACGACCCGCGTCGACACGACCGACCCCGCCGGACATCGCCAACCGCGAGTCACACACGCCGCAAGTCCCTGCCTTACAGGCCACCCACCATCACAACTCCCGCCGCCCACTGTTCGCCGCTCCCACTGCTCGCTGTACGCAACTCCGACCGCACGCCACTCGCTGCTCGCCACTCGCGCTCGCCCGCTGTTTGCCGCACGCCGCCGGCCATCCGCTACTCGCCGCTCGCCGCCTACCGCCCACGGCTGCTCACCGCTCGTCGCCCGCTCGTGCCCGCCGTTTGCTGCTCATGGCCATCGCTCGTCGCTTTTGCCGCTCACCGCTCGTCGTTTGTCATTTGCCGGCGCACCTGACCCACCACCTCCGCCAGCCAGCCAGCACAAAAGACTCGCGCCACTCACCCCCGACACGCCAAAACCCGCCAAACTACCCCCATTTGGGGGATACCGCAGCCTCTCCCCACCCGGCCACAATCATCTTGCGGCCGGGATGTTCGCGACACCTGGACCCGGCAAACCCACGACTGATGCGTGCCGAGACGTCAGCACGTGCCGATGGGGGGAATGTCCCGCACGCTCTCGATGACGATGTCGTCGGCTGCCCGAGACCGGTGTGGCGTTCAGCCTCCGGCTCTTGCCAAGTCGGAGGCGATGGGGGGCCACACTCCCGGTCTCGAGCAGGTTCTCCGCGGAGGACAAGCACCGGCCGGGTCCGGATACTGCCCCAGGCATTCGGACCCGGCCACCACCGGCGGCGCTCAGCGCCGCCGGGCAATACCCCATGTCAACGCGAGTCGCTCCCACCCGACTCGATCGCCGCCCGCGCTGCTTCCAGCCGCGCGACCGGCACCCGGAACGGAGAACAGGAGACGTAGTCCAAGCCGACCTCCTCGAAGAAGTGCACCGACTCCGGATCCCCGCCGTGCTCACCGCACACGCCGAGCTTCAGCTCCGGCCGCGTCCGACGCCCCTCCTCCGCAGCGATGCGCACCAGCTTCCCGACTCCGTCACGGTCGATCGTCTCGAAAGGCGACACCCCGAAGATGCCCCGATCCAAGTACGCCGAGAAGAAAGCCCCCTCGACATCGTCCCGAGAGAAGCCCCACGTCGTCTGAGTCAGGTCGTTGGTCCCGAAGGAGAAGAACTGCGCAGCCTCAGCAATCTGCCCCGCCGTCAACGCGGCCCGCGGCAGCTCGATCATGGTCCCGATCAGCGCCCGGATGTCAGCCCCGGTCCGGGACTTGACCTCGTCCAGAACCCCCTGCGCCTCCTCCCGGATGATCTCCAACTCCTGCACAGCCCCGACCAACGGCACCATGATCTCCACCCGAGCCACCCCGCCGGCCTTGGCCACCTGCGCCGCCGCCTCAGCAACAGCCCGCACCTGCATGATGAACAGACCCGAGATCACCAAGCCCAACCGCACACCGCGCAGCCCCAGCATCGGGTTCGCCTCGTGCATCTTGTGTACAGCCTGGAGCAGCCGCAGGTCGCCCTCGCTGGTCTCACCCCGTGCCTCGGCCACGGCCACGCGCACGGACAGCTCGGTGATGTCCGGCAGGAACTCGTGCAACGGCGGGTCCAACAGCCGCACCGTCACCGGCAGACCGCCCATCGCGGTGAAGATCGCCACGAAGTCGTCCCGCTGCATCGGCAGCAACTCGGCCAGCGCCGCCTCCCGCTCGGCATCGTCCTCAGCCAGAATCAGCCGCTCCACCAGAGCCCGCCGCTCGCCCAGGAACATGTGCTCGGTACGGCACAAGCCGATGCCCTGCGCCCCGAACCGCCGAGCCCGAGCGGCGTCCTCTGCCGTGTCTGCGTTAGCCCGCACGTACAGGCGCCGACGTTCATCGGACCATGTCATGATGCGATGAACCGCGCGTACCAGGTCGTCCGCCGACGGCGAATCAGCACCCAGCCGGCCCTCGAAGTACTCCACCACCGGCGACGCGACGACCGGCACCTCGCCGAGGTACACCGCGCCGGAGGTGCCGTCGATCGAGATGACGTCGCCCTCTTCGACCACCACGCCGTTCGGCGCGATCATGCGGCGTCGCTTCGTGTCCACGTCCAGGGTCTCGGCGCCGCATACGCAGGTCTTGCCCATGCCGCGGGCCACCACGGCTGCGTGCGAGGTCTTGCCGCCGCGCGATGTCAGGATGCCCTGTGCCGCGATCATGCCGTTGAGGTCGTCGGGGTTGGTCTCGCGACGGATCAGGATGACCCTCTCGCCGGAGCGGGACCACTTCACCGCGGTGTAGGAGTCGAACACGGCCTTGCCGCTGGCGGCGCCGGGCGAGGCGTTCATGCCCTTGGCGATCTTCTCCGCCTTGGCGTTCTCGTCGAAGCGCGGGAACATCAGCTGCGCCAGCTGGGCGCCGTTCACGCGCTGCACGGCCTCGTCCGGGCTGATGCGACCCTCGTCGACGAGTTGCACCGCGATGCGGAATGCCGCTGCGGCGGTGCGCTTGCCCACGCGAGTTTGGAGCATCCAGAGCTTGCCGCGCTCGATGGTGAACTCGATGTCGCACAGGTCGCGGTAGTGCTCCTCAAGCGTGGACATGATGCCGGTCAGCTGGGCGTAGCTGGCTTCGTCGATGTGCTCCAGCTCTTGCAGCGGCACCGTATTGCGGATGCCGGCCACCACGTCTTCGCCCTGGGCGTTCTGCAGGTAGTCGCCGTATACACCGGTTTGGCCGGAGGCCGGGTCGCGAGTGAAGGCGACGCCGGTGCCGGAGTCCATGCCCAGGTTGCCGAACACCATCGAGCAGACGTTGACCGCGGTGCCCAGGTCATTGGGGATGCGTTCCTGGCGGCGGTAGAGCTTGGCACGGTCGCCGTTCCAGGACTCGAACACGGCGCGGATCGCCAGGTCCATCTGCTCGCGCGGGTCCTGGGGGAAGGTGCGGCCGGCCTCCTTCTCCACGATCACCTTGAACGCTTCGACCAGGCCGCGGAGGTCGTCGGCGCCGAGGTCCAGATCGTTGTGGGTGCCCTTGGCGGCCTTGGCTTCGTCCAGGGCGTGTTCGAACAGTTCGCCGTCGACATCGAGGACTGTCTTGCCGAACATCTGGATGAGGCGGCGGTAGGAGTCCCAGGCGAAGCGCTCGTTGTCTGCCTGGGTGGCGAGGCCGAGGACCGATTCGTCGTTGAGCCCGATGTTCAGGACCGTGTCCATCATGCCGGGCATGGAGAACTTGGCACCGGAGCGGACCGAGACCAGGAGAGGTCCGTCGGCCTGGCCGAGCTTCTTGCCCATCTTCACTTCGAGGGCGTCGAGGTACTGAGTGACCTGCTCGCGCAGCTCCGGGGGCTCCTGGCCCTGCTCCAGATAGACGCGGCAGGCATCGGTGGTGATCGTGAAGCCGGGAGGGACCGGCAGCCCGAGGTTGGTCATCTCGGCGAGGTTGGCGCCCTTGCCGCCGAGCAGGTCCTTGAGGTCCTTGTTGCCTTCGGTGAAGTCGTACACGAACTTCGGCACGCAGATACTCCCTGACTGATCTGAGTGGCACACCTGCGGCGGCGGTGGGACGGATGAGGGGAGTCCCACCGCATGCCCTGACGCTGCGGAGCGTAGCGCGTCGGCGGCGCGCGCTCCCCACGGCTATACCCCTAATACGCCGTTTCGTTCCTGTGAGCCGTCTCACCCGGGGTGCGGACGTGTTCACCCGGGCGGAGGCACAGGTGGGCGCGCCGGGAATGAAACTGCCGCAGGGTGTGCTGTGGGGGACGGTAGGTTAGTTGAACGCTAAACCAAGATCGCACGACCGACCCTGGAGGAAGTTCGCAATGAGCACCGACTACGCGTCCCTGACCGGTGAGTACACCTTCGACACCGCCCACAGCACGGTCGGGTTCATCGCCCGGCACGCGATGGTCACCAAGGTGCGTGGGGGGTTCAACGAGTTCGAGGGCACGATCCACATTGACGGGGCGAGCCCTGACAAGAGCAGCGCCGAGGCTTCGGTCACGGTCGCCAGCGTCGACACCCGCAATGAGCAGCGCAACGGGCATCTGCTGTCCGGCGACTTCTTCGAGCAGGACAAGTACCCGGTGATGTCGTTCAAGTCCACCGGGGTCAGTGCCAAGGGCGACGACCAGTTCGTGCTGCACGGCGACCTGACGGTCAAGGACGTCACCAAGCCCATCGACTTCGAAGTGGAGTTCCTGGGGACGACGGTCGACCCGTATGGGAACACGCGCATCGGGTTCGAGGCCAAGACCACCGTCAGTCGCAAGGAGTTCGGGATGACCTGGAACGCGGCGCTGGAGACCGGTGGTGTGCTGGTCAGTGACAAGATCCAGATTGAGCTGGAGATTTCGGCGATCAAGCAGAGCTGAGCTGCTTGCCGCCGAGAGGGACGGAGCGCCGGAACCGCCTGGAGGGTTCTGGCGCTCTTTGCTGTTTGGGGCGGCGGGATTGCTGCGGCAAGGCGGCAAACCGCAGTAAAGCGCAGTGAGCTGTTGCCGGTGCGAGGTGAAGCCTCGGCTGCCAGGTTCGCTGGAATGGCGCTTGGCGGCACCGCGTTGGCTGCCAGGTTCGTCGGCGTGGTGCTTGACGGCACCGCGTTGCTGCCGGGTTCGCCAGCACGGCACTTGGCGGCACCGCGTTGGCTGTCAGGTTCGCCGGCGTGGCGGTTGACGGCACCACATTGTCGCGCCGCAAGCGGGCTGTCGCCTGCCTGGGTGTTCGGCGGCACGGCATGGGCGCTGTGGGCAGGCTGCGGTTGGGAGGCGGGCCGCCGTCGTTGTCTGGGGAGTAGACCGGTGGCTGGCGTGTCGACAGGCTGAGTGCGCCGTTGTTGCGCTCGACGGCACCGTGTTCCTCGGGGCAGGAGCGCGCCGCCACACACACCTAGCGGGTGACGCATAGCGCGTGACACGCCGCGCGCCACGCATAGCGCATCGCGCCAGCCGCCCTGCCGCCCTGCCGCTCAGCCGCTCAGCCGCTCAGCCGCCCGAATCTTCCAGCTCCGCCGCGGTCGGCACCGTGTCGTCGTCGCGATCGTCGAGCCAGCCGTGGGGGAGGGTTACTTTGCCTGGGGAGTTGGTGCGGCCGCGGGGCTTGCCGAGGGTTTCGGTGGGGAAGGGGGTGGCGGGGTCCAGGTGGGTGAAGTGGTTGTCGAGGTCGGTGAGGGTGGAGGCCGTGGCGAGGGCTCGGCGGGTGTCGCCGCCTACGGGGAAGCCTTTGAGGTACCAGGCGACGTGTTTGCGGAAGTCGACCACACCTGCTTGTTCGGTGCCGAGCCAGCTGGCCAGGAGTTCGGCGTGGCGGCGCATGGTGGTGGTTACTTCGCCGAGGGTGGGGAGGGCGCGGGTGGGGTTGGCGGTGAACGCTGCCGCGAGGTCGGCGAACAGCCAGGGGCGGCCCAGGCAGCCGCGGCCGACGACCACGCCGTCGGCGCCGGTTTCGGACATCATGCGGAGGGCGTCGGAGGCTTCCCAGATGTCGCCGTTGCCGAGGACGGGGATCTGGAGGGATTCCTTGAGGTTCTTGATGGCGCTCCAGTCGGCTTCGCCGCTGTAGCGCTGGGCTGCTGTGCGGCCGTGGAGGGCGACCCAGGTGGCGCCGGCTTCTTGGGCCAGGCGGCCGGCTTCCAGGTGGGTGGGGTGGTCGTCGTCGATGCCGATGCGCATTTTGACGGTGACGGGGATGCCGGCGGGGGCCGCTGCCTGGACGGCTGCTTCGACGATCTGGGCGAAGAGTTTGCGTTTGTAGGGCAGCGCGGCGCCGCCGCCTTTGCGGGTGACGCGGGGGACCGGGCAGCCGAAGTTCATGTCGACGTGGTCGGCCAGGTTCTCGGCGGCGATCATCTCGACGGCTTTGCGGACGGTGGTGGGGTCCACGCCGTAGAGCTGGAGGCTGCGGGGGTGCTCGTCGCTGGCGAAGGTGATCATCCGGAGGGTCTTCTCGTTGCGCTCGACCAGGGCGCGGGTCATGACCATCTCGCAGACGTACACACCGGCGCCGTGTTCGCGGCACAGCTGGCGGAAGGCCACGTTGGTGATGCCGGCCATGGGAGCCAGGACCACGGGTGGCGCAACGGGCAGGGTGCCGAGGGTGAGGTGTGGTTTGCGGGGGGAAGTCACGGTTCCAGGATCCCATACCGCGGGCCGACACCCGTTCGGGATATTTCGAGTCGGTGTCGTGACAACCGGCCCAGTACTCTGAACGTCATAAGGAATGAGTTAAAAAACCGGCGGGGGGACACCGCTGGAACACTGGACAGCGGGTAGGCGAGAGTGAGAAGCGAAGTGAAGGCAAGGAGCCGTGCCGGCGGAGGCGGCACGGACCTGAGCGGTCCGCGGGGGCGGGCGGCGGAGCGGGGGCGCGACAAGCTCGCGCCGGGGCTGCTGGCCGGTGCCCTGGGCATCTTCATAGCGGTGGGCATCTCGGCGTGCAACACCAACCCGCACGCCGCGGATGTGCCGCCGCCCTCCACCGTGGAGCAGCAGGCGCCGGGCCAGACGCCCGACAACGCCTCCTCGGAACACCATTCCAAACCGAAACCGGGTATAGAGCTGCCGAACACCATCCAGGTGCTGTACGCGACCACCCCGGCCTTCCAGGACCTGACGCACCACATCGTGCTGTGGAACGCGTCCCAGGCCTACAAGGCCGAGTACGCCGCCGCCTACCAGCCGGCCTCGGCCGCGACGCCGGACCTGAAGCGGTACTGGACCGGCGCCGGGTACCAGCAGGCGCACACCTGGGCGCAGACCTGGATCGACACCAAGCACCAGCCGGTGGGCCAGGCGGTGCTGTCCAACGTCAGCGTGGAGAGCCTGACCGCGGACCAGGCCACGGTCGGCTTCTGCGAGGACCTGGCCGGGGTGGTGCGCGGCGACGTCCAGACCCACACCCCGGGCAAGGCGCTCCAGGAGCACGGCACGCCGGGCAACCGGGTCGTGTTCACGATGGTGCCGACCGGGTCCAAGGGGCAGTGGCAGGTCAACGCCGAGTCGATCACCAAGGCTTCGGCGCTGTGCCCGCCGCCGACGGAGAAGAAGCGCCACCACTGATCGGGAATAGCGGCTTGATCACGGATTGCCGATGATGGTGAACCGTCAACTATCAACCGGAACAGCGAACTGTGAACAGGGAACCGCGATCCGGGCGGAGACGTAGATCACACAAGCGAAGCGGATCACACCGGTTACCGATCGGTACGAAATGCATTTGACAATGGGACCGCCGGAAGGTTTTCCGGCGGTCCCATTGTTTTCGGCCCGCGATAGCGCTTTCAGGCCATATGGCGTGGCGTGGGAGGGAAGCCCGCCCAGCAAGGCAGGCCACGGCGCGTGCAGCGCGTGACCTGCGAGTGAGAGACCCGCGAGCGCGTGCGTGACCTGCGAGCGCGTGACCCACGAGCGCGTGCGTGACCTGCGAGCGCGTGACCCACGAGCAAGAGCCTCATGAGCAAGTGACTCACGAGCAAGAGACTCACGAGCAAGAGACCCTGCGGCGGATGAGATGACCAGGCGGCTTAAGCAGTCTTGTGCGCGTTCAGCACACACGATGCTCAAGCCGCCCGATCACAGAACTCAAGCGCCGATCAACCGCGCCGCCAGGTAGCCCTCGACCTGGTCCAGCGCCACCCGCTGCTGCTCCATCGAGTCCCGCTCCCGGACGGTCACGGCCTGGTCCTCCAGGGTGTCGAAGTCGACCGTGATGCAGAACGGGGTGCCGATCTCGTCCTGGCGGCGGTAGCGGCGGCCGATGGCGCCGGCGTCGTCGAACTCGACGTTCCAGTTGCGGCGCAGGTTCTGGGCCAGGTCGCGGGCCTTGGGCGAGAGGTCGGCGTTGCGGGACAGCGGCAGGACCGCCGCCTTCACCGGGGCCAGCCGCTTGTCCAGGCGCAGGACCTTGCGGACCTCCATCTGGCCCTTGGCGTTCGGCGCCTCGTCCTCGGCGTAGGCGTCCAGCAGGAAGGCCAGCATGCCGCGGTTCACACCGGCCGCCGGCTCCACCACGAACGGCGTCCAGCGCTCGCCGCTGTCCTGCTCCAGCTGGGTGAAGTCCTCACCGGAGTGCTTGGAGTGGGTGGACAGGTCGAAGTCGGTGCGGTTGGCGATGCCCTCCAGCTCGGAGAACTCCTGGCCGCCGAAGTTGAAGCGGTACTCGATGTCGACGGTGCGCTTGGAGTAGTGCGACAGCTTCTCCTGCGGGTGCTCGTAGAAGCGCAGGTTCTCGGCGCGCAGGCCCAGGTCGACCCACCAGTTATAGCGCTCGTTGAGCCAGTACTCGAACCAGGTCTCGTCCTCGCCGGGCTTGACGAAGTACTCCATCTCCATCTGCTCGAACTCGCGGGTGCGGAAGATGAAGTTGCCCGGCGTGATCTCGTTGCGGAAGGACTTGCCGATCTGGCCGATGCCGAACGGGGGCTTCTTGCGGGAGGCGTCGCGGACGGTCTTGTAGGACACGAAGATGCCCTGCGCGGTCTCCGGGCGCAGGTAGGCCAGGCCCGCTTCGTCCATGGTGACGCCCAGGTGGGTCTGGAGCATCAGGTTGAAGACCTTGGGCTCGGTGAAGGTGCCCTTGTTGCCGCAGTTCGGACAGTTGAGGTCGGCCAGGCCGTGCTCGGGGGTGCGGCCGTGCTTGGCCTCGTAGGCCTCGATGAGGTGGTCCTCGCGGAAGCGCTTGTGGCAGGACTGGCACTCGGTCAGCGGGTCGGTGAACTCCTTGACGTGGCCGGAGGCCTCCCACACCTCGCGCGCCAGGATGACCGAGGAGTCCAGGCCGACGACGTCCTCCCGGCCGGTGACCATCGCCTTCCACCACTGGCGCTTGATGTTCTCCTTCAGCTCCACGCCGAGCGGCCCGTAGTCGTAGGCGGCACGAGTGCCCCCGTAGATCTCGCTGGAGGGGAAGACGAAGCCTCGGCTCTTAGCGAGCCGGACGATGGTCTCGATCTTGTCGGCGGCCACAGTCGCTCTCTTTCTTGTTGCCACCGCATCCACGGTGGCGAAGCCCGGCCGGATGCCGGGTTTCGGATGATGCCCCAGCTTAGCCGGTCGGGTGATCGGATTCGGAGCGGTTTCGCGGCTAGGAGGAGACGGCGAGGCGACGACCCCGGACCGGGTCGGCTGCGAACGAGTGGGCGAACGCGAGGGAGGCGGTCCGGGGCGGCCCGGAGAGTGGTCCGGTCGGCCCGGCAGTTGGCCCGGCGGTTGGTCCGGCGGTTGGTCCGGCGGTTGGTCCGGCGGTCGGCCCAGAGGTCGGCCCAGAGGTCGGTCCGGGGCGCCCCGGAGTCCGGGATCCGGTCCGACGATCAGGCAAATTGACAATCGTTTTCATTTTCAGTCACCATGACCGCATGCCCATCCCGCGTCGTGCGCCGTCCGTCCCCCGTCCGCGTCCTCGTCCCGTCGTTCCGGCCGCGGCGGCCGCGCTGGCCGTCGCCACGGCGGCGACACTCGTGCTCGGCGGCTGTGTGAAGGCCGCCGACCGGCCCGGCGCGGCCGGGGGCCGGCTGGACGTGGTGGCCGGGTTCTATCCCTTCGCGTTCCTGGCCGAGCGGATCGGCGGGTCGCATGTGCAGGTGCGGAACCTCACCAAGCCCGGTGCCGAGCCGCACGATCTGGAGCTGACGCCGTCGCAGGTGGCGGCGGTCGGCCTGGCCGATCTGGCGATCTACGAGAAGGGGCTGCAGCCGCTGGTGGACTCGGCGGTCGCGCAGGAGAAGCCGAAGGCCGCGCTGGACGCCGCGACCGTGGTGCACCTGGAGAACCACGGCGACCTGGGCGAGGGCGACAGCCGCAGCGACGACCCGCACATCTGGCTGGACCCGGTGGACTTCGCCAAGGTCGGGGACGCGGTGTCGGCCAAGTTGCAGCAGGTGGACCCGGCGCACGCCGCGGACTACCGGGCCAACCAGGCCGCGCTGGACGCGGATCTGAAGTCGCTGGACGCCGACTACCGGGCCGGTCTGGCCCAGTGCCAGCGCAAGGCCATCGTCACCAGCCATGCCGCGTTCGGGTACCTGGCCGAGCGGTACGGGCTGACGCAGGTCCCGATCGCGGGCCTGTCCCCGGACGACGAGCCGTCCGCGTCCCACCTCGCGAAGATCCAGGACCTGATCAAGACTGAGGGCGTGACCACGGTCTTCTTCGAGACCCTGGCCAGCCCCAAGACCGCGCAGACGCTCGCGGCGGACACCGGGACGAAGGCCGCGGTGCTCGACCCGATCGAGGGGGTCCAGGACCCCTCGAAGCAGGACTACCTCTCCGTGATGCGCGACAACCTCGCCGCGCTCCGTTCCGCGTTGGGATGCGCCTGATGGCCCGTGACACCTCCGACATAACGGTTCCGGCCGTGGCGGCCCACCAGGTGACGGTGGCGCTCGGCGGACGGGCGATCCTGCACGGCGTCGACCTGACGGTGCGCCGCGGTGAGACGGTCGCGCTGCTGGGCGCCAACGGCTCCGGCAAGTCCACGCTGGTCAAGACGATCGTCGGGCTGTATCCGGTGGACGGCGGCCGGATCGAGCTGTTCGGCACGCCGCTGCCCGGGTTCCGGTCCTGGCAGCGGGTCGGCTACGTCCCGCAGCGCACCACCGCGGCGGCGGGCGTGCCGGCCACGGTCGGCGAGGTGGTGGCGAGCGGCCTGCTGACGCCGCGGACCTGGATCAGCCGGCGCGGCCGGGCCGACCGCGGCGCGGTCCGCGAAGCGCTGGCGACCGTCGGGATGCTGGACCGGATCGGCGACCCGGTGGCGGCGCTGTCCGGCGGCCAGCAGCAGCGGGTGCTGATCGCGCGGGCCCTGGCGCGCCGCCCGGACCTGCTGATCATGGACGAGCCGATGGCCGGGGTCGACCTGGTCAGCCAGCAAACGTTCGCGGACACGCTGGGCGAGCTGTCGAAGCAGGGCACCACGATCCTGCTGGTGCTGCACGAGCTGGGGCCGCTGGCGCCGCTCATCGATCGGACCGTGGTGCTGCGGTCCGGAGTGGTGCTGTATGACGGGGCGCCGGTGGAGCACGGCGAGGACGACCCGTTCCACGGCCACGAACGGCCCGAGCACGACCATGTGCATCCGCACGACGCGCCGAGCGAGGCGCCGGGGACGCCGGCGTGTCCGCCCGGGCCCACGCCGGTGGACACGCTGAAGGTGAAGGAGGCTCGGGCATGAGGGGCCTCGCGGCGCGCGCCGGAGCGGCGGGCACCACAGCGGCAGGCACCGCACGAGCCGCGAAGGCTATGGCATCGGCCTCGGCCCTGGCGTCGGCCTTGGCGTCGGCCCCGACCACGACCCCGTTTTCCACCCCGCTCCCCGCACCGGAGGCAGGTCCCGCATGCTGAGCGACACCATCTTCGGCCTGGCCTTCATGCAGAGGGCGTTCCTGGCCGCGCTGGTCATCGGTTTGGCGGCGCCGGCAATCGGCACGTATCTGGTGCAGCGGCGGTTGGCGCTGATGGGTGACGGCCTCGGGCATGTGGCGTTGACCGGTGTCGGGCTGGGCCTGATCACGAAGACGTCGCCGGTGTGGGGGGCGGTGCTGGTCGCGGTGGCGGGCGCGGTGGCGGTGGAGCTGATCCGCGAGCGGGCCAAGGCCAGTGGTGATGTGGCGTTGGCGATGTTGTTCTACGGGGGTCTGGCCGGCGGGTCGATGTTGATCTCGCTGTCCGGCGGCAACGCGAACCTGAACTCGTATTTGTTCGGGTCGATCCTGTCGACGTCGCCGGGCGACTTGTGGGCGATCGCGGCGTTGGCGGTGGGTGTGCTGCTGGTGACGTTGGGGCTGCGGCGGGCGTTGTTCGCGGTGTGCCAGGACGAGGAGTTCGCGCGGGTGGCGGGGCTGCCGGTGCGGAGTCTGAACCTGCTGCTGGCGGTCACGACCGCGGTGACGGTGACGGTGGGCATGCGGGTGGTGGGGGTGCTGATGGTCAGTGCCCTGATGGTGGTGCCGGTGGCGGCGGCGCAGCAGGTGACGCGGGCGTTCGCGGCGACGATGGGGCTGGCGATGGTGATCGGGGTGGGGGCGGCGATGTCGGGGGTCACGATGTCGTACTACGCGGACACGCCGCCCGGGGCGTCGATCGTGCTGATCGCGATCGGGGTGTTCCTGCTGGCCAGCATCGGCGCCGGGTTGCTGCACCGGCGGCGGGGCCGGTCGGAGGCGCGGACGCCGGCCGGGCCGGGTTCGAGGCCGGGCGCCGGTTCGAGGCCGGGCTCGGGCGCCGGTTCGGGCGCCCGTCCGAGGCCGGGCTCAGGCGCCGGTCCGGGCTCCGGCAGCTCCGGGTCGCGTCCGGGCGCCCCGGTTTCGGATCCGCGGACGCAACCACCGGCCGCCACCGCCCCGAGCCTGCCACAATGACTGCTGGCCGTCGTGCCCGCAGCTCCGCGCCGCACGCCACCGCACCGCTAGGAGAAGCCACAGTGAGCACCGCAGACAACTCCGGCGACCACGAGGCCGCTCGCGGCCTGCCCACTCAGGGCCGTTCGACCCGGCAGCGGTCGGCGGTCGCGGCCCTGCTGGACGAGGTCGACGATTTCCGCAGCGCCCAGGATCTGCACGATCTGCTGAAGCAGCGCGGCGAGTCGGTGGGGCTGACCACGGTCTACCGGGCGTTGCAGTCGCTGGCCGACGCCGGCGAGGTGGACGTGCTGCGCACCGGCGACCGGGAGGTCATCTACCGCCGCTGCTCGACGCCGCGGCACCATCACCACTTGGTGTGCCGGGAGTGCGGGAAGACCGTGGAGGTCGAGGGTCCGGCGGTGGTGGAGAGCTGGGCGGAGCGGGTCGCGGCCGAGCACGGCTACTCGAATGTGTCGCACACGCTGGAGATTTTCGGTACCTGCGGCGACCACTGACGGCGCCGGCCACGCGGAACGCCGAACCCCCGGACCGCACCGGACCCGGGGACTGCACCGGACCGAACACGCAGACCGTGCAGACCGTGCAGACACCGCAGACCGCTCCGACCTCCGCCAGGGCGGGGACGGTAGTTTGGGGCCACGGCGCGGGGGTGCGCCGCGACCGTCGCATGTTCGCGGAGCGCCCCCGGGCCGCTCCGCCACCACTCCCCCATCACTCGGCCCGCCACTCCCCCGCCGCGCCGCGCAGCTCGGCCCGCAAGCCGCCCCACTCCCCCGCCGCCCCGCCTACCCCTCGTCCGGGTCGGCGTACTCGCTCTCGTCGTACTCGGGCCCGGACTCGGCGGCGAACTGCTCCTCGTTGGTGATGGCGCCGCCGTACCGCCGGTCGCGGCCGGCGAAGACTTCACAGGCCCGCCACAAGTTGGTGCGGTCGAAGTCCGGCCACAGGGCCTCGTCGAAGTACAGCTCGGCGTAGGCGGACTGCCACATCAGGAAGTTCGACGTGCGGTGCTCGCCCGAGGAGCGGATGAACAGGTCGACGTCGGGCATGTCCGGCTCGTCGAGGTAGCGGCCGACGGTGCGCTCGTTGATCTTCTCCGGGTCCAGGCGGCCGGCCTTGATGTCGCGGCCCATGGCGACCATGGCGTCGGCGATCTCCCACCGGCCGCCGTAGTTGACGCACATGGTGAGGGTGAGGAGCTTGTTGTCCTTGGTGCGCTCCTCAGCCCATTCCAGCTCGTCGATGACCGACTTCCACAGCCGGGGCCGGCGGCCGGCCCAGCGGATGCGGACGCCGAGCTCGTCCATCTCGCCGATGCGGCGGCGGATGGTGTCGCGGTTGAAGCCCATGAGGAAGCGCACTTCCTCCGGCGAGCGCTTCCAGTTCTCGGTGGAGAAGGCGTAGGCCGAGATGTGGGTGATGCCGCCGAGCTGCACGGCACCCTCGACGACGTCGAACAGCGAGGCCTCGCCGATCTTGTGGCCCTCGATGCGGGACAGGCCGCGCTCCTTGGCCCAGCGGCCGTTGCCGTCCATCACCACGGCCACGTGCCGGGGCACCAGGTCCAGCGGGATGTCCGGCGGCAGCGCGCCGCGCTTGTGCGGGAAGGGGTCCCGCAGGACGCCGGGCTGCCGCTTGGCGAGGCGCTCCTCCAGGATCCGTCGGGTCAGTCTCACCGGTCCACCTATCTCGTCCTCGTGTCGCTGTTCGCGCGCGCCGGGCGCTTCATCGTTCGACCAGCCGCAGGGAGCGCAGGCCGCGCTCCAGGTGCCACTGCAAGTAGGCGGCGACCAGGCCGCTGCCTTCGCGCCGGCATTTGTCGGCGCTGGCGTCGGCGGCGCCCCAGTCCCCGGCGAGCAACGCGCCCAGCAGGGCGAGTGTCTCACGGGCCGGCGCCACCGACCCCGAGGGCTTGCAGTCCGAGCACACCGCCCCGCCGGCCGGCAGGTTGAAGAACCGGTGCGGGCCCGGGTCGCCGCAGCGGGCGCAGTCCTCGAAGGACGGCGCGTAGCCGGCGACGGCCAGGGAGCGCAGCAGGAACGCGTCCAGGACCAGTCCGGCGGAGTGCTCGCCGGAGGCCAATGTACGCAACGCGCCGACCAGCAGCAGATATTGCTGCACGGCGGGCACATCATCTTCACTCAGCCGTTCCGCGGCTTCCAGCATCGCCTGGCCGGCGGTGTAGGCGGGGTAGTCGGCGACCAGGGTGCCGCCGTACGCCGCCAGCGTCTCGGCCTGGGTGACCAGGTGCAGGTCGCGGCCTTGTTTCTCGAAGATCTGGACGTCGACGAAGGTGAACGGTTCCAGCCGGGAGCCGAATTTGGACGAGGTGCGGCGCACGCCTTTGGCCACGGCGCGGACCCGGCCCCGGTCGCGGGTGAGGAAGGTGATGATGCGGTCCGCCTCACCGAGGTTGCGGGTGCGCAGGACAACGCCTTCGTCGCGGTGCAGGGGCATTGTCCAAGTGTAGGCGCCGGCGCGGACGGTGAGGGCCCGCGTGACCGAAGTGGTCACGCGGGCCCGGGTGGCGGCTGGGGAGGCGCTGCGCGGTGACGCGAGCGCCGCGATCGCCGCGTGGTGCTGCGAATGCCCAAGGTGCCGCGTGGTGCTGCGGTTACTGCTGGGGTTACTGCTGGTTCGAGGACCAGGCGCCGGGTTCCCGGTGGTCCCGGGTGACGTGCGTGGGTTCCTCGGCCGGGTCGGCCGGGCGCTGCGGCGGGACCTGGTTCCTGGGCACGACCATCGTCTCCATCGCCGAGGAGTCGGAGAGGACGTCGTCCGCCGCGTCGGTGACCGGGGCGACCGGGGCCGCGACCGGCGGCGCCGGAGCGGCCAGCGGGGCGGCGGGGGCCGCGATCACGACGGTCTCGGCGGTCGGTACCGGGATGGTCAGGTCCGGGTCGGCAGCCGGAGCCGCCGGGGCCGCCTGCGCCGCCGGAGGAGCCACCTGAGCAGGAGCCGCCGGAGCCGCAGCCGCCGGCTTCGGCGGAATCAGCATCGTCTCCATCGACGAGGTGTCCTGCACCAGCGTCGCATGCGGCGCCGGCTGTGCCGGCTGCGCCTGAGCCGCCGGCTTCGGCGGGATCAGCATGGTCTCCATCGACGACGACGTGTCGACGTGCGTCGCGTTCTGGTCGAACCGCGGCGGCACCGCGTCCTGCACCGCCCCGTAGGACCCGCTCGGCGTCTGGAACCCGGTGTGGCTGCCCGTGTTCCCGCCGACCCCTGCTGGCGGCACAGAAGCGACGACTCCGGCCACGTGCGCCTGCGTCATCCCCAGCGCCGCGCCGACCATGTCGATGACGGCGCGTTCGGCGGCGTCCACCGGCCCGTCGGCGGCGGCCACGCGGATCGCGCCGCGCACCATCGCCTCGCGTCCGGTCTCCGGCAGCTGCCCGGCGAGCCCGCCCAGCAGCTGCGTGAGGTCGTCCGGGACCACCTGCATGTCCTGCGCGAGGTTCGCCTCGGAGTAGCCCACCGCGCCGGCCGTCACGATCTCCTCGACCGCCACCGCGCGCGCTGCGGGGTTTCCTGCGCCGCCTCGGCGGAGCACGTTGACCATGACGCCGCGTACCGCGTTCTGGAGGCGGTCGGTGAACTGCGCGGCGGTGGGCCGGGCCAGTACGGACTCGCGGAAGTCGGTCTTGCAGTGGGTGCAGCGGATGAATTCGCCGATGGTCTTAAGCGGAATCAGCGGGATGAAGAACAAAGTGAAGAACCGTTGCGCGCGCCGCCGCTGATACTCCCGGTCGGTGCCGCAGCTCGGGCACGAGAACACCCCCGTGCCGACGACCCGGAAGACGGTCCGCCAGCCCCAGATAATCATTGGTACGAATCCCCTCCGTTCCGCTCGCTGCGGAACGGAGGAGATCCTGCCATACGGCCGCGTGTGAGAAACAGTGTTGTGCGGAAGCGCGGGCGGCGGCGGCCGGTTTCCGGTCAGCGGAAGGCGCGGTTGACGGCGGAGACGATGGCCTTCAGCGAGGCGGTGACGATGTTGGCGTCGATGCCGACGCCCCACAGGACGCGGCCGCCGATGGCGCATTCGACGTAGGAGGCGGCTTTCGCGTCCTCGCCGGAGGTCAGCGCGTGTTCGACGTAGTCCAGGACGCGTACGTCGATGCCGACGCCGCTGAGCAGGTTGGTGAAGGCGTCGATGGGGCCGTTGCCGACGCCTTCCAGGGTGGTGGTGCCGCCGTCGACGGACAGGTCGACGCGCAGCTGGTCCTTCTCCTCCACGGCCGAGGAGGAGTGGTGGCCCAGCAGCCGCAGCCGGCCCCAGGGGGCGGCCGGGTTCGGCAGGTATTCGTCGATGAAGCAGTCCCAGATCTCCTCGGGGGTGACCTCGCCGCCTTCGGCGTCGGTCTTGGCCTGGATGACCTGGGAGAATTCGATCTGTGCGCGGCGCGGCAGGTCCAGCTGGTGCTCGGTCTTCAGGATGTAGGCGACGCCGCCCTTGCCGGACTGGGAGTTGACGCGGATCACGGCCTCGTAGGTGCGGCCGACGTCCTTGGGGTCGATGGGCAGGTAGGGCACGGCCCAGACGATCTCGTCGACGGTCTTGCCGGCGGTCGCGGCGTCCCGCTCCAGGTGTTCGAAGCCCTTCTTGATGGCGTCCTGGTGGGAGCCGGAGAAGGCGGTGTAGACCAGGTCGCCGCCGTAGGGGTGGCGGGGGTGGACGGGCAGCTGGTTGCAGTATTCGACGGTGCGGCGGACCTCGTCGATGTCGGAGAAGTCGATCTGCGGGTCGACGCCCTGGGAGAACAGGTTCAGGCCCAGGGTGACCAGGCAGACGTTGCCGGTGCGTTCGCCGTTGCCGAACAGGCAGCCCTCGATGCGGTCGGCGCCGGCCTGGTAGCCCAGTTCGGCGGCGGCGACGGCGGTGCCGCGGTCGTTGTGGGGGTGCAGCGACAGCACGATGGAGTCGCGGCGTTCCAAGTTGCGGTGCATCCACTCGATGGAGTCGGCGTAGACATTGGGGGTGGCCATCTCGACGGTGGCCGGCAGGTTGATGATGACCTTGCGGTCGGGGGTGGGCTGCCACACCTCGGTGACGGCGTTGCACACCTCGACGGCGTACTCCAGCTCGGTGCCGGTGTAGGACTCGGGCGAGTACTCGAAGTAGATCTCGGTGCGGGTGCCGTCGGCGCGGGGCGGCATGGTGTCGGCGTACTGCTGGCAGACCTTGGCACCGTTGACGGCGATCTGGGTGATGCCGGCCTTGTCCAGGCCGAAGACGACGCGCCGCTGGAGGGTGGAGGTGGAGTTGTACAGGTGGACGATGGCCTGCTTGGCACCCCGGACCGATTCGAACGTGCGTTCGATCAGTTCTTCGCGGGCCTGGGTCAGCACCTGGATCACCACGTCGTCGGGGATCCGGTCCTCTTCGATGATCTGCCGCACGAAGTCGTAGTCGGTCTGCGAGGCGGCCGGGAACCCGACCTCGATCTCCTTGTAGCCCATGGCCACCAGCAGTTCGAACATCTTCAGCTTGCGGGCCGGGGACATCGGGTCGATCAGGGCCTGGTTGCCGTCGCGCAGGTCCACGGCGCACCAGCGCGGAGCCTGGGTGATCGCCTTGTCGGGCCAGGCCCGGTCCTGGATGCCGACCGGCGGGAACGGCACGTACTTGTGGATCGGCATGCCCGACGGCTGTTGCGGCTGTACTCGCATAGTGCTCAGAACTCCCTGGAGGTCTCCAACGACGGGGACGGCCGACGGCAACACGAACTGGCCGCGGCGAGGGAGCCGGCCTGTTGCTTCGTTCTACAGGCCCTCGCCGCGGCTGCTAAGGAGAAGCAGGCCGCGCAGGCAGGAGTTGCACATAGCGTTGCGACTCTATAGCGATCGTCTCACCTGGCGCACGCCGCGTCCGGGATCCGAGATACGCCGTCGCGGCACGCGGCTCCCACCTCGGACGTCACTCGATCAGAGTAATCGCAGGTCGGAGTATCGGCCAAAACGGTGACGCGGCCCCCGAAACCGCCCATAGTTAGCGCTATGACCTGGGGAATGACCAGCGCAAAGACCGCAGACCGGGCCGCTCGCGCCGAGCGTCCGGTGTTCTGCGGCATCGTCCCCCCGCACATCCTGAGCCGGCTCGCCGGCTCCGACCTGCACGTCGCCGACGCGGCCCGCCGGACCCTCGTCGCCGACGTGCGGCACCGGCTGACCCGCGGCGCGGTGCCGTGGGTCGGCGAGCGCCACCTGGCGCCGCCGGCCGGGGTCGACCACCGCGACGACCGATCCGTCTACGACGACCACGACACCGAGAATCTGCCGGGCTCGGAGGTCCGGGCCGAGGGCGCGCCGCCGACCGGCGACCGCAGCGCGGACGAGGCCTACGACGGGCTCGGTGCCACGTTCGACTTCTATCTGAAGGTCTACAAGCGGTGGTCGGTCGACGGCCAGGGCCTGCCGCTGAAGGGCACCGTGCACTACGGCGTCCAGTACGACAACGCGTTCTGGAACGGCTCGCAGATGGTGTTCGGCGACGGCGACGGGTCGGTGTTCGGCCGGTTCACGTCGTCGGTGGACGTCATCGGCCACGAGCTGACGCACGGGGTGACGCAGTACACCGCGAACCTGGTCTACCGGGGCCAGTCCGGGGCGCTGAACGAGTCGGTGTCCGACGTGTTCGGCTCCATGGTGAAGCAGTACCAGCTGGGCCAGGACGCGGCCGACGCGGACTGGCTGATCGGCGCCGGGCTGTTCCTGCCGTCGGTGCAAGGGGTGGCGCTGCGGTCGATGAAGGATCCGGGCACGGCGTACGACGACCCGAACATCGGCAAGGATCCGCAGCCGGCGGCGATGGCCGCCTATGTCGACACCTCCGACGACGACGGCGGCGTGCACATCAACTCCGGGATCCCGAACCGGGCGTTCTACCTGGCCGCGACCGGGATCGGCGGCAATTCCTGGGACGGCGCCGGGCTGATCTGGTACGACGTCCTGACCTCGCCGACGCTGCCGGCCGCCGCGACGTTCGCGACGTTCGGCACGGCGACGGTGCACGCGGCCGAGAAGCGGTTCGGGCGCAAGTCGCACCAGGCGCACGCGGTCGCCGCCGCTTGGCGGGAGGTGGGCGTCTCGGTGCACACCTGAGCGGCGCCGCCGGCACGCGCCGCCGAGGAGTGGGACCGAAGCACCTGGCCGAAGCGCATGACCAAAGCCTTCAGCCGAAGCCGTACCGCCAATAATGAATCGCCGCCGATGCAGGGCCCTGCCTAGCATCGGCGGCGATGACTATCGATATCCGAGAGCTCGACCCCGCGCAGCCGGAGACCCTGGCCGCGCTGCTGCCGGTCTTCCAGGCCGCGCTCGCTGTGGACGCCCCGCTTCATGCGCGGCCCGACACGGCCTTCATGCGGCTCGTCACCGCCGCGCGAGTGGATCAGCACCGCGTATTCCTGGCCGCCTACGACGACGGGGCGCCGATCGGCTACGGCTGCCTCATCCACAACCTCATCGTGAATCAGGACATGGTGTTCGCGGACATCTGGGTCCTGCCGGAGCGTCGCGCCGATGTGGCCGCGCCGCTGATCGAAGCGTTCAAGGAGTACGCCCGCGGCCGGGGCGCGACGCGTTTCGTCGGCGGGTCCACCGAGCCCGCCGCCGCCGGCTACGACCCGGTGTTCACCGCCGGAGGGGGCCGCAAAGTCGACGCGGACCAGCGTTCCCAACTGGACCTGACCACGATCGACCGCGACCAGTACGCCGCCTGGGCCGCACCGTCGGAGAAGAACGCGCACTACCGCGTCGAGAGCTGGCTGGCCCCCACCCCGGAGGACCTGCTTCCGGCGCTGGCGATCGCCGGGGAGGCGATGCACGACGCGCCCTCCACGCTCGAATTCGAGCATCCGCCGCCGGATGTCGACCGGCGGCGCCGGCGCGAGGCGTTCTTCGCCGCGCTGGATGTCCGCAAGTACAACATCGCGGCGTTCGCCGAGGACGGCGTGGTCGCCGGGTTCCACGAGGTGCTCGTCGTCCCCGGTTTCCGTATGGCCGACATCGACCACACCGCCGTCACGGCCCCGTTCCGCGGCCACGGCCTCGGCCTGCGGCTCAAGGCCGCCCTGACGCTGCGGCTGCTGGCCGACGAGCCGCACGTCGACCTGATCGGCACCTGGAACAACACCGACAACGAACCGATGCTGCGAGTGAACCAGACCTTGGGCTACCGGCCCGCGGAAGTCTGGAACACCTGGCAGTTCGACCTCTGAGATGACGACGCGATGACCATCGAGATCCGAGAACTGGACCCCCACGAGCCCGGCACCGACGCGGTGCTGCTGCCGGTCCTCCGGGCGGCGAGCGCCGTGGATTCCCCGCGGCATCCGGAGGCGAACGAAGCCTGGGTGCATTACATCAACGGGCCGCGGATCGCGCGGCATCGCACGGCCCTGGTCGCATTCGACGGTGCCGAAGCCGTCGGCTACGGCTTGTTGAACCAGGACCTGGAGTCGAACCAGGACATGGTGTATGGCGACATCTGGATCCGGCCGGAGCATCGGGCGGATACGACGGTGCCGTTGGTGGACGCGTTCAAGGCGTATACGCGCTCCCGTGGCGGCAAGCGGCTGGTGAGTGTGTTCAGCGAGCTCGCCGTGTCCGACTACGAGCAGGTGTTCGCGGCGGAGGGCGGGCGCCTGGTCAGCAGGGAGTGGCGTTCGCAGCTGGATCTTCGGGCGATCGATCGTGAGCGGTATGCGGCGTGGGCCGCGCCGTCGGAGAAGAACGCGCACTACCGGATCGAGTACTGGGTGACGCCGACGCCGGAGCATCTGCTGGAGGCGATGGTGAGGGCGAACGAGGCGATGCGGGACGCGCCGACCGGCGATCTGGCGTTCGAGTACCCGCCGCCGAGTGTGGATCGCCGCCGCCGCGCGGAGGCGCTTTCGGTGGCCTCCGGGGAGCGGAAGCACGTGGTCGCCGCGCTCACTGACGACGGGGTGGTCGCCGGGTTCCACGAGCTCTATGCGGCGCCGGGGTTCGGGATGGCCGACGTCGGCAACACCGGCGTTCCGGCCGGGTTCCGCGGCCACGGTCTCGGGTTGCGGCTGAAGGCGGATCTGGCGCTGCGGCTGGCGGCGGCGGAGCCGGAGATCGAGACGGTGAGCACCTGGAACGGTGCGGACAACGAGCCGATGCTGCGGGTGAACGAGGCGTTGGGGTACGAGCGGGCCGAGGCCTGGAGCAACTGGCAGTTCGACCTCTGATGTCAGAGTCCTGCGACGTGAGGCTCCGGGCGCGGGTCCCGGAGTCCTGGCAGGTCCCGGAGTCCCAGCGGGCCCCGGACTCCCAGCAAGTCCCGGACTCCTAAAAGCCCAGCTTCGCCAGCTGCTTGGGGTCACGCTGCCAGTCCTTGGCCACCTTCACGTGCAGGTCCAGGAACACCGGCGTGCCCAGCAGCGCCTCGATCTGCCGCCGGGCCCGCGAGCCGACCTCGCGCAGCCGCTCGCCGCCCTGGCCGATGACGATCGCCTTCTGGCTGGGCCGCTCCACGTAGAGGGTGGCGTGCACGTCCAGCAGCGGCCGGTCGGCCGGGCGGTCCTCGCGCAGCGTCATCTCCTCGACGGTGACCGCCAGCGAGTGCGGCAGCTCGTCGCGGACGCCCTCCAGCGCCGCCTCGCGCACCAGCTCGGCGACCATGATCTCCTCGGGCTCGTCGGTGAGCTCGCCGCCCGGGTACAGCGGCGGCGACTGCGGCAGCTGCTTCACCAGCAGGTCCTCCAGCAGCTGGATCTGGGTGTCGCGGACGGCCGAGACCGGGATCACCTCGGCCCACTCCACGCCGACCTCGCGGCCCAGCTCGACCAGGGCCAGCAGCTGCTCGGCGATCTGCTCCTTGGCGGCCTTGTCGGTCTTGGTGAGGATCGCCACCTTCGGGGTGCGGCGGATCTCGGCCAGCTCGGCGGCGATGAACCGGTCGCCGGGGCCGATCTTCTCGTCGGCCGGCACGCAGAAGCCGATCACGTCGACCTCGGCCCAGGTGGCGCGGACCTCGTCGTTCAGGCGGGCGCCGAGCAGCGTGCGCGGCTTGTGCAGGCCGGGCGTGTCGACGAGCACCAGCTGCGCGTCCTCGCGGTGCACGATGCCGCGCACGGTGTGCCGGGTGGTCTGCGGCCGCCCGGAGGTGATGGCCACCTTGGCGCCGACCACCGAGTTGGTCAGGGTGGACTTGCCGGCGTTGGGCCGCCCGACGAAGCAGGCGAACCCGGCGCGGAAGTCGTCGGGGAACTCGTCGCGCGGCGGGGAGTCGTCCCGCACGCCGCGGCCGTAGGCGGTCGGCGCGGGCTCGGAGTCGCGGACCCGGTCGGAGGTGACGCGGCGTTCGGCGAGCTGCTGGCTGCGCTTGACGCGCTCGGCCTTCTTCTTCGCCGCTTCGGCGTTCGCCGCCTGGCGGGACCGGGACCGTCCACTCGCGCTGCTCGTCATGGGGACCATTCTCCCCTACTCGGAGCGGTCTGCCGCCCGGGTGCGCCAAGAGCAGCCGGGCGGGGCCGGGGAACACGGCGCCGGGAGGTCGGCGCCGGGGCTTGGTGCCTGGACTTGGCGCCGGCTTTCGAGAGCTCGGCGCTAACGCTTGGGGTCGGCCAGGAACAGGCGCGGCTGCACACCGTTGGCCTTCATGTCCGCCGCCGCTTCCAAGTCCTCGCGCCGGAACTGCTTCTCCTCGCTGACCACGACCGCGGCCTCCAGCGCCTTAGCGCCGCTCGCCACGGCCATGGCGATGGCGGTCTGGAGGGCCGACAGCTTCAGCGCCGGGAGGTCCACGGTGGTGGCGACGTAGGTGCGGCCGGTCTCGTCACGGACGGCGGCGCCCTCGGCGGCGCCGTTGCGGGCGCGCTGGGCCTTGGCGAGGGTGAGGAGCTTGGCGTTCTCGGGGTCCAGCTGGGAGTCGGTCATGGCTCCACGCTATCGAGAAGGACCCGCCGGGACTTCGCAGCCCCACGGCAGCCCACGGCAGCCCCATGGCAGCCCCGCGAAGGAGAAAACCAAAAACTCGAAGGCCCCGGATCAAAGATCCGGGGCCTTCGCACCGAGCGGATGACGAGACTCGAACTCGCGACCCTCACCTTGGCAAGGTGATGCTCTACCAACTGAGCCACATCCGCATTGTGTTGTTGCCACCCGGTTTCCCTGGCGACGAGGAAAACTATAGCCCATGTCCGGGGTCGGTTCGCCACCCGGTTACCGCGGCGCGCGGAGCCGTCATCGGGAATCGCCTTCTGAACAGTGAACGAATCAGCGCGCCGATCCGATTTCGGATCGGCGCGCTGTGACGTTCTCGGACGCGCATTTGCGAAAGCTCAGCCCTGGTCCTGCGGAACCCGCTTCACCAAAACCGTCCCGATCCGCCGCCGCCGGCCCTCCGCCGACTCGGCGGTCAGCCGCAGCCCTTCCAGCTCGATCTGCGCCCCCGGGATCGGCACCCGGCCCAGGCGCTTGGCCATCAGGCCGCCGACGGTCTCCACGTCGTCGTCCTCGAGGTCGACGCCGAACAGCTCGCCGAGCTCGTCCACGCCCAGGCGCGACGTGACGCGCGCCGCGTCCGGGGACAGCCGCTCCACCGAGGGACGCTCCACGTCGTACTCGTCGGCGATCTCGCCGACGATCTCCTCCAGGATGTCCTCGATGGTGACCAGGCCGGCGGTGCCGCCGTACTCGTCGATGACCACGGCCAGGTGGATGTGCCCGGCCTGCATGTCGCGCAGCAGCTCGTCGGCGGGCTTGCTGTCCGGCACGCACACCGGGTCGCGCATCACCGACTCCACCTCCTCCAGCGTCTCGCCGCTGGGGTGCTCGTGGATGCGCCGCACCAGGTCCTTGAGGTAGACGATGCCGACCACGTCGTCGGCGTTCTCGCCGCACACCGGGATCCGGGAGAAGCCGCTGCGCAGCGCCAGCGACAGGGCCTGGCGCAGGGTCTTGTGCCGCTCGATGAACACCATGTCGGTGCGCGGCACCATCACCTCGCGCACCAGCGTGTCGCCGAGCTCGAAGACCGAGTGCACCATGCGGCGCTCCTCGTCCTCGATGACGCTGTTCGCCTCGGCCAGGTCCACCAGGGCGCGCAGCTCGGCCTCGGAGGCGAACGGGCCCTCGCGGAAGCCGCGGCCCGGTGTCACCGCGTTGCCGATCACGATCAGCAGCTGGGCCAGCGGGCCGAGGATCTTCTGCAGCAGCGCCAGCGGGCCGGCGAAGGCCAGCGCCACCCGCACCGAGTGCTGGCGGCCGATGGTGCGCGGCATCACGCCGACGAAGATGTAGGAGACCGCGATCATGATCCCGATCGCGGCGAAGGTGGCGCCCCAGACCGAGTCGACGCGGCGCACGCAGAGCACGGTGACCAGGACGGTGGCGGCGATCTCGCAGGCCACCCGGAGCAGCAGCACCAGGTTCAGCACCCGGGCCGGGTCGTCGACCAGCTCCTGGAGCCGGCCGGCGCGGGGCACGCCCTCCTCGACCAGCTCGGCGGCCCGGACCCGGGAGACCCGGGACAGCGCGGCGTCGGCGCAGGCCGAGAACCCGGCGACGGCGACCAGCGCCACCACGGCGACGATCTCCCAAAAGAGCAGGGCACTCATGCGGCGCTCCCGCGGACCCGAGTGCCCTGCGTACGTCTATGACTGCTCATCGAGCGCCGGACCTGGCCTTCCATCCTCGCAGCAGCTGCTTCTGCAGCCCGAACATCTCGGCTTCCTCGTCCGGCTCGGCGTGGTCGTAGCCGAGCAGGTGCAAGATCCCGTGGGTGGTGAGCAGCCGCAGCTCGTCGGCGGTGCCGTGGCCGGCGTCCTTGGCCTGCTTGACCGCCACCTCCGGGCACAGCACGACGTCCCCGAGCAGGCCCGGGACCGGCTCGTTGTCGTCCTCGGCGCGGGCCGGGCGCAGCTCGTCCATGGGGAAGGAGAGCACGTCGGTCGGGCCGGGCTCGTCCATCCACTGGATGTGCAGCTGCTCCATCGCGGCGGTGTCCACCAGCAGGATGGACAGCTCGGCCATCGGATGGATGCCCATCTCGCCGAGCACGTACCGGGCCACCCCGACCAGCTCCTCGGCGTCCACGCCCTGGTCGGGGCCGTAGTCGGTCTCGTTGGCGATGTCGATCGACATGGGACTAGCGCCTCTTCCTCGTGGCGTCCCCGCCCCGGCCGCCGTGCTCCTGGACCGCGTCGTAGCGCCCGTAGGCGTCGACGATGTCCCCCACCAGCCGGTGCCGCACGACATCGGCACTGGTCAACTCCGCGAAATGGATGTCCTCCACGTCGGACAGGATATTGCGCACGACCCGCAGCCCGGACTCGGTGCCGCCGGGCAGGTCGACCTGCGTCACGTCGCCGGTGACGACGATCTTGGAGCCGAAGCCGAGCCGGGTGAGGAACATCTTCATCTGCTCGGGGGAGGTGTTCTGCGCCTCGTCGAGGATGATGAATGCGTCATTGAGGGTCCGTCCACGCATATATGCCAGCGGAGCCACCTCGATAACCCCGGCCGCCATCAGCCGAGGAATACTGTCCGGGTCGATCATGTCGTGCAGCGCGTCGTAGAGCGGGCGCAGGTACGGGTCGATCTTCTCGTACAGGGTGCCGGGCAGGAAGCCGAGCTTCTCGCCGGCCTCGACCGCGGGGCGGGTCAGGATGATGCGGTTGACCTGCTTGCTCTGCAGCGCCTGCACGGCCTTGGCCATGGCCAGGTAGGTCTTGCCGGAGCCGGCCGGGCCGATGCCGAAGACGATGGTGTTGCGGTCGATGGCGTCGACGTAGGTCTTCTGGTTCAGCGTCTTGGGGCGGATGGTGCGGCCCCGGTTGCTGAGGATGTTCTGGGTCAGCACCTCGGCCGGGCGCTGGCCGTCGACGTCGGCCTCGCCGCTGCGGAGCATCTGGATGGAGCGCTCGACGCCGTCCTCGGTGAGCGGGGCGCCGGTGCGGAGCATCAGCAGCATCTCCTCGAACAGGCGCTGGACCAGGCCCACCTCGGCCGGGCTGCCGGCCGCGGTGACCTGGTTGCCGCGGGCGTGGATGTCGACGCCCGGGAAGGCCTTCTCGATCACCCGGAGCAGACCGTCGCCGGCGCCGAAGACGGTGACCAGGGGGTGGCCGGACGGTATCTCGATCTTGGCCTGGACGACGCCGGGCGCCACCTGTTCGGCGCTGCCGGCGCTGCCGGCGCCGGGGTGGCCGGCGCGCGGGGTGCCGCCGTTCGAGCCCGCGCGGCCGGCGTCGGCCGGCTTCCCGTTGCGGTCCGCGGCCGAGGACTGGCGGCCCTTGCCGGAGCGCGGTGCGGTGTTGTCTGCCATAGGAACGGCCGTACGGCCTTTGATCACTCTCCCGGTTTCGTGGTGCCTCCATGCTAGCCCGCACCCCGGCGACCAGGGCGGGAGATTTTCCGCGCCTCCCCTTTTCGTCATCTTGACACTATGCTATGGTCGAAGCGGGTTATCGTCAGGTAGACGATAACGGACGGGCGACGAGAAGGCGACGGACATGGGCAGCGGACGCTGGGACTATGACGCATACGAGGCCGCCGAGGTCTACCGGAAGGCCAACGGCCGAAGCGCCTTCGACTACAACGACCGGGTGCTTTCCCGCACCCCGCGCAACCAGTGGCGCGCGCACCCGAGCCTGGAGCCCTACGGCGTCGACGTCCGGGAGAGCCGGGACAGCGCCGAGCACCCGGCGTCCTTGGCCATCTCGGTCCTCTTCGACGTCACCGGCTCCATGGGCGGCGTGCCCCGGGTGTTGCAGACCAAGCTCGCCGACCTGCACGGCCTGCTGCTGCGCAAGCGCTACGTCGACCACCCGCAGATCATGTTCGGCGCCATCGGCGACGCCTACTCCGACCGGGTGCCGCTGCAGATCGGCCAGTTCGAGTCCGACAACCGGATGGACGAGCAGCTCGGCGCCATCGTGCTGGAGGGCGGCGGCGGGGGCCAGATGCGCGAGTCCTACGAGCTCGCCATGTACTTCATGGCCCACCACACCTCCCTGGACTGCCACGAGAAGCGCGGCAAGCGCGGCTACCTGTTCATCATCGGCGACGAGATGGCCTACCCCAGCGTCAACCCGCAGCACGTCTCCCGGATCCTGGGCTACCGCCCCGACCACGGCCGCCCCGGCGACCGGCCCGGCGAGCGCCCCGGCCGCGGCGCGTTCCTGGCCACGCCGGTGGAGGAGGTGGTGCGGGAGCTGACCCGCAAGTTCGACGTCTACTACATCCTGCCCGAGGGCTCCTCCTACGTCGGCAACGACGAGGTGCTCGGCTCCTGGCGCGCGCTGCTGGGCCAGAACGTGATCCAGCTCGACGACCTGGACGCGGTCTGCGAGACCATCGCGCTGACCATCGGCCTGGCCGAGGACCGGATCGACCTGGACGCCGGGCTGGAGGATCTGCGCGACGTCGGGTCGGCGGCGGGCCGGTCGGTGGAGCGGGCGCTGGGCGGGCTGGAGTCCCGGCGGGGCCGCGACCGGCGCGATCCGCGGGACCGCCGCGCCGCGCGCCGCGACCACCGCCCCGCCGGCGGCGCCGCCGGCGACACCCAGGATCCGGCCGTCCGGTTCCTGCGGGCGCAGGGCGCCGGCTTCACCTACGACGCCGGCTATGACGGCCGCGCGTGAGGGGGGATCTGATCCGATGACGACCGCCCCGGACGCGATCGGCACCAAGCACGCGATCGTCGTCGACCTCGGGTTCGGCGACGCCGGCAAGGGCTCGACGGTGGACTGGCTCTGCTCCCCCGCTGTCCGCCCCGCCGCCGCGGGGGTGCGGCGGGGCGGGCCGGCGTCGCCGGAGCGCGCAGTGCCGGCCCCGGCGGCGCCCGCCTCCCGCGCCACCCCCGACGCGTTCGACAGACGCGCCGCGGACCCCGACGCCTCGCCGTACCGCGCCGTCATCCGCTTCAACGGCGGCGCGCAGGCCGGGCACAACGTCGTCACCCCCGACGGCCGCCACCACACCTTCGCGCAGTTCGGCGCCGGCACCCTGCACGGCGTGCCGACCCACCTGTCCCGGTTCATGCTGGTCGCGCCGTTCGCCCTGGCCGCCGAGGCCGCGCACCTGGCCGAGCTCGGCGTCCCGCGGCCCTTCGACCTGCTGTCGGCCGACTCCCGCGCCCTGCTCACCACCCCGTACCACCGTGCCGCGAACCGCGTGCGCGAGGCCGCCCGGGACCGCACCCCCGGCGCGACCCGTCACGGCAGCTGCGGCATGGGGATCGGCGAGACGGTCTCCTTCTCCCTGGCCGTCTCGCCCGATAAGCCACCCCGGGTGGGCGACTGCCGCAGCCGGCCGACCCTGATCAGGAAGCTGACGGAGCTGCGCGACCACCTGGCCGCCGATCTGGAGCTGTCGGGCCTGCGCCTGCCGGACGACGTGCCGAGCCCGGACTGCTGCGCGGACGTCTACCAGGCGTTCGCCGAGCGGGTCCGGATCGTCGACGAGGAGCGCACCGGCTACCTGGCCGCGCTGCTGGCCTCCGGACCGTGCGTGTTCGAGGGCGCGCAGGGGGTGCTGCTGGACGAGTGGTACGGCTTCCACCCGCACACCACCTGGTCCACGACCACCTTCGCCAACGCCGAGCAGCTGCTGACCGAGTCCGGCCAGGACCTCGACGCGGCGATCCGCCTGGGCGTGGTCCGCACCTACACCACGCGGCACGGCGCCGGGCCGCTGGTCACCGAGGACGCCGCGCTGGCCCCGGACCTGCCGGAGCCGCACAACGAGACCGGCGCCTGGCAGGGCGCGTTCCGGATCGGGCACTTCGACGCCGTGGCGCACCGCTACGCGCTGGACGTGTGCGGCGGCGCCGACGCGCTCGTGGTCACGCACGCCGACGCCGCCGCCGAGGGCCGCCGCCTGTGCTGGGCCTACCGGACCTCGCCGGACGTGCCGCCGATGACGAAGCTGCCGCGCAGCCTGCTGCCGGACCTGGACTACCAGCGGCTGCTCACCAAGACCGTCTCGAAGGCGGCGCCGCTGTACCAGGAGGGGCCGCACGACCCGCGGGACTGGCCGGACGCGATCGGCGAGGCGCTGGCGACGCCGGTCGGGCTGGTCTCGCACGGGCCGACCTGGCGGCACAAGGCGGTGCGGCAGCCCTGCACGAATTGAGACGGCGAACGCGTCTCAGCCCCACCTCAGCGCAGCCAGCCCGCGAAGCGTCTCAGTTCCCGAAGGTACTGAGGAAGTCGCCGCCGAGCACGTGCGCGTGCACGTGGAACACGGTCTGCCCGGCGTGCGCGCCGGTGTTGAACACGACGCGGTAGCCGTCGTCGGCGATGCCCTCGGCCTTGGCCACCTCGCCGGCCTCGACCAGCAGCGCGGCGGACAACTCCGGCGCGTTGGCGGCCAGTTCGGCGGCGTTGGCGTAGTGCGCGCGCGGCACGACCAGGTCGTGGATGTCGGCCTGCGGATTGATGTCCTTGAACGCGACCGTGTCCTCGGTCTGGCGCACCACCGCGGCCGGGATGTCCCCGGCCACGATCTTGCAGAACAGGCAGTCGGCAACCGGCTGTCCGTCGGCCATCGTGTCCTCCATCAGCCCTCATCGGCGCCGTCGATCGAAGATTCCCGGCGATAGGCTACGGCACTATGCGCCCCCTCGACGGCTTCATCCCGGTCACCAGCCCGGTCGGCACGGCCCCGGACGTCCCCGATCTCGCCGACGACGCGGCGGCCCCGGTCAAGGGGTTCGCCTCGGAGACCGCGGTCGCCCCGGGCGAGCCGATCGACTTCCACATCTCGGTGGCCGAGCCGTCGACGGTGACCGTCGACGTCTACCGGGTGGGCCACTTCGGCGACGAGCGGACCGAGCTGCTGGGCAGCAGCGAGCCGATCGCGGCCGTGGTCCAGCCGGCGCCGGTCACCGATGCCGGGACCGGCCTGATCACCTGTCCGTGGACGGCGTCGTGGCGGCTGAACGTGCCCCACGACTGGAAGTCCGGCGCGTATCTGGCGGTGCTGCGCACCGACGGCGGCGCGAACTACGTGCCCTTCGTCGTGCGGAACCTGCGCAACCACGCCAGCTGGCTGGTCGTCGTGCCGTTCGCCTGCTACCAGGCGTACAACATGTATCCGTTCGACGGCGCGCGCGGGAAGAACCTGTACTACGGGTTCGACGGCGAGGGCGAGCAGTCCAGCGCGCTGCGGGCCCAGGCGGTGTCCTTCCAGCGGCCCTACGAGCTGACCGGCATGCCGCGCGAGGCCGAGCGGGTCCACGACTTCATCGTCTGGGCCGAGCGCCAGGGTTACGACCTGGAATACGCGACGAGCGCCGATCTCAACGACGGCCGCGTCGATCCGCTGGACTACAAGGGCCTGATCTTCCCCGGCCATGACGAGTACTGGTCGGCGGGGATGCGCAAGACGCTGGTCCGGGCGTTCGACGGCGGGGTGTCGGCGGTGTTCCTCCAGGCGAACAACGCGTACTGGCACATCCGGTACGAGGGTTCGACGATCACCTGCTATAAGTCGCGCCAGGATCCGGTGAAGAACAAGCGTCCGGGGCAGACGGTGATGTGGCGGGATCTGCGGCTGCCGGAGCAGGAGTTGCTGGGCGCGCAGTACGTGAGCGTGGTCAAGGACGACGCGCCGCTGGTGGTGGCGAACGCGGACCACTGGTTCTGGCAAGCGGCGGGCGTCGCGGAGGGCGAGGCGTTCCCGGGGCTGGTCGGCGGTGAGGCGGACAGCGTTCAGGAGAAGTATCAGAAGGCGGATTCGTCGGAGTTCACGATCCTGTCCCGGTCGCCGTACACCGACGGCGCGGGCGGCGACCGGGTGCAGCACACGGTGCTGCACCGCAAGCCGAGCGGGGCGTGGGTGTTCGACGCGGGCACGTTCTACTGGCCGGTGGCGTTGGGCCGGGCGGGTCAGGTGGATCCGCGGATCGAGGCGGCGACGGCGGCGTTGTTGGCGCGGATCGCGGCCGGGGACGGTCTGGCCTCGCCCGGCGCGCGGCGGCGGGCGGCGCTGGCGGCGGCGCTGAAGCGGGAGGCGAGTCCGGCGGCGGTGTCGGCGAAGGCGAAGCCGGTGGTGAAGCGGGTGGGCCGGAAGGTGAAGCGCACGTTGAAGCGGTCGTCATGAGGACCCGGATATCTCGGATATCTCGGATAACGCGGATAACGCGGATCCGGCGGGGTTCGGCGCCCTCGATGGCCAAGCCGGTGCGGCGGGTGCGGCTGGACCCGTTGACGGCGGAGGACTATCCGGCGTGGGAGGCGCACGTCGTGGACGGCTATGCCGAGTCGCAGGTCCGTTCAGGGCAGTGGGCTCCGGACACCGCACACGGCCTGGCGTTGGAGGCCACGCGGGAGTTGCTGCCGCAGGGGGCGGCGACGCCCGGGCAGCATCTGTGGATCGCGCGCGATGCCGAGACCGGGGCCAAGGTCGGCGGGCTGTGGATCGCGATGCGGTTTCGGGGCGGCCTCATGGAGGCGTTCGTCTTCGATGTGCATGTGGACCCGGGTCAGCAGGGCGGCGGGTACGGCAGGGCGATCATGGAGGCCGGCGCGGAGGAGGCAAAGCGTTTGGGGGCGGATGTCGTCGCGTTGAACGTGTTCGGCTACAACGACCGCGCCTACAGCCTCTACAAGAGCCTCGGCTACGAGGTCACGAATCGCCACATGCGGCTGCCGCTGTAGCCGATAGCGCCGCTAGCGCTGGTCGAGTCCGGCGCTAGCCGGCCGTAACCCTGGCCCCGGCTGCGAGGCCGGCCCTAGCCCCAGCGTCCCGACCGGGCCAGCACGACGGTGGCGGCGGCGGTACCGGCGGTGGAGGTCCGCAGCACGGTCGGGCCCATCTTGTAGGCGGTCGCGCCGGCGGCTTCGAAGGCGGCCATCTCCTGCGGCAAGATCGAGCCCTCGGGGCCGATCACCATGACGATCTCCCCGGCCGGGACCACGTCGAGCCGCGCCAGCGGGGTCTCGGCGTCCTCGTGCAGGATCAGCGCCTGGTCGGCGGCGGCCAGCAGTTTCGCGACCTCGGCGGTGCTGTGCAGCGCGGCGATGTCGGGCCACCAGCCGCGCCGGGACTGCTTCGCCGCCTCACGCGCGGTGGCGCGCCACTTGTTCAGGGCTTTCTCGCCGCGCTCGCCCTTCCACTGCACGATCGAGCGGCTCGCGGCCCACGGCACGACGGCGTCCACGCCGATCTCGGTCATGGTCTCCACGGCGGTCTCGCCGCGGTCGCCCTTGGGCAGCGCCTGCACGACGGTGATCCGCGGCGCGGGGGCGGGTTCGCGGGTGACGGCGCGGACGTCCAGTTCGAGCCAGTCCTTGTGGGCGACGGCCACGACGCACTCGGCGACCGCGCCGCGGCCGTCGGCGAGGTCGACCCGCTCCCCGGCGGTGAGACGGCGCACGAGAGCGGCGTGGCGGCCCTCAGGGCCGTCCAGGCGGACGCGGGCGCCTCGGCCGGCGCTCTGGGCCGTCTGGTCGCTCTGGGCCGTCTGGGCGGTCTCGACGGCTCCGGCGTCCTGCCAGAAGAAGACCGGTGCGGTGCTCACGTGCGTCCCTCGGGTCGATGTTCGGTGCGCTGGGTGCGTTCGATGAGCTCAGTGCGCTCAGTGCGCTCGCCGCGCCACGGGGCCGCACAGGCCCGGCACGGGCCCGGCCGGACGGCCCGTGGGCCCATCCGGCCGTCCCCGGCTCAGCGTGCGTTGAAGGCGTCCCGCAGCCGCGAGAACAGCTTCTGCTGGCCCGGGGCGAACTCCCCGGAGGCCCGCTCCTCGCCGCGCAGCTTGGCCAGCCGCCGCAGCAGGTCCTCCTGCTCGGCGTCGAGCTTGGTCGGGGTCTTCACCTCGACGTGCACGATCAGGTCGCCGCGCCCGGCCCCGCGCAGGTGCTGGATGCCGCGGCCGCGCAGGGTGATCGCGTGGCCGGACTGGGTGCCCGGGCGCACGTCGATCTCGGCGGGGCCGTCCAGGGTCTCCAGCGGCAGCTTGGCGCCGAGCGACGCGGCCGTCATCGGCAGCGTCACCGTGCAGTGCAGGTCGTCGCCGCGCCGCTGGAATATCGGGTGCGGCAGCTCGACGATCTCGATGAACAGGTCGCCGGCCGGGCCGCCGCCGGGGCCGACCTCGCCCTCGCCGGCCAGCTGGATCCGGGTGCCGTTGTCCACGCCCGGCGGGATCTTGACGGTCAGCTTGCGGCGGGTGCGGACCCGGCCCTCGCCGGAGCACTCCGGGCAGGGGCTGGGGACCACGGTGCCGAAGCCCTGGCACTGCGGGCACGGCCGCGAGGTCATGACCTGGCCCAGGAAGGAGCGCGTGACCTGGGAGACCTCGCCGCGGCCGTTGCACATGTCGCAGGTCACCGGGTGGGTGCCCGGGGCCGAGCCCTCGCCGGAGCAGGCCACGCAGATGACCGCGGTGTCCACCGAGATCTCCCGGGCCGCGCCGAAGGCGGCGTCGGCCAGCTCGATCTCGATCCGGATCAGCGCGTCGTTGCCCTTGCGGACCCGCGAGCGCGGGCCGCGGGCGGTGGCACCGCCGAAGAAGGCGTCCATGATGTCCGTGAAGCCGAAACCGGCGAACCCGGCCCCGGCGCCCCCGGAGCGGGGATCGCCGCCCAGGTCGTACATCTGGCGCTTCTGCGGGTCCGACAGGACCTCGTAGGCCATGCCTATCTCTTTGAACCGCTCCTGCGTCCCGGGGTCCGGGTTCACGTCCGGGTGCAGTTCACGGGCCAGGCGCCGGTACGCCTTCTTGATCTCGTCCTGCGTGGCGTCCCGGCGCACACCCAGGACCGCGTAGTAATCCGTCGACACCGACATGCCCTCGCTAGACTCCGCCCTCGAACCGCTTCGAATACACGCTACGTGGTGCCCACCCGTCGCCCGATCACCGCCCCACCGGGAGGCGCTGCGCGCCGCAGCATAAATCAGGTCTCAGCCAGTATGCGCCCCACATAGGCGGCCACGGCGGTGACCGCACCCATCATGCCCGGGTAATCCATCCGTGTGGGTCCCAGGACGCCCAGGTGGGCGACCACGTCCTCGCCGCGGCCGTACCCGCTGGCCACCACGGATGTGGAGACCAGGCCCTCGTGCGCGTTCTCGTGCCCGATCCGCACGGTCAGGCCGGACTGCGCCTCGCCGAACAGCCGCAGCAGCACCACCTGTTCCTCCAGCGCCTCCAGCACCGGGTACACGGTGTCGGGGAAGTCGTGGCGGAACCGGGCCAGGTTGGCGGTGCCGGCCATCACGATCCGCTCCTCGCGCTGCTCCACCACCGCGTCCAGCAGGGTGGCGGTGAGCGCGGCGACCCAGTTCCGGTCCGGCTGGGCGAAGCGTTCGGCGAAGTCGGCCAGCAGCGTCGGCACGTCGCTCAGGTGCTGGGCGACCACCTCGGCGTTGAGGCGGGCCCGCACGTCGGCCACGGTGCTCTCGGGCACCGGGGCGCCGGTGTCGACGATCCGCTGCTCCACCCGGCCGGTGTCGGTGATCAGCACCAGCATGATCCGGCTCGGGGTGAGCGGCACCAGTTCGACGTGCCGCACCGCCGACCGGGTCAGCGACGGGTACTGCACCACCGCGACCTGCTGCGTTATCTGGGCCAGCAGCCGCACGGTGCGGGCCACCACGTCGTCGAGGTCGACCGCGCCGTCCAGGAACGAGTGGATGGCCCGCCGCTCGGCCACCGACAACGGCTTGACCTGCGAGAGCCGGTCCACGAACAGGCGATAGCCCTTGTCCGTGGGCACCCGCCCGGCGCTGGTGTGCGGCTGGTGGATGTAGCCCTCGTCCTCCAGCGCCGCCATCTCGTTGCGTATGGTCGCCGGCGATACGCCGATGTTGTGGCGCTCGACCAAGGCCTTGGAACCGACCGGCTCCCTGGTGGCGACATAGTCCTGCACGATGGCGCGGAGCACGTCGAGCTTGCGCTCGTCCAGCCTGTTCTCGGTCGTCACACCCGCCTCCGCTTTGCTCGGTCCCGCACCGCCGGTCTCTGGCACTCAACGAGGTGGAGTGCCAAGGCATTCCTTTCAGTGTAACGGCGAGTAGCCGCCAATGGTCGTCCGCCCGGTGGGGTATTGGCCACGATCGAGGTGAACACCGGCCTTCACCGCGCACAGTGGGCATCGAGAAGACGACGGACAGCCGGGGCCAACCGGGCCGGATCGGCCGGATCACCCGATTCCGCGCGCTCCCCGAGCAGCAGGTCCAGGATCATCCCGTCGATCGCGGCGACGTAGGACCGGGCGCGGTCGGCAGGATCCGCGGCACCGGCCCGCTCGAAGAGACGGCCGGCTCGCAGGCGCGCCACGGATTCCGGAGGCGCCAGCAGCTCCCGGAGCTCGGGATGGGCGGCGGTCTCCAGCAGACAGCGGTAGCGCGCCAAGGCGCGGTTCCGGCCCTCGGTGAGCCAGTGCCGGACGGACAGCGCGGTCCCGGCGGCGATGCCGTCGAGTTCCTCGTCGGAGGGCGGACCGGAGGGCTCGGAGGGGGCGATCGCCGCCTGCTCGGGCGTGGCGCCAGCCGGGGCAGCCGGGCCGGGCATGCCGGGCGTGCTGGATGTGGTGGGCATGCCGGGCATGATGCCCAGCGCTTCGAGCTCCATTCGGTCCAGTTCGGCCAGCCGGCGCACCAAGGCGGTCAGCAGGGCCTGCCGAGTCCGGAAGTAGGCGGACGTGGTGCCGATCGGCAGGGCGGCGCGCACGTCGACCGCACGATGCGTCAAAGCCCGCATACCGTCCTCGGCCACCACAGCGATGGCGGCGTCCGCGAGGACCGCGCGGCGCTCCTTCCGTACTTCCACAGCCGTAGCCTACTTTCTACATCTGTAGAGGCCCGGCGCCTCGGCCCGGGATGGGGAAGTACGCGGCCCGGATGCCGCCGTCCCTGGCAGGATCAAAGGTATGAGTGCGTGGAAAGAGACCTCTGAAGGCGTTTTCACCCGCCGTTTCGAACCGGTGAACATCACCGTCACCGCCGTGCTCGGCGGCGAGGGCGTTCTCGTCGCCGACACCCGGTGCAGCGTGCAGGAAGGCCGGGAGCTGCGCGCGGAGCTGGCGGCGCTGACGCCGCTGCCGGTGCGCTGGGTCGTCAACACCCACACCCACTTCGACCACATGTGGGGCAACGCCGCCTTCGACCGCCCCGAGCAGGAGCCGCCCGCGGAGTTCTGGGGCCACCGGAACATGCCCGACTTCGACCCCGAGGACCCGGGGTTCCTCGAACTGCGGGACATGATCCTGCGCGAGGGCGGGCCGGAATGGCGGGAGAAGATGGACACGCTGGTCGTCCGGAAACCCGACCACCTCGTCACCGCCTCGCACGCGCTCGATCTCGGCGGGCGGATCATCGAGCTGATGCACCTGGGGCGCGGCCACACCGACAACGACCTCGTGCTCTGGCTGCCGGACGCGGACGTGCTGATCGGCGGCGACCTGGTCGAGCAGTCGGGTCCGGTGGCCTACGGCACCGACTCCTTCCCGCTGGACTGGCCCGCCACCCTGGCCGCCCTGGCCGCGCTGACCACCGAGCACACCACTTACGTCCCCGGCCACGGCGACCCGTCGGACCGGGGCTTCCTGAAGGAGACCGAGGAGTTCGTCACCGCCGTCGCCGAACAGATCAGGACCCTGCATGCCGACGGCGTACCGGCGGAGCAGGCCCTGGACCGCGGTTCCTGGCCGATCGAGGACAGCTCGCACTTCGCCAAGGCGGTCGCGCGAGGTTACGCGCAGCTGTCCGGCGAGCTCCCGTAGGGTGGCGGCGTGCCAGAGCGCGACATCCGTAGCAAGCAGTACGCCCCCGATCTGACCGCCGCCCCGCGCCGGCCGGCCTCCGCCGAGGTGGAGGCGGTGCGCGACCTGGTGGTCGAGGACGTCGAGACCGGGTTCTGCGGCGCGGTGGTCCGCGTCGAGAAGACGCCGGGCGGCCCGACCGTGACGCTGGAGGACCGGCTCGGCAAGCACCGGGTCTTCCCGCTGGGTCCCGGGTTCTGGATCGACGGCCGGCCGGTGTCGCTGGTGATGCCGAAAGCCTCACAGGGTGCTGCGACGCCGCAGCGGACGGCGTCCGGCTCCATCGCGGTGCCGAAGGCCCGGGCCCGGGTGGCGCGCGCCGGCCGCATCTACGTCGAGGGCCGGCACGACGCCGAGCTGGTGGAGAAGGTCTGGGGCGACGACCTCCGGATCGAGGGCGTCGTGGTGGAGTACCTGGAGGGCGTGGACGATCTCGCCGCGATCGTCGACGGTTTCCGTCCGGGCCCGGACGCGCGCCTCGGGGTGCTCGTGGACCATCTGGTCCCGGGCACGAAGGAGGCGCGCATCGTGGAGCAGGCGCGGCGGTCGGCGTTCGCGGACTATCTGTTGGTGGTCGGGCATCCGTATGTCGATGTGTGGCAGGCGGTGAAGCCTTCGGCGCTGGGGGTGGAGTCCTGGCCGTCGGTGCCTCGGGGGCGGCCGTGGAAGGAAGGGGTCTGCGAAGCCTTCGGGTGGCCGGTGGACCCGCCGGCGGCGTGGAAGCGGATCCTGCGGTCGGTGCGCGACTACCGGGATCTGGAGCCGGAGTTGTTGGGGCGGGTCGAGGAGCTGATCGACTTCGTCACCGGGTAGCTCACTGCGGTGGGGCGTAGTTCCCCGCGACCCAGGCGCCGGTGCTCAGGACGTCGTCGCCGCAGTGCTGGGCTCCGCTGCGGAACGGCAGGTCCACTCCGGGCGGGGTCAGGCGCAGATAGGTGGTCTCGACGGCGCACGGCGGGTTGGCGTCGGTGCCGTAGCCGATCGCCTCGGTGGCTGAGGCACCGGCGGCCAGGTGGAACGCTTTCGCGGTGGGGTCGGCATCGAGCTTGACCGCGATCCGCTGATGCTCGGGGCCGAGGACGGCCAGCTGGGGCTGCGCCGGGAGGGTGCAGGCGGCGCTGCCCTGGTCGGTGACGACGAGGTCCCAGTACGTGGTGCCGGACGCGACGCCGGGCAGTTTCACGAGTTGGGCCGCCAGATCGCAGGACTGGGACTGGGACTGGGACTGGCCCTGGGTCTGGCCCTGGGTCTGCGCCTGGCCCTGCGCCTGGTCGCCGGTCGCCGTCGCGGCCGACGTCGACGGATTCGAGGCGCAGCCGAGCAGGGACAGCGTTCCGACGGCCGCTCCGGCGAGCACCGCCGCTCTCCGGGACACCGATATCTCCACGGACCTGCACATCCGATACATGGTTCCTCCTGTCGGGATTCCCCCCTGCATCAAAACGACGTGCGACTCCATGCCCTCGATATCGGTCTTGAATCAGAGTGTTCACAACGCCCGGCTCAGACCGCGGAGTCCTCCGCGATCAGCCCGAGCCGCTTGGCCGCCCACTTCTTCAGCGGCGGCGCCAGCTCCTCGATCTCCAGCAGGGCGTTCGCTTCGCCACGGTCGCGGTGGAATATCCGCGCGCTGTCGAAGAGGGTGAAGCCGTGCGCCGGGCGCGACAGCACTTCCAGCTCGTCGCCCGCGCCGACGTCGCCCTCGGTGACCACGCGCAGGTAGGCACCGGGCCGCAGGGCCTTCTCGAACCGGCGGGTCATCGCCGGGTCCCCGGCCCGGACGCCCAGCTTCCAGCAGGGGATGCGCGGCTGCGCCACTTCGAACTCGACGCTGCCGAGCCGCCAGTGCTCGCCGATCACCGCGTGGCTGACGTCGTACCCGACGATGGTGAGGTTCTCGCCGACGAAACCGTCCTCGATGTCGCGGCCGAGTTCCTCGGCCCAGAAATCGAGGTCCTCGCGCGCGTACGCGTAGACCGCCTTGTGGACGCCCGCGTGGTTGACCTGATCGGCCTGCCGGTCGCCCTCGACGTGGTGATCGGCGATCTTCACCCGTCCGGGTACCGGGTCCTTGAAGATGGCGGTCTGCCGGATCTCGCCGTTCAGCTCCACGTCGCGGGGCAGTCCGACGTTCACCGAGATGAGGCGCGCAGTGGTCATGGCGCTCATCCTCTCAGTCGACCAAGTCCCGGACAACCGCGTCTGCCAGCAGTCTTCCCTTCAGGGTAAGGACTGCAAACCCCTTGGCCAGTGACGCCGGATCGAGCAGCCCCTCGGCACCGGCCCGGATGGCCGCCTTCCGTCCGGCGGGTCTCAGCAGGCTGAGATCGCAGCCTGATTCCAGCCGCAGCTCCAGCAGGATGCGCTCCACGCGCCGGTCCTCCGCGTCGAGCACCTCGCGCGCCTGCGCGGGCGACTGCCCGGCCCCGATGCGCTGCGAGTAGGCGCTGGGGTGCTTCACGTTCCACCAGCGGGTGCCGCCGACGTGGCTGTGCGCGCCGGGGCCCACGCCCCACCAGTTCGCGCCGGTCCAGTAGAGCAGGTTGTGGCGGGAGCGGCCCTGCGGCGAGACGGCCCAGTTCGAGACCTCGTACCAGGCGAAGCCGGCGGCCGTCAGCGCCTCGTCGGCGATGAGGTAGCGGTCGGCGTGCACGTCGTCGTCGATCATCGGCAGCTCGCCGCGCTTCACCCGCGCCGCCAGCCGAGTGCCGTCCTCGACGATGAGCGAGTAGGCCGAGACGTGGTCGGGGCCGGCGCCGATCGCCGCGTCCAGCGACGCGCGCCAGTCGTCGTCGCTCTCGCCGGGGGTGCCGTAGATGAGGTCCAGGTTGACGTGCTCGAAGCCGGCGGTCCTCGCCTCGCGGACGCAGGCTTCGGGGCGGCCGGGGGTGTGGCGGCGGTCCAGGATCCGCAGTACGTGCTCGCGGGCGCTCTGCATGCCGAAGGAGATCCGGGTGAAGCCTCCGGCCCGCAGTTCGGCGAGGTAGGCGGGGTCGACGGATTCCGGGTTGGCCTCGGTCGTGACCTCGGCGTCGGGCGCGAGCCCGAACTCGTCGCGGACCGCGCCGAGCAGCGCGACGAGGTCGGCGGCCGGGAGCATGGTGGGGGTGCCGCCGCCGAAGAACACGGTCTGTACCGGCAGGTCGGCCGTGCCGAGGACCTTGCGCGCCAGCCGTACTTCCTCGATGGCGGTGGCGGCGTAGGTGGCTTGGGAGGCGCCGCCGCCGAGCTCGGAGGCGGTGTACGTGTTGAAGTCGCAGTAGCCGCACCGGCTGGCGCAGTACGGGACGTGCACGTAGAAGGCCAGCGGGGTGGCGGTCAGCTCGGGCTCGGCGAGGGCCCCCGGCGGCAGCGATCCGTCGTCGGGGACGGGTTCACCGTCGGGAAGGGCACCTGGCATGCCTCCATTGTCCCTGATGGTCAGGTTGCCCCGACCCACTGCGCGGTCATGGCCTGGACGGCGGAGCCGTCGAGGTCGGCGAGCTTGGCCGCGACGAACTCGTGGGCCCACTCCGAGGACTGGATGCGGAACGGCGGGTCGGCGCTCTCCAGGGCCCGCACGACCGGCGCGGCGGCGTCCTCGGCCCGCTGGGCGTTGCCGAACGACTTCAGTGTGCGGTCGACGTAGGCCTTCAGCGCGGGAGCGTAGGGGCCGGCGGCGTCGATGAGCATCGGGATGTCCAGCCGCTGCGAGGCGACGAACTCGCTGGCCACGGCTCCCGGTTCCACCACGCTGACCCGCACCCCGACGGTCGCCGCCACCGGCGCGAGCGCCTCCATGAAGCCCTCGACCGCGAACTTGGCGGCGCAGTAGGCCTCGTTGAAGGGCTGGCCGACCACGCCTCCGACGCTGGTCACGGTGACGAGTCGGCCTTTGGCGGCGCGCAGGTGCGGCATCGCGGCGCGGGTGACCTCGACCACGCCGAAGTAGTTGACCTCCATCGCCGCCCGCACCGGTGCCATGCCCTCGACCTCGATCGTGCCCACGGTGCCGGCGCCGGCGTTGTTGACCACGGCGTTCAGGGCACCGTGCGCGGCGACGGTGCGGGACACGGCGCCGCCGATGCTGGCGGGGTCGGTGACGTCGAGGCGTTCGACGTGGACCCGGCGGGCGACGCCGGCTGCTCCGGCGGCGGCCATGAGGTGGTCGGCCTTCGCGGGGTCGCGCATGGACGCGACGACTGTCCAGCCGGCCTGGGCGGCCGCCACCGCCGCGGCCAGGCCGATCCCGGAGGAGGTGCCGGTGATGAGGACGGTCTTGGAGGAGGGCATGGGTCTATTTCAGCCCTATGGGGCGTCGGCCACCAGTGTGGAGCGCCATGTGAGGGGTGGAGGGCGGGGTGAATAGCGGGGCGGAGGGCGGGGTGGAGGGCAGGGTGGTCGGGGCCGCGGTTTAATCCCGTGGAGGCTGTCACCATCCATCCCTAAAGTGGCGCCATGCGAGTCCATTACCCCCGCACGCCCCATCTGCCCTGGTCTCCGGGTGCCACGGCTGATGATGTGCGCGCCGGGGACCTGTCGGGACTCGTCGGCCGCCGTGTCGTCGTCACCGAGAAAATGGATGGCGAGAATACGACGCTCTACCGGGACGGGCTTCATGCCCGCTCGCTGGACTCGGCCCATCATCCTTCGCGGACGTGGATTAAGGCGCTCCACGGCCGGATCGCCGCGCACATCCCTGAAGGCTGGCGCATCTGCGGCGAGAACCTGTTCGCGCGGCATTCGATCCCTTATAGCGATCTCGACAGCTACTTCTATGGCTTCTCGGTATGGGATGGCGACCGCTGCCTCGACTGGGACTCGACGGTGGCGTTCCTTCAGGGCATCGGCATTCCGACGCCGCGTGTGCTGTATCGCGGCGTGTTCGACGGCGATGAACGCAAGCTCGGGAAGCTGTTTCGCCTGGATCTGAATCGCCAGGAAGGCTACGTAGTACGAGCCGAGGAAGCGTTCGCCTATAGCGAGTTCGGCGCGCGTGTCGCCAAGTGGGTTCGCCCTTCCCATGTGCAGACCGACACTCACTGGATGTTCGCCGAGGTCACGCCGAACGAACTCGGGCGTCGCGCGCCGCTGTGGGCTGTGCGTAGTGGGGTCGAGGTCAACGCGCCGGAGCTGGCTGCGGCCATCGGTCTCGGCGCCCACTCCCCCGGCTCGAAGCCGAGCGAAACGCTGTCCGCTGCCTACCCGTACCTGGATGCCTCGTCCTGCCTCGGCAACGCTCGCCTTATCGGCGCGGTCGCCGCTTTGCTCCTCTCCCCCGAGGTTCCTCACAATCACCGCCGCGCCGACGCCATGGCGAACCTCGCGGTCCCTCTCGGCATGCCTCTGGCCCGGCGCATCGCCGATGTCATCGGTAACACCCACCGCCTGCACAGCACGTCTCCGAACGCGAGCACCCTCGACGACGATCAGCGTCGCGCGGGCCTCATCCGCATGGCTTTCGGCACCGACCTCACGGTCCTCCACGCCGTCGCCACGGCGACTGCTACCAGCTCCACTGCGGTGGAGAACGTGGCGTGGTCGGGCATGGTCGCGGAGGACGCCGGCCTCCTCGCGGCTTCCGGGGCTCCACGCACGGTGGCGGCCTTCCACGCCGCATGCCGAGAGGCTTTCGCGTCCCTTCCCAGTGCCGACGCCGCCGATCGTTGCTGGGGAGAAGCGCGCGAACTGTTCGCCCAAGGCCGCGTCTCATCCGCCGAAGAAGCCGTCGCCGCGACGTGGCGCTGGCGCGACGGCGACTATCCGCGTCTGACCCACATGGTCGGTATCTCGGGCAGCGGCAAGAGCACTCTCGTCGCGGCGCTCGCGAAATCTCCGAACACCGAGGTCGTCAGCCTCGACGATCTTCGTGCTGCTCGCGGATCGCGCGCGGACCAGTCGGCGAACCAGGAAGTGTTGCGCGAAGCGGTCCAGCTGACGGAGAGACTTCTGGCCGATGGCACATCGGTGGTCTGGGACGCCACCTCGCTGATGCGGTCGCAGCGCAAGCTCGTGGACCGGGTGGCGCAGCGCCGCAATGCCCTGATCGAGCATCGAGTGCTTATCCTCCCCGCCGACGAACTCGCGCTCCGCAACCAGAAACGGGACCACCCGGTGCCCGCCGACGTTCTGGCCGCGCAGATCCGGCGTTACGAACCCTCTTATCCGGGCGACGCCCACCGCGTCTCGTTCTTCTACAGCGGCAGCTCCTCACCGGCGGCCGACGGACTCGCCATCGATCCCACAACCGATCCCACTTTCGATCTCGCCTTGGATGAGGACTCGCTGCTTTCATCACCGTGGGAGGACTGAGCCCTCGTGCATACCAGCCAGGAGATCTACCACCGCGTTCGGTGGGACGCCCGGTTCGACGCGTCGCGGTTCGTCCTCGGCGTGGAGCAGCGCGGTCGTGAGCCGAAGCGCGTGCCGCTGCCGTCCTTCGATCCGCAGGGCGACATCCCCTGGCACCGGGTGCTGTTCTTCGAGGCGGACGGGGAGCTGGTGTGGGACCGGGCGTCCGGGCTCGACGCGCTGGATGCGTCCGGGGCCGGGCTGGCTCGACGCGAGCGGCTGCTTGCGGCGCCGTTCTTTGAGGCGCGGACACCGCATGTCTTCACGGCGGCGGGTTGGCGGCCGGTGGGCGCGGGGTTCGGGGTCGGAGCCGGGGTCGGCTCGGGCAACCAGTTCGACGCGGCCCGGTCCACCATCAAGATCCTCACCTGGAACACACTCTGGGATCGCTACGACGGCGATCTGATCCACACGGACCGGCGCCGACCGATGCTTCTCACGGCCCTCGCGACAGCGGCGGCAGCGGGCACCAACGTCATCGCGCTGCAAGAGGTCGAGGCGGCGCTGCTCAAGATGCTGCTGGCCGAGCCGTGGGTCCGTCGCGAGTGGACGCTGGGAAGCGACCCACGGTCCTCCGACGTCGCCGACAGCGGTCTGGCGCTGCTGACCCGCCTGCCCGTCGCCGAGGCGGGATGGCACGCGCTCGGCCGGTTCAAAGCAGTCACCGCGCTCACGGTCGAGACGGCGACCGGTCCGGTCGTCGTCGCCAACACTCACCTCAGCAGTGACCACTCCGCGGATGGCGCCGGCCTGCGCGCTAAGCAGCTGTCGGCGCTGGCCGAAGGGCTGAGCGGGGTGACGGCTCCGGTCGTCCTGGTCGGCGACTTCAACGACGACACCGACGCGCCCGCGACGCGTCTCGGGCTCACGGACGCGTGGACGCAGGTCCACGGACCGTCGGATCACACCCCGACGTTCGATCCGACGGTGAACCCGCTCGCGGCAGTATCCTCACTCGCCGGAGAGGCCAAGCGGCTGGACCGAGTACTCGTGCGCGGCTGGCGCGCTTCGGAGATCCAGCTGGCGGGCGAGGTACCCGACGCCGATGGACTGTTCATTTCCGATCACTACGGGCTGGTCGCGCTTCTTTCGGCCGAACCAGCCGTTGCTGAGGTGGTGAGTTCCACCGATGCCTCCAGTTCCGCCGGGGCTTCCGGCCTGGACGACCGGCCGACCGCCCGCACCGCCGTCGCCTGGATTCCGCCGGAAGAGGTATGGGGCGACATCCAGGAGATCCGCCGACGGCTGGATCCTCAACTGCTGCGCTGGCCGCCGCATGTCAATGTCCTGTTCGGCTTCGTCAGCGAGTCGGAGTTCGACAAGGCGGTGCCGCTGCTGGGCAAGGCTGCTGCCGCAGTCCCGGCATTCGACGTACAGCTCAGCCAGACGCGTCACTTCGCCCACCGAAGCGACTCGACGCTCTGGCTGGATCCGGTCGATCCGGACAGCACCACGGATGGCTGGCAGAAGCTGCGCGCCGCGCTGCTCGAACGGTTCCCGACGTTCCGCGACGGCGACGTGTACGTGCCCCACCTGACGCTGGGCAAGGTCGCGGACCCGGCACGCACGCCCCTCAAGCTCGCACCGATCGCCGCCACGGTCGACCGCCTCGCGGTGCTGTCGCGGCGAGGCGATGGTCCTATGGAGATCCGAGCCTTGGTGATGCTCGGTACCGGCGAGGTGCGGTGGCCGGACAGCGCTGCCGCCGATGCCGAATCAGCCCTCTCACCATCTTCGCCGCTCGACGATCAAGCCCGCACACTCACGAACCGCATCGGCGCGGCCCTTTCTGAAGCGGTTGTCCATCTCGCCGGCTCCCGTCGCACCGGAACGCACCTCGCCACCGCCGACGTCGACCTCGTCGCCGCCGTACCGGGAACCCCTGACGTCGACGCTCTTGAACAGCGCGTCGCCAAAGCGCTCGGGCCCACCTGCCGAGTACGCCAACTGGTCGGGGCACGGGTCCCCGGACTTCGCGTCACCACGCCGAAGCTCAGCGCGGACCTGGTGCTCGCGCCCGTCGGCGACGTGCCGGTCGGCGAAGCGGTCGAACGGCGCCTCGAACTCGGCGAGACCATCGCCGCGTCGCTGTCCGCCGTGTCCGACGCCGAAGCGCTCCTCGCGATGCGTCCTGGGCCGCACGTACGGATCGCGAAGGCCTGGGCCCGCGCCCGGGGGCTGGACGCGGCACCGCTCGGCGGGCTGCCCGGGCTGGCGTGGGCGTTGATGGCCGCGCGGTGCCGCGACCTCACCGAGTTCTTCGAGACCTGGGCCGCGCACGACTGGCACGAGCCGATCCCGACGCCGACCGCGCCCGTGCGGGACCTGACGCTGCACCTGACCCCGGCGCTGCGGGACCTGATCACCGAGGAGCTCTACAACGGCTGGGAGACGATCACCGCCACCCGCGATCCGCTGCCGACGCTCCTCGCTCCGCCGCCGCTGCACCGACGGCACCGGCGCTGGGCCGTGGTGACCCTCGCCGCCCCGTCGCCCGAGGCGCGGGACGTGCTCGAAGGGCGAGTGCGGGGCCGCATGCGGAGCCTGCTGACCGCCTTCGACGAAGCCGGGATCGCCGACGTCCATGCCTGGCCGCGGCCGTTCGGCGCCGCCGAGCACGAACTGCGGTTCGCCATCGGCCTCGGACGCACCCCGCCGTCACGCGCCGAACTGGACGCGATCACGAAACCTTGGCTCCGAGGGCTGTCCGGGGTACGCGTCGACCTCGGCGACAACGGGGAAGTTCCGACGCTTCGGTGAGCTCGGGGCCGGTGCCGGCACGGATCTCGGTGCCGGCACCGGCCGAATCCATTCGCCGAGCCCGGCAGGCTCACCGGCCTCGCCGAGCTCGGCACCACAGGCGGTCGGCGTTGAAACCCGCCTCCGCCAGGTCCTGTCCCCGCCCTTGCCCCAGCCCCTACACCGTCCCGCCCACGCTCACCGCCCGCATTCCGTCCCCGGCGACCCGTCCGCCGATCTCCGCCCAGCCCGCGGTCTGCGCCGGCCGGGCCCAGATCTCCGACCCCCAGCCCTGCCGGATGACCACCGGGCGGCCCAGGGCCTCCACCTGCCGCATCGCCGCCGACCCGGTGGCCTCGTCCTCGTCGACGCCGCTGTCGGCCGCGAAGACCCGGGCCCGCATCACGCCGCGGGCCTCGTCGGTCCAGGCCCAGAACTGGTGGCGCCGGTAGTCCGGTCCCGGCGGCACCGAGAGCGTCTCCACCGCGGCCTCGTCGGCCACCCGCACCAGTCCCCAGGCCGGCGCGTCCGCGATCCGCCCGCGGATCCAGGTGCGGCCGTCCTCGGCCCAGGTGGCGACCTCCGCCGCCTTCGCCGGCCGCAGGGTCGTCACCGGCCGGCCGGACAGCCGGGACAGCAGCCAGGCGGTCCCGACCAGCGGGTGCCCGGCCAGCGGCAGCTCGCCGGCCGGCGTGAAGATGCGAAGGGTGGCCTTCTCGACGTCGTCGACGAAGACCACCTCGCTGAACCGCAGGTCCGAGGCCAGCTTGCTGCCGGCGGCGGCGTCGAGGTGCCCGGCCTCCAGCACCACGCCCAGGTTGTTGCCGAACAGCCCTTGCTCGTCCGTGAAGACCCGGACTATGTGGACGTCAGCCATCTCGCTCATAGGCCCAGGTTACTGCGCGGTTCCCACCGCGCACCGTTTTACTTCTTGGTCGCCTTGTCCCCGGTCTCGTTGGTCAGCGCGGCGATGAAGGCGTCCTGCGGGACCTCCACGCGGCCGACCATCTTCATCCGCTTCTTGCCTTCCTTCTGCTTCTCCAGCAGCTTGCGCTTCCGGGAGATGTCACCGCCGTAGCACTTGGCGAGCACGTCCTTGCGCATCGCCCGCACCGACTCGCGGGCGATCACCCGGGAGCCGATCGCGGCCTGGATCGGCACCTCGAACTGCTGGCGCGGGATCAGCTCGCGCAGCCGCTCGGTCATCCGCACGCCGTAGGCGTAGGCCTTGTCCTTGTGCACGATCGCGGAGAACGCGTCGACGGTCTCGCCGTGCAGCAGGATGTCGACCTTCACCAGATCGGCCTGCTGCTCGCCGATGGGCTCGTAGTCCAGCGAGGCGTAGCCGCGGGTCTTGGACTTCAGCGAGTCGAAGAAGTCGAAGACGATCTCGGCCAGCGGCAGCGTGTAGCGGATCTCGACCCGGTCCTCGGACAGGTAGTCCATGCCCAGCAGCGCCCCGCGCCGGCTCTGGCACAGCTCCATCACCGCGCCGACGAAGTCGTTCGGCGTCAGGATGGTGGCGCGCACCACCGGCTCGTGGATCGCCATCACCTTGCCGCCGGGCATCTCCGAGGGGTTGGTGACGATGTGCTCCGAGCCGTCCTCCATCCCCACCCGGTAGACCACGGAGGGCGCGGTGGCGATCAGGTCCAGGTTGAACTCGCGGTCCAGGCGCTCCCGGATGATCTCCAGGTGCAGCAGGCCCAGGAAGCCGCAGCGGAAGCCGAAGCCCAGGGCCGCGGACGTCTCCGGCTCGTAGACCAGCGCGGCGTCGTTGAGCTGGAGCTTGTCCAGGGCCTCGCGCAGCTCCGGGTAGTCCGAGCCGTCGATCGGGTAGATGCCGGAGAACACCATCGGCTTGGGCTCCTTGTACCCGCCGAGGGATTCGGTGGCGCCCTTGTTCTGGGAGGTGACGGTGTCGCCGACCTTGGACTGCCGGACGTCCTTCACACCGGTGATCAGGTAGCCCACCTCGCCGGCCGCCAGGCCCTGGGAGGCCGTCGGCTCCGGGGAGATGACGCCGATCTCCAGCAGCTCGTGGGTGGCGCCGGTGGACATCATCGCGATGCGCTCGCGCTTGTTCAGGTGGCCGTCGACCACCCGGACGTAGGTGACCACGCCGCGGTAGGAGTCGTAGACCGAGTCGAAGATCATGGCGCGCGCCGGGCCGTTCGGGTCACCGGCCGGGGCCGGGACCCGGCGGACCACCTCGTTGAGCACGTCCGGGACGCCGACGCCGGTCTTGGCCGAGACCCGGAGCACGTCGTCGGGGTCGCAGCCGATGAGCCGGGCCATCTCCTCGGCGTATTTCTCCGGCTGGGCGGCGGGCAGGTCGATCTTGTTCAGCACCGGGATGATCTGGAGGTCGTTCTCCATGGCCAGGTACAGGTTGGCCAGGGTCTGGGCCTCGATGCCCTGGGCGGCGTCGACCAGCAGGAGCGTGCCCTCGCAGGCGGCCAGGGAGCGGGATACCTCGTAGGTGAAGTCCACGTGCCCGGGGGTGTCGATCATGTTCAGGATGTAGGTGGTGCCGTCGTCGGCCCGCCAGGGCAGCCGGACCGCCTGGGACTTGATGGTGATGCCGCGCTCGCGCTCGATGTCCATCCGGTCCAGGTACTGGGCGCGCATGGCGCGTTCGTCGACCACACCGGTGAGCTGGAGCATCCGGTCGGCCAGGGTCGACTTGCCGTGGTCGATGTGGGCGATGATGCAGAAGTTGCGGATCAGCGCCTGGTCGGTTTTCGACGGCTGGGGGATGTTCGGCGGGAGGGCGGGCACTCGGGGTCCAGTCTGTCCGGGGAACGGCGTGCTTGGGGGCTACGGGTCGGCTCCACCAGCGGGTCTGCCGGTGGGGCACACTACAGAGGTCACTACGCTGCTCTCTATCGTCCCACGACCCGTGGCCTTAGCGAGAACCCTATATAGGGACGTCACAGGCTGCGTGCCCGGTTTGGGTCCACGCAGGCCCGCCTGCTAGCCTGGTCCCTTGCGTGGCGCGTGCGTTGCCTCGCGCCCACCACCTTCTATCTCACCAAGCAGAGGCATCTTTCAGTGGCGAACATCAAGTCCCAGATCAAGCGGATCAAGACCAACGAGAAGGCGCGCCTGCGCAACAAGGCCGTCAAGTCCTCGCTGAAGACCGCGATCCGCAAGACCCGCGAGGCCGTCGAGTCCGGCGACGTCGCGAAGGCGCAGGAGCTGGCCCAGGCCGCCTCCCGCCAGCTGGACAAGGCCGCTTCGAAGGGCGTCATCCACGCCAACCAGGCCGCGAACAAGAAGTCCGCGCTGGCCAAGAGCGTGAACGCCCTGCAGGGCTGACCTTCTCCCCCATGCGGTCCCTCTCGCCGCGGTAGAGAAACTTCCCGATCGGCGCGATCCCTTCCCCAGGGGTCGCGCCGATCGGCTTGTCACCAGGCGGTGCGCGCTAGGCTTTCGCACGTCGATGCGTTTTCACGCGGGTTTCACAGGGGTGGGGATTCATTCATGGAACCGCTGCGGGCGGCAGATCCGCGAAGGATCAGCAGCTACGAGATCCTGAACCGGCTCGGGGCCGGCGGGATGGGGCAGGTCTACCTGGGGCGGTCGCCGTCCGGGCGGCGGGTCGCGGTGAAGGTCATCCGCGGCGAACTGACCAGCGATCCCACGTTCCGTGAGCGCTTCCGGCGCGAGGTGGTCGCGATGCGGCAGGTGTCCGGGTTCTTCACGGCGCCGGTGGTGGACGCCGATCCGGACGGGGATCCGCCGTGGCTGGCCACCGCGTACGTGCCGGGGCCGTCGCTGTCGGACGCGGTCAAGCACCGGGGGCCGATGCCGCAGCAGGACGCGCTGGTGCTGGCGGCCGGGCTGGCCGAGGCGCTGATCGCGATCCACCGCGAGGGGCTGACGCACCGGGACCTGAAGCCGGCCAACGTGCTGCTGGCCGACGACGGGCCGCGGGTCATCGACTTCGGGCTGGCGGTGACGGCGCAGTCCTCGTCGGTGACGCAGGCCGGGACGGTGGTCGGGACGCCGTCGTTCATGTCGCCGGAGCAGGTGTCGGGGCAGCCGGTGGGGCCGTCCTCGGACGTGTGGTCGCTCGGTGCGGTGCTGCTGTGGGCGGCGACCGGCCGGCAGCCGTTCGGCGAGGGCGGGACCATGGAGATGATGTTCCGCGTGGTCAACGGCGTGCCGGACCTGTCGGGGCTGTCCGGGACGCTGTTGCAGCTGGTGACCGCGTGCATGTCGAAGGACGCGGCGGCGCGGCCGTCGCCGGGGCGGATCCTGGAGGTGCTGTCGGAGGGCGCCGGGGTCGAGGCGACGGCGGCGATGGGGTGGATCCCGCCGCAGGCGGCGCCGACGATGCCGGGGCCGACGCCGCCGCAGTCGATGCCGTCGGTGCCCTCGATACCGTCGGTGCCTTCGATGCCCTCGGTGGCGGCGATGCAGGGGATGCAAGCGCCGCCGACGTACGCGGGGCCGGCGGGGCCGCAGGCCGGGCCGCAGTCGGGGCCGCCTTCGAACCCGTCGAACCCGTCCGCGCCGACGCTGCCACCGCAGGGATTCCAGCAGGGGCCGCAGGGACCGCCGTCGAATCCCTCGAACCCGTCGCTGTCCGCGGTCCCGATGTACCACGGCGCACCGCCGACGCAGGCCGCTCCGGTGGCGAGCCCATGGGCGTCGCCGTCGCAGCCGTCGCCGCCGTACGGCGTGCCGCTGGGCCCGTTCACCCCGCCGAAGAAGAACCGCAACGGCCTGATAGCCGCGATCGGCGGCGTGGTCGCGGTGGCGGCGATCGGCGGCGGCATCGCCGTGTTCGCCTCCGGCGGCGGCGGTTCGAGCAGCGGCGGCAGCAGCTCCGGCGGCACGCTGGGCGGCAGCGGCGGGATCGACCAGACCGGCATCGCCGCCGACTTCCCGCTGAACAGCCTGGTGACCGACGCCGACGCGAACCAGTACCTGAAGACCAGCCCGGACGTCGGCACCCCGCTCGACAACTCCTCCGACGACCCCGCCACCTACGACGAGACCTGGGACGGCTCCGCGGGCGCGCAGCTGCGCCTCCAGGCCTGGAACTACAAGAGCGACGCCACGCAGGCCGTCGCCGCCTTCCGCGACCACACCTCGACCCTCGCCACCGAGGCGAAGTTCGAGGACCAGGGCAAGCTCGGCAACTCCGACAAGACCGAGATCCAGATCGACACCGACCCCAGCAGCGGCCTGCAGCACTGCCGGATCGAGATCATCCGCGGCGGCCTGGACGTGACGATCCGCTTCACGGAGGGCGGAACAGCCGACGCGGCGCGGGTGGACGTGGTCAACCTGGCGAAGACGGTGACGGGGCGGCTGCCGGGGAGGTAGGGCGGAGCTTCAGCTGACAGCGCGGCGACGGGCTGGGTGGGGCGGCGCGGCGCTGAGGCGGTGGTGCGGCGCTGGAGCATGGCGCGCTGGGGCGGTGCGGCGCATGGGCGCTGGAGTGGTGGAGTGCAGGGGCGCTGGCAGTTCGGCGACGCGCTGGTCAGCCGCGGCCCTGCCCTCGCGCCTGGCAGACCGTCACCACGCACCGTTCGAGCGCGTACGCGGAGTCGTCCCCGCCGCCCTTCACCGCCGCGTCCGCTTCGGCCACGGCCAGCAGCGCGGTGCTGATGCCGTCCGGCGTCCAGCCGCGAACCTGCTGGCGCACCTTGTCGATCTTCCATGGCGGCATGCCGAGCTCGCGGGCCAGGTCCGCCGGGCGGGCGCCGCGCGGGGCCGAGGCGACCCGGGCGACCGACCGCACGCCGTTGGCCAGGGCGCTGGTGATCAGCACCGGGGCGGTGCCGGTGGCCAGCGCCCAGCGGAGCTGCTCCAGCGCCTGCGCGGTGCGGCCGTCGACCGCGAGGTCGGCGACGGTGAAGCCGGAGACCTCGGCGCGGCCGCTGTAGTACTTGGCGACGATCGTCTCGTCGATCGGACCGCGCGGGTCGTCGCTGGTGTCGGCGATCAGCTGCGAGGCGGCGGCGGCCAGCTCGCGCAACTCGTTGCCGACAGCGTCGAGCAGCGCGCGCGACGCCTCCTCGGTGATCTGGCGCTTGGCGGCCTTGAACTCGTCGCGCAGGAACGCGATCCGCTCGGCGGGCTTGGTGACCTTCGCGACGTCGATCCGCCGGGCCCCGGCCTTCTCCATCGTGGTGATCAGCCCTTTGCCCTTCACCCCGCCGTTGTGCACCACGACCAGCGTGATCTCCTCGGCCAGGTTGCCCAAGGCAGCGGTGAGCGCGGCCGTGTCGTCGGCGGCCAGGTCCTGCGAGGCCCGCACCACCACGACCCGGCTCTCGCCGAACAGCGACGGGCTCACCAGCTCGGCGAACGTCCCCGGAGTGAAGTTCCCCGGCGACAGGTCCCGCGTGTCGGTCTCCGGGTCCTCGGCCCGGCGCGCGGCGGCGATCCGGGCCACGGCCCGGTCGACGAGCAGTTCCTCGGCCCCGACGACGAGGACGAGCTGGGACGGGGCGGCGGTGTCGGCAGGCATCGGGTCAAGCATGGCACGGCGCGGGGACAAGTCGGGTGGTGACGCCGGGGGTGACGCCGGAGGTGATGTCGGGCAGCGGCAAGGTACGCCCCACTCCACCTACTCCTCGCCCTTGGCCGCCTTCGCCGCCGCCTTCATCTCCTTCTTGAACGTCCGCACCTTCACCAGGCTGGCGGCGTCCACGACATCGGCGACCGACCGCGTCGAGCCCTTGGTCCCGTAGTCCCCGGCGGCCTCGCGCCAGCCCTTCGGCGTCACGCCGAACTGCTTGCCGAGCAGCGCGACCAGGATCTGGGCCTTCTGCTTGCCGTAGCCGGGCAGCGCGGAGACGCGCTTGAACAGGTCGGCGCCGTCCTTCGCCCCGGTCCACACCGTGGAAGCGTCGCCGCCGTACTCGTCGACCACCGCCCGCGCCAGCTTCTGCGTCCGCTCGGCCATCGCCTTCGGGAAGCGGTGGATGGCCGGCACCTCGGAGAACAGCGCCACGAACTCGTCGGGGTCGTAGCCCGCGATCTGCTCGGCGTCCAGGCGCTTCACGCCGAGCCGGGTGGCCAGGACGTAGGGGCCGGAGAACGCCTTCTCCATGGGCACTTGTTGATCAAGAAGCATGCCGGTGAGGACGCCCAGCGGGTCCTCGGCCAGGAAGGCGTCGGCGTCGGGGTTCTGGGCCAGATGCAGCGTCACCATGCCCCAAGCCTGGCAGAACCGCCGCCCGGGCCGCGGCGGTTCTGGTCCGTTCAGTCCTCGGATTCCAGCCGCTTGAGCACGTCCAGCACGTACGACGCCCCGCGCCGGTCCAGCCACGGGCAGGCCAGGACCAGGTTGCACATCGACCCCAGCACCGTCACCGGCCGCGCCTCGGCGGCCTGGACGAACAGCGCCAACCGGTTCAGCAGCCGCTCCAGGACCTCCGTCCGGGTCTCCGGGAACGCCCAGCCGATCGCGACCAGCGCCATCCCGGCCGCCTCGCAGATCCAGTCCTCCGCGCCGTCGAGCAGGTCGAGCAGGATCCGGCGGCGCTCGGAGGACGCCCAGGGCTCGTCGGCCCCGTGGTGCGCGATCCCCACGCAGGCCACGGTCTGTATGGACCGGACCCAGTAGTCCGGCGCCCGCATCGCGAACTCGTCCGGCCACGGCGCGTCCTGCGGCGCGGGCAGGTGCGCCAGCACGCCGAGCAGCTCGGCCACCGGCACGCCGGCCAGCGCGACCGCGTGGTCGTAGAGCCCGGTCGGCCCGGGCCAGTTCGGCGTGGCCAGGTCCGCCACCAGCGCGGTGGTCCGCGGCGACGGCGGGGCGTGGACCGGCACGGCGTCCAGGCCCGCGTACTGCCAGACGGCGACGTCGACCGGGCGCGCGGCCCGGCGCGGATCGGGGTCGCCGATCTCCAGGAAGGACATCTTCAGGTCCGGGACGACCAGCCGCAGCGTCGCCAGCGCGCTCGGCGGCTCGATGATCGACAGCGACATCTCGCCGGTGATGCCGAAGTTGTCGGCCTCGATCAGCTGGCGCAGCACGTTGACGCAGGCCTCGGTGGCCCCGGCGACCTGGCCGACCCAGGTCAGGCCCCGGCTGTGGTGGCCGAGCAGGTAGGCGGCGTAGTCATGGTCGGGGTGCGCGCGGTAGTGGTCGGCGAGGGCGAGCAGGTGCGCCGGGTCGCCGTCGGCCTCGAAGCGCATGCCGAGCAGCGCCGGCGCCGCCTTCTCGTGCCCGGGATCGGTCGCGACCACCTTCTCCAGCAGCGCCACGCCCTCGGCACGGCGCCCGACGCCGGACAGCGACTCGGCGAGGTCGACCATCAGATAGGTCTGGGAGGGGTCTTCCTCGACGGTGCGGGTCCACAGCGCGATCGCGTCCTGGATCCGGCCGAAGCGGCGCAGAGCGTTGCCGAGCATGATCGCGCCCATCGCCCCGGCCCCGCCCCGGACCGCCGCCTCGCCCCACCGGATCGCCTGGTCGGCGTCCCCGAGCCGCCGGGCCAGACCGCAGGCGACAGCGGCCAGCTGCGGATCGTCGCCGCGCGCGACCACGGCCGCGATCACGCGGTAGAAGTGGACCAGGGCGGCGAAGTCCTCCTCCGAGACCGGGTCCCCCAGCCCCTGGCACAGCCGCAGCACCGACTGCGTGAGCGTCGCCGGGTTCAGCCGCGCGGGCAGCTCCGGGTCGGCCAGCCACGCCACATCGGCCCACGGCCGGGCCGGCGCCGCGGCCATGACCCCGGCCAGCAGATGCACCGCCTCGTCGGTCCGCCCCACCGCGGCGAGCAGCTCGGCCCGGCACGCCAGGGCACCGGTGTAGCGCTCGGTGTCCGGGAACAGCTGCAAGGCGGCGTACGGCCCGCCGACCCGCGCCACCAGCTCGGCCAGCGCCTCGTGCGCCTCCGGCAGCGACGGGTCGGTGCCTATCGCGCCCGCGACGTGGTTCGCGGCGTGTTCGAGGTCGCCGCCGTCGAGGATCAGCCGCGCGGCCGCGACCTCGCCCTCGGCCTCCAGACGCTCGCAGCATCCGGTGTCGCAGGCGGCGGTGTGGGTGTGCGTGGGGGCGTGGGTGTGGTCGTGGGTGTGGTCGTGCTCGTCATGGCTGTGGCCGTCCATGAGCCGGCTCCCCTCCAGACTCGGCTTCGGGTACGGGGCACGAGACTATCCATAAGCTGCGACATGCGGCGACGGAGGTTGACGGTGGTTGGGTGCTGACGGTGGGATGCGGATGGGCTAAGGGTGGGCTGCGGGTGGGCCGAGGGTCGACCTGATCAGTGGGTATCGCGGCGGGTGGCGACCCGCAGGTGGAGTGCGGTGCCCGCGACGACGATCTGACCGTCACGATCGGTGCGGAAGACCCGCGCGCCAGCGCCGGAGGCCAGGTCGACGGTCCGCGCAGCGGGGTGACCGTAGGTGTTGCCCGCGCCGACGGAGATGACGGCGACCCGCGGATGCACGACGGCGAACAAGTCCGGGTCCTGATACGCGGAGCCATGGTGCGGCACCTTCAGCACATCGGCGGCAAGGTCCGGGTGGGCAGCCAGGACCGCGTGCTGGGCCGGCGGTTCGATGTCGCCGGTCAGCAGGAGGCGGATCGGGCCGTCCCGGGTCGCGATGTGGACGTAGAGGACCACGCTGGCGTTGTTCGGGCCGGAGCCTTCTTCGCCGCCGTGGGAGGAGGTGCGGGGGCGGTGGCTATGCTTGGAGTCGGACTTGGGCTTGGGCTTCGGCCGTGTCAGATCCGGGTTCCGGTCAGCGGCGGCGTCAGGCCAGAGAACGTTCCACGACAGGGCTCCGTATTCGCGGTGTTCTCCGGCGGCGGCTTGGGTGGTCGGGACTTCGGCGGCGTGCGCCCAGCTGGCGACCTCGGCAGCGCCGCGCGGCGGATCGGGATCGTCGGTGGTCTCGATCTCGGTCACGGTGCGGCCGTGCAGGACGCCGGGGACGCCGTCGACGTGGTCGGCGTGGAAGTGGGTGAGAACCAGCAGCGGGACCTTGCGGACCCCGAGCGAGGCCAGGCAGCGGTCCGCCTTCGCCGGATCGGGGCCGGTGTCGACGACCACGGCCGCCGCGGGGCCGACGGCGAGCGCCAGGGCATCGCCTTGGCCCACGTCGCAGGCTGCGAACAGCCAGTCGGGCGGCGGCCAGGGAGCGCTACGGCTTCGGAGGACGAGGACGGTGAGGGCGGCCGAGGCGAGCACGGTCGCGAGCGCGACGACAGCCGCCGCCGCGAGGTGGCGCCGCGTTCGCGACGTGCTGCGGAAGCCGTCCCCTCCACGGCTTGCGCGTCCCGGCGGGTAGTCGGGGTCAAGGTAGGGGCCGGGTATCGAGGGATTCATCACGCCTCCTAGTTCTTATGAGTGTTCTTACGAGCGTTCTTACGAGCGCCGACGGCGGCCAAGTTCAGGAAGATCGCCGCGTAGGCCGCGAGGAGCGTCACGCTCCCAGCCAGACCGGCGGCCCAGGGAACGGCGGCGCCGGGGAGCCGGGCACCACTGCGCGCGACGGCCACGATGCCGTCGGTCGGCCACTGCGCGAGCCAGGCGACGGCACGGCCCAGCGGCGGCCATACGGCAGCGGCGAGCAGGGCAGTCGCCCCGAGCACCGTCGCCGGCCCGACGAAGACCTCAGCGAGCAGGTTCGCCGGAATCGACAACGGCGTGATCTCGGCCGTGAGCGAGACCAGCACCGGCAGGCAGAACGCCTCGGCGGCCGCCGTACAGGCCAACGACTCGGCCACGCGATGCGGCACCCCCCGCTCGGCCAGCGCACGCTGCCACCCGGGCGCGAGCAGGAACAGCCCGGCGGTAGCGGAGAGCGAGAGCGCGAAGCCGTAAGACCGCGCGAGCCAGGGATCGAACAGCAGCAGAAGCGTGCCACCCGCACAGAGCAACGGAATCCCCCGAGCCCGCCGACCCACGGCGGCCAACAGCAACGCAAGCAACGCCATCACACTGGCACGCACCATCGAGGGCTCCGGCCGCGCCAGCACGGTGAACGCGAGCACAACGGCCAGCCCGACAACCGTCAGAAACCGCCCCCGCACCCCGACAAGCCGAGCCAACGGCATCGCCGCAGCCAGCACAAACGCAAGATTCTCGCCGCTGACAGCAGTGAGATGCGACAGCCCAGTCGCCCGAAACGCCGCCGAGAGACTGTCCGGCTCCTGCGAAACATCACCGATGACAAGCCCCGGCAGCAGCCCACGCGCATCAGCCGGCAACCCGCCACAGGCATCACGCAACCCCTGCCGCAGACCCCCCGCAAACCCCTGAAGCGCACTGGGACCCGCCACCACCTGCGGCGGCCGCCGAACGGACAGCGCAGCAGCGTCGGGGGTATCTGGACGCGCAGGACGAAGCCGAGCCTCAACGCGGACGCGCGTGGAGGGCAGCAGCGGCCGCCAGGCCTCGGGCCGCGAGGCGAGGACAGTGGCGGGCACACGAGTGCGGACGCCATTCACGAGCTCAACCCGGACGGGAACGATGGCGAACGGCCCGTGCAGCGAGTGAGCGACGCGAGGGTCATCGGTGAGGACCGCCTCGACGGTGGCCGGGGCGCGCACGGCGGCAAGACGGGGCAGCGGACCGGTGTGGGTGGCGATGGCACGGGTGGTGGCGGCGGTGCCGGCGCCGGCGGCGATGAGGCAGGCGGCGGCGAGGGTGCGGCGGCGGGTGCGGGTGCGGGTGGGGGTGGAGGTGGTGGGGGTGCGGGTGGGAGTCAGCGCGGAGCGGGGAGTGGGGGTGCGGGGGCCGCGAGTGGCGGTGGGGCGTCGGCTATCTGCGCCGAATCGGTTCGGGGTGGTTGTCGGGGCGTGGGTGCTGGCGCGGGCAAAGGGTGGGGTATCGGCTCGGCCGAAGGCATGCGCTTGGGCGGGGGCTTGGCCGGGGTTTTGGGCTCGGCTTCGGGCTTGGGCTCGGCCAAGGTTCTGGGCTTGGGCCCGACCAAGGACATGGTCGTGGGTGCGGCCAAGGACCTGGGCTCTGTCTTGGTCCTGGCCTTGGCCTTGGGCAACGACTGGGTCGTGATCGCGGGCAAGAACCTGGTCGTGGGGTTGGGCGCGGCCAAGGACCCGGTCTTGGTCAACGACCTGATTCCAAGCTTGGGCCCGGCCAGCTTGGTCATGGTTGTGGGCCCGGCCAAGGATCTGGGCTTGGTCGTGGCCTTGGCCTTGGGCCCGGGCAAGGGCCTGGTCATGGTCGTGGTCGTGGCCGCAGGCAGGGACCTGATTGTGGTCATGGCGGTAGTCGTGGTCGTGGTCGTGTGCCCAGCCAAAAGTTGGCCGCTGGCCGTGGGCCCACTCTGGGGATCCGGCTCGGATCCAGTCGGAGGTTGGCAGGACTCGGCTTCTGGCTTGACCTTCAGCCCAGGCCGCGGCGTCGACATCAGCTCCGGCTCCAGCGTCGGCATCGCCCCCGCCATCGACATCGACATCGACATCGACATCGAGCTCAGCGAAGGTATTCGGGTCCTCCCACCTCGTCGGCATCGGGGCGCGGGCGCGTGCTGTCACCAGTAGTGCGGCGCCGGTCAGGGCGCAGGCTGCCCAGAACAGGAGGGCGGGGTAGTTGGCCTGGCCGTCGCCGATCCATGCGGCTGTGTAGGCGGCGAGGAGGATTGGGAGGAGGCGGAGGTCGCGGTGGGGGCGGTCGTCGGGTGCGGCGGAGCGGAAGGTGGCGGTCAGGGTCATGGGTCACACCGTCACCGAGTCGCGCATTTCGGCGAACTTGCGGTCGCCGATGCCTCGCACGTCGCGGAGTTGGTTCACCGAGGTGAAGTGGCCGTGGGTGGAGCGCCAGTCCAGGATTCGTTGGGCCATCGCGGGGCCGACGTCCGGCACGCTTTGGAGTTCGTCGAGCGTCGCGGTGTTCAGGTTCACCACGTGGCCGCCCTTTTTCTTTCCGTGGCCGGTGGTCGGTGGTGTCACGCCGACGGCTGGGCTTGGTTCGCCGGCGATGCCGACGCGGAGTTGCTCGCCGTCGGTGAGGAGGCGGGCGAGGTCGAGTGCGGAGGCGTCGATGCCGGGCAGGGCGCCGCCCGCTGCGGCGAGGGCTTCGTAGACGCGGGAGCCGGCGGGGAGGGCGAGGACGCCGGGGCGGGCGACTTTGCCTTCGACGTCGACGATCACGGCGGTGGGTCCTGCCGTGCCGGCCAGGAGGGGGCTGGTGGTGGTGCGGGCGGGGCATGCGGAGGTGTGCGGCGCGTAAGTCAGGACGGAGGCCTGGTCGATGCGGCCGAGGGCGCGGGGGATTGCGGGGGGAGCTGCGGGAGTGGTGGTTGGGGGGCGGGCGGCGCAGGCGGGGTCGGGGGTGTTGGGAGAGTTGGGAGTGTTGGGGGTATCGCGAGTGTCGGCACTGTCGGCGCCGTCGGCAGTGTCGGAGTTGCCGAAGTTGGCGGGGTTGCCAGGGTTGGTGAGGTTGCCGGGGTTGGCAGGGTTGGCAGGGTTGTCGGGGGCTGAGATGCCGAGGTGGGAGCCGGGGGTGGTGTCGGGTGGGGGTGTGTCTCTTGTGCTTCCCCCGCCCCCTCCCCTTCCCCCTGGTGCGGTCCCGTCCACGGGTCCACCGGCAGACCGGTCCCCGGCCCTGGGCGCGGCACGACCCCTGTGCCGGTCCCTGGCCTTGTCCGCACCGCGGCCCGTGGCAGCGTCCCCGGCATTGTCTGCGCTGCGGCCCCCGCCTCGGTCCGTGGCGTTGCTCCCGCTTCGGTCGGCGGCTGTGTCGGTGGCGCCGAGGTCCACTACCGACGCTTGTGATCGGGTCAGGTACCAGCCGCCGGCGGTGGCGCCTGCGGCGGCGAGGAGGGCCAGGGCCAGGGCGGCGGTGGTGGTGAGGGCCCAGCGGGCGTGGAGGGTGGGTGGGAGGCGGGTGGTGAGGTTGGCGGTTGTGCGGCGCCACCAGGGGTCGGCTTGGCGGCGGGCGGCGAGGGCTTCGGAGAGGGGCATGGGGCCCGACGCGGCAGGCGACCAGTACCGCGCCGGGCCTTGCTGGAGCGAGGCCAGCCGGGTGCGGGCCGTCGGCGGCGGGGTGCGGGGTTGGGCGCTGCCGTACGGTGGGGGGTCCGGGCTGGTTCGTTCCATGTCTGAGACGGTAGGGCGGGTGGGGTGGGGCATACCAGGGTGAAGGTTTTGGTTGTGGACAAATCGGGGGTGGTGGGGTGGGGGTCACTCATTCGGTCTAGTGGTGGACGGGGAGTGGGTGGGAAATGGTGGGGGGTTTTTGTGGGTGGGGGTTTTCCACAGGGTGGGGTGCGGAAAGGCGGCGGCCCCTCCCGTGGGAGGGGCCGCCGCCTTTGTTCGTCGGTTACAGTGCGTTGACCGTGCGGAATGGTTCCAGCTGGGCGGCGAGGTCCTGGTGGATCAGCGCTCGGACCAGGGTTCCGTGGTCCGTGTGCTCCTCCTTCAGCATCTCGCCCTCGGCGTGGATTCGGGCCACCAGGTCGCCGCGGCCGTAGGGGACCAGGGCTTCCAGCTCCACGCCGGGGCGGGGGAGGTCGCGCTCGATGGCGGTGAGGAGGTCCTCGATGCCTTCGCCGGTGCGGGCCGAGACCACCACGCTGTGCGGTTCGTGGCGCAGCAGGCGGGTCAGGACCTCGGGGTCGGCGAGGTCGGCCTTGTTGAGGACCATCAGTTCCTTCACGTCGCCCGCGCCGAGGTCGGCGAAGACGGCGCGGACGGCGGAGATCTGGCCCTCCGGGTCCTCGTCGCTGGCGTCCACCACGTGCAGCACCAGGTCGCTCTCGCCGACCTCCTCCAGGGTGGAGCGGAAGGCCTCGACCAGTTGGTGCGGCAGGTGGCGGACGAAGCCCACGGTGTCGGACAGGGTGTAGGCGCGGCCGCCCTCGGTCTCGGTGCGGCGCACGGTCGGGTCCAGGGTGGCGAACAGGGCGTTCTCCACCAGGACGCCGGCCCCGGTCAGGCGGTTGAGCAGGGAGGACTTGCCGGCGTTGGTGTAGCCGGCCAGCACCACCGAGGGCACCGAGCCGCGGCGCCGTTCGGCGCGCTTGGTCTGGCGGCCCTTGCTCATGTCCGCGATCTCGCGGCGCAGCTTGGCCATCCGCTCGCGGATGCGGCGGCGGTCGGTCTCGATCTTGGTCTCACCGGGACCGCGGGTGGCCAGGCCGCCGCGGCCACCGCCCATCTGGCGGGACAGCGACTGGCCCCAGCCGCGCAGGCGCGGCAGCATGTACTGCATCTGCGCCAGCGCCACCTGGGCCTTGCCCTCGCGGGACTTGGCGTGCTGGGCGAAGATGTCCAGGATCAGCGCGGTACGGTCGATGACCTTGACCTTGACCACGTCTTCCAGGTGGATCAGCTGGCCCGGGCTGAGCTCGCCGTCGCAGATCACGGTGTCCGCCCCGGAGGCGAGCACGATGTCGCGCAGCTCCAAGGCCTTGCCGCTGCCGATGTAGGTGGCCGGGTCCGGGCGGTCGCGACGCTGGATCACGCCGTCCAGGACCTCCGAGCCGGCCGTCTCGGCCAGGGCGGCGAGCTCGCGCAGCGACAGCTCGGCGTCGGCCGCCGTGCCCTCGGTCCAGACCCCGACCAGCACCACGCGCTCCAGGCGGAGCTGCCGGTACTCGACTTCGGTGACGTCCTCGAGCTCGGTGGACAGTCCGGCCACGCGGCGCAGCGAGGTGCGCTCCTCCAGGTCGAACTGCTCGCCGTCGTGCCGGGAGGCGGCCCACCGGTTGCGGTAGAGCGGGGCCGGCGCTTCGAAGGCGTCCTCGGTGTCCCACTCGGCTTCCGGCGTGTCGCGGTCGTGCAATGCGTAGACCTCGTCGCGGGCAGCGTCCTTGTGGGATTCCGTCATGTGCTTCCTCTTCATCAGTCGTGACAGATGCGGCGTGAGAACGCCGCGAGGCGGGGAGAAACGCTCTCCCCGCCTCGATGGTGGCACGCCGTCGCGATCACCGACACCGGATTATCACCGGCCCGTCGGCGAGGGCAGCCGCGGCGTGCCGAACGTGTAGGGGTTCTCCGGGCCGGGCAGCGGCGAGCCCGGGAGATAGGGCAGCGGCCCGATCGGGGGCTGCGGGCCGAGCGCCGGGCCCAGGCCCGAACCGCCCAGGCCGGAAGCGCTCAGACTCGCATTGCCCAGACTTGAATTGCCCAGCCCGGCGGAGCCCAGGGACTGAGCACCCAGCGACTGGGCACCCAGGGTCTGAGTACCGAGCGTCTGGCCGCCGAGTCCCGAGCCGCCCAGCGCGGCCTGCGGTACGGCGCCGGACTTGGGCGCCACCCGCGGCGAGCCGGACGGCGGGCGGTTGTTGCCCGGGCGGCTGCCGGCCGTCCGGGAGTTGATGACGGCGGTCGGGATCTTCGAGGTCGGCAGGGTGCGGGCCGCGCGCGGGGCGCCGCCGCCCACGCCGACCACGACGCCGGACCGCTGGCCGGCCCCGGCGCCCG